>DATCSZ010000243.1:0-1037 GCA_036568205.1 Pseudomonadales bacterium
GTTGGTCCCGCCATTCGATGGCGGCGGTTTCCAGCGGCTGGTGCTGCATGTTCAGCCCAGGCTGATGGCGGGCAGGGCAGGCGCCTCAATGCTGATTTTGTCGCGCGGGGCAATGACCGTGGCCTTGCCACTGGCGACGACGGTGCCATCCTGTTTGCTGCAGGTGCACAGCAGGCCAACAATCGCCTTGTCGGTGCGGATGCTTTCCACTTCCAGTTCAACCGTGATGGTATCGCCGATAAATACCGGGGCGCGGAATTTCAGCTCCTGGCCAAGATAGATAGTGCCGGGACCCGGCAGCTCGATGGCCAGTGCGGCACTGACCAGTGCGCCGGTGTACATGCCGTGGGCAATGCGCTGGCCGAATTGGGTGCTGCTGGCAAAGGCCTCATCCAGGTGGACCGGATTGACATCGCCGGATACATGGGCAAACAGCAGGATGTCCTGTTCGGTGCAGGTTTTGCTGTAGCGGGCTTTCTGGCCTATCTGGATTTCATCCAGGGTGACATTGTTCAGTGTGGTCATGGCAAATCCTGTCATGCTGGGAAAAAAGCGGCATTCTAGCACGGCCGGCGCGTGCCAAAAACCGTTATGCCATCACTGGTGGGGTGTCAGAAACTGTACTACCATGCTGCGATTACCATAACCGACAAGAGGGATTGCAGATGACGGCAGGCATGATGATTTTCTGGGGGGCAATCATTGCGGTGGTGTTCCTGATCATCGGCATTTTCAACAAGCTGGTGGTGCTGAAAAACCGGTTCAGGAATGCCTTTGCCCAGATCGATGTGCAGCTGAAACGCCGTTACGACCTGATTCCCAATCTGGTGGAAACGGCCAAAGGCTATTTGAAACACGAGCGGGAAACCCTCGATGCCGTAATTTCTGCCCGCAATACCGCATTGGCCGGGCTGAAGGCTGCCAATGCCGGCGATGAGGCATCGCTGAATGCACTGGGGCGTGCCGAGGGCCAGCTGGGTTCTGCCCTGGGGCGCCTTAATATGGTGATGGAAGCCTACCCTGAGCTGAAAGCCAAC
>DATCSZ010000244.1:0-1989 GCA_036568205.1 Pseudomonadales bacterium
CCCGCCGAGGATAATGGCGTGACTTACCTGAAGATTCCGTTGAACCAGCTGTAAACCCGGTATCCGGTCATCGGGGGGGCGACAAGCCCCCCCGTTGACCGGATACCAGGTTTACAGCTGGTTCAACGGAATCTTCAGGTAAGTCACGCCATTATCCTCGGCGGGCGGCATCTGCCCGGCGCGGATGTTGACCTGAATCGATGGCAGGATCAGCCGTGGCATGTCCAGCGTGGCATCACGGGCTTCGCGCATTTTGACAAACTCGGCCTCGCTGATGCCGTCATGCACGTGGATATTGTGCTTTTTCTGCTCGCCAACAGTGGTCTCGTATTCATGCCCACGGCCCTGCGGTGGATAGTCATGGCACATGAACAAGCGGGTTTCGTCCGGCAGTGCCAGCAGTTTCCTGATCGACTGGTACAAGGTAGACGCACTGCCGCCGGGAAAATCACAACGTGCAGTGCCGACATCCGGCATAAAGATGGTATCGCCGACAAACACCGCATCACCAATCTGCCAGGCCATGCAGGCCGGGGTGTGGCCCGGGGTATAAATCACCCGCCCCTGCAGCTCGCCCACACTAAAGGTTTCACCGTCGCTGAACAGCTTGTCGAACTGGCTGCCATCCGGCAGGAAGGCCTTTTCCAGGTTGAACACATCGCGGAAAATCGCCTGCACCGCACGGATATTTTCACCGATCGCAATTTTGCCACCCACTTCGTCGCGCACAAACGGTGCTGCCGACAGGTGATCGGCATGGGCATGAGTTTCCAGCATCCAGTCGACGGTTAATTCCTGCTGGCGCACAAAATCCACAATACGCTGCGCACCGTCGGTTGAAGTACGGCCGGATTTGGGATCAAAATCGAGAACGGTATCGATCACCGCAGCATGGCCTTTGGGTTTGTCATAGACCACGTAGCTGTAGGTTTCGGTATCCGCATCAAAAAAGGCCTGGACGATCGGTTTCATGTGCTCGCTCCTTTATAAGATAAATCTTTATTAGAATATACTTGAACATATTATAAATAACAATATAATATTTTCATGCATATTCACGAGATGCCCGACATGCCAGACACCAGTGACCTCAATATACAGCAAATGCGTGATGCGGCGGGCGATGCCGTCAAACTGCTGCGTTCGCTGAGCCACGAGGATCGTTTGCTGTTATTGTGCCAGTTAAGCCAGCAGGAACTGTGTGTCAGTGAGCTGGAAGACAAGCTGGATATTCACCAGCCCAACCTGTCACAGCATCTTGGCATTTTGCGCCGTAACGGCCTGATCACTCCGCGCCGGGACGGCAAACACATTTATTACCATGTCAGCGACCCGGCTGTGCTGGCGATGCTGCAAACACTTTACCGACAATTCTGCCACTAAACCCCGAGGAGCCGTTGATGAACATCGACATGAATGCATTTACCCCATGGAGCGCGCTGGCCGGCGGCGGCCTGGTTGGCCTTGCCGCCGCGCTGTTTATCCTTTTGAATGGCCGTATCGCCGGCATCAGCGGCATTCTCGGCGGCCTGCTCACCCGCCTGCCACCGGGTGATACCGCCTGGCGTGTTGCCTTTTTGGCCGGCATGATCGGCGCACCGGCAGCCTGGATGCTGGTTGCTGACATGCCGGCAATCCGTATTGATGCCGGCTATCCCATGCTGGTGGCAGCCGGTTTCCTGGTCGGCATCGGCACCCGTTATGGTGCCGGTTGTACCAGCGGCCATGGGGTTTGTGGTATCTCCCGGCTGTCGCCGCGTTCACTGGTGGCCACCGTGTCATTTATGGCCACCGGTTTTGTCACTGTGTTTGTTGTCCGCCACCTGATGGGAGCCTGAGCCATGCAAAAACACCTGATTTCCGCTTTTGTGGTTGGCCTGCTGTTTGGCATCGGCCTGATCGTTTCCGGCTTGTCCAACCCGCACAAGGTTCTGGGCTTCCTGGATCTGGCCGGCGACTGGGATCCGTCACTGGCACTGGTGATGGGTG
>DATCSZ010000245.1:0-6824 GCA_036568205.1 Pseudomonadales bacterium
TGTCAAGCCGATGGAGCAGATCAGCGACATCAAGATTTTGCAGGTCAATGGCATGAATGGCCAGGCCGTTTCCTCCGGTGCAGATCCGGAAAGCTCCGGCGGTTCACTGGCAGACCAGATGGTCAATAGTGCCTTACGCTATCGGGCACAGGCACCATTGCTTGATTCATTGTTGGCAGAAATTGGCCTTAACGGCGCTGATATCAACGGCATAACCGAAGGAATCAAACACCCGGTGAACCCCTGATATATCGGTCAGGAAAAGGGCTGCCTGCCATGGCAGCCCTTTTTTCCGGCTGTCCCGAGGCCTAACGATAACGCCGCAAATAAAGCCATTCAAAAGCACGCTTGACCCAGTGCCAGAACCGGGCAGGGGGCAACATCAGCATGCGCTTTTCGGTGCGCCAGACCAGGGTGCCGGCATCCAGCGAATCAATAATGCACATCAGTTCAGTGTTGAAGCTGGCAGTAGCAGGCTTGCCGGCCAGTGACGCCAGCAGGTTAGTGGCGGCAGCCACAGCTTGCAGGTCAGCCATATGGGCCTGTTTTGGCATCCAGTCCGGGCCGGGGAAACTGCCGGCATCACCGGCTACATACACATTGTCCAGACCCTGCACCCGGCAATTGGCATCGGCTTTTATCAGCCCGCCAGCCGAGCGTGGCAGGCTGGTTTTGTCAAACCAGGCATTGCCGGTCATGCCCGGCATAAACAGGATCAGGTCGGCGGCCAGCACGCCGCCTTCAGTCACCACCTTGTCGGCTTCAATGCGCACCAGCTTGTGGCCCAGATGGGTGGCTATATCGCGCTTTTGCATTTCTGCCAGCAGATGCGCGACGGTTTTGTCGCCCAGCCGCTTGCCGGGTTCAGCGGCCGGGCTGAAAAATACCAGCCGGAATGCTTCCCGGCGTCGCTGGCGGCGCAGCAGGGTGTCGATACCAAACAGGAATTCAAACATCGGGCCACCGCGCATCGCGGCCGGTTCGTTCGGATTGGCGGCAAAGCCAATGGCAATGGTGCCGCCTGTCATTCGTGCCAGCCGGTCACGGATTTTTTCAGCGGCAGCAATGCCTTCACAGGGCGTGATGGCATGTTCAATGCCCGGCAGTTTTTTGATAAAACGACCGCCGCTGGCAATGATCAGCCCGTCATTGGCAATATCGCCGGCGCCGGTGAAAACCTGCCGGCCATCGTCGCTGAGGCCGGTGACGTCGGCGGCCACATGCTGTACGTTCATGCGCCGCAAAAAGTTGTCCAGCGGGGTGACCAGCTGCTCACGGCGGCGCAAGCCGGCCGGTATCCAGATAATGCCCGGCAGGTAATGCAACTCGGCACGCGGCGAGATCAGCGTAATGGCGACTGTTTTGTCCTGCTTGCGCAGGGCACGAATGGCACTGAGTCCGGCAAAGCCGCTGCCGATAACGGTAATGCGCTGGCTGGTCATGGGGCATGTCCTTGTCAGGTTTGATGTCAATCCGCAGTGGGGTAGAGTATACCACCGTGCTGTATACCGCCATCGTCAGGCAGCACGATCGGCAAGCCAATCGAGTGGAGAGCGTGTATGTTCAAGGTTTATGCCAATACCCCGGAAGATTGCGGGCCAGACAGGATAGCTGCACTGGCCAGCCGTGCAGAAGCCATCGGCTTTGATGGCCTGAATGTGCCGGATGCATTACACGATGGCTTGTTGTTATCAGCCCTGGCCCTGAATGCAACAAGCCGTTTAACCGTGGGCACGGGGGTGCTGGTGGCATTCCCGCGCAGCCCAATGGTTGTTGCCATTGCCGCCTGGGATTTACAGCGCATGTCGGCAGGCCGGTTTGAGCTGGGCCTGGGAACACAGGTGAAAGCCAATATTGAGGAGCGTTACAGTACCCGGTGGACCGCGCCAATGCCGCGTATGCGTGATTATGTCGAGTCGCTGCGAGCCATTTTTGACAGCTTCCAGAATAATGCCCCGCTTAACCTGGTCAATGACAATTACCGGTTTACCCGGCTCCAGCCTTTTTTTAATCCGGGGCCACTGAGCTGTGCATTGCCACCGATTTTTATCGGTGCGGTTGGGCCTTTGATGACACGGCTGGCCGGCGAGGCCGCCGATGGCATGATAACGCATCCAACCAACACGCCCGCTGACTATATCCGGCAGGTCACTTTGCCGCGTTTGCAGGCAGGTCTTGAAAAGTCCGCACGACATGCCGCGGACATACGCCTGTTACTGGGTAATTTTGTAGCGACCGGTCGCAATCAGGCGATTGTTGCCAGAGAACGGGAAAAATACAGAAAGTTGCTGGGGTTTTTATTTTCAACGCCAGCCTACTGGCCCAGCCTTGAGTTGTTCGGCTGGCAGGAGCGTGGCGAACGCCTGCGTGACTGCAGCCGCAATAACGACTGGGCGACAATGGCAGACCTGGTTAACGATGACATGCTGGATACGTTTGTACCATCGGGTGTTTATGACGACATCAGTGACATCCTCAAACACCGTTACCAGGGGATTCACGCCACCATCAATTTCCCGATACCGGATGATCCTGCGGATGATGGCCTGGCAAGTAAAGCAATCCAGGCGCTGCAGGAATAATCGCAGCGCGCTGCCATTCACGCAATTGCGCATAATGTATATTATGTTAAATTGCGTAATCCCTCGATCACCAGCGTCCTCTTGTCGCCTGGCCCTGCCGATGACTTTATCCGTATAAACCCGGTAGAATAGCCTGCTGCATGTGTTGCACCGGATGTGGGTATGCTGGCGATAGAACAACTGGATATGACTGCACTGGCTGAACTGGCGGTTGCCATCACGGCCGTGCTGGACAGCCGCACGCACCGGCGTAAATACCTGGGTGAGGAAATTCTGGTCAAGGGCAGCCTGTCGAAGGCACTGCACCTGCCGGATATCCAGCGCCGCCTGCAATCCAGCCGCGAGGAAAAACGCCAACAGGGTCGTGATGAACTGGCGCGCCTGTGGCAAAGCCTGTCACCTGCCACCCGTGATGCTGTCATCACGCAGCTGGGCTGGTATGATCCGCACCAACTTGACTGGGATGATCCGCGTTCCAACCGTCGTCCCGTTTTGACCCCTACCAAGGACAAGCCATGAACAAACAGAAAAATTACGACAACATAGGTCCATGGAGTGCAAAACAGGAGCGATTTGGCAAATGGTTTATCAAACGTATCGGCAAATGGCAAACACGGGTTTATGAGCTGAGCGGCGGTCGCCTGTGGAACCGTTTTCTCGGTGTGCCCTGTGCCATTTTGACCACCACTGGCCGCAAAACCGGCGAACCTCGCAAAACGCCGCTGTTATATCTTGAACAGGGTAACGATGTCGTGATGGTGGCATCACAGGGTGGCTTTTCTACCGAGCCGTTCTGGTACAAGAATATCCAGGCCAATCCTGAGGTACAGATACAGATTGGCAATCGCAAACGCACCATGATTGGCCGCACGGCCAGTGCCGAGGAAGCCGATGCCCTGTGGCCACAGCTGGATGCAATCTATGAAGGATACAAGGAATACCGGGCCCGCACGCGGGGCATCCGCGTGATCCCGATTGTCATCTTCAGCGAAAAACACTGATTGGCAAACACCATGATGGATCAACCTGCCTCCAGGCAAACGCTGTCAGCCTGGCAGCTGGATGCCGCCGATACCGTCAGTCAGCTGGATAGCAATGCCTATAGCGGGCTTGGTCATGAACAGGCCGAGCAACGCCTGGCCAGCTTCGGTGCCAATGACCTGCCCCCGGCGCCGCCGGTTCCTGCCTGGCGCCGGCTGCTGCGCCAGTTTCATAACACCCTGATCTATGTGCTGCTGGCCAGTGCGGTTATCAGCCTGCTGCTGGATCACCTGGTTGACAGTGCGGTGATTTTTGCCGTGGTGCTGGTCAATGCCCTGATTGGTTTTATCCAGGAAGGCAAGGCAGAAAATGCCCTGCGCGCCATTTTGTCACTGAGTGAAACCCGCTGCACAGTGCTGCGCAATGGCAAAACCGCACGCATCGACAGCAAGGCCCTGGTTCCCGGTGATATTGTGCTGCTGGAGGCCGGCGACCGGGTGCCTGCCGACCTGCGCTTGCTGGAGAGCAAAAACCTGCATTGTGATGAATCCCTGTTGACGGGCGAATCGCAGGCTGTGACCAAGAATATCGGCGCCCTGCCCGCTGATACTCTGCTTGCTGAACGCAAAAACATGGCTTACATGGGCTCAATGATTACCGCAGGCACCGCCAGGGGCATTGTCAGCGCCACCGGCCGGAATACCGAAATCGGTGCCATCAGCGATCTGGTGCGCGAGGTTAACATTCCTGCCACGCCACTGCAGCTGCAACTGCACACCTTTGGCCGGCAACTGACGGCAATGATCCTGCTGGTAACGGCCGGCACCATGGTGCTGGGCATTACCGTTCACAATTACAGCCTGGCAGAGATGTTTCGTGGCGCCATTGCCATTGCGGTAGCCGCGATACCGGAAGGCCTGCCGGCGATTGTCACCATCACGCTGGCAATCGGTGTGCAGCGCATGGCGGACAAACATGCCCTGGTACGCCGTTTGCCGGCAGTGGAAGTGCTCGGCTCGGTCGACGTGATCTGTTCTGACAAGACCGGCACACTGACCGCCAATGCGATGACCGCCCGCCGGCTGATCCTGGCCGGCGGCCAGTACCGGGTTGAAGGTGATGCCTATAACCCACAGGGCAACCTGATTGAAGACGGCGCCAACAACCAGCCAGGCGCATTACGCAAGGCCGCCCGGGTAGCGCTGTTATGCAATAACGCACGAGTGGAAGCCGATGAACGCCAGCAATGGCAAGCCATTGGCGATCCTACCGAAGCCGCGCTGCATGTGCTGGCGCTGAAGGCCGGCTTGTCTGACGGTGACCTTGTGGCCCGGCTGGACAGCCTGCCGTTTGAAACCGAACGTCGTTATATGGCGACCTTACACGCTGAAACCGGCACTGACAGCCAGTGGATTGCCGTCAAGGGAGCCCCGGATCGGCTGCTGGATTTTTGCCGTTACCAGATGGGTGAAAACGGTATTGAGACGATTGACCTGGCCTATTGGCAACAGCAGCTGACCGTGCTGGCCGCACAAGGCATGCGGGTGATGGCGCTGGCACAAAAACCTCACGATGGCGGCCCGCTGGCGCATAACCATATTGAAAACGACCTGATTATGCTGGCACTGGTTGGCATCAGTGACCCGCCACGCCAGGAAGCCATTGCCGCCATCCGTGACTGCCATTCGGCTGGCATTCGCGTGAAGATGATTACCGGCGACAACCCGGTCACGGCGACAGCGATAGGCCGCGAACTGGGCCTGAATGCCGAGGCTGTACTGACCGGCCGCGATATTGATGTGATGGACGATGCCGCCCTGGCAGACGCTGCCGAGCAGGTGGATATCTTTGCCCGCACCAGCCCGGAAAACAAACTGCAGCTGGTACGCGCCTTGCAAAAAAACGGCCATGTCGTGGCCATGACCGGCGATGGTGTCAACGACGCCCCGGCCCTGCGGCGCGCCAATATCGGTGTGGCCATGGGCCAGAAAGGCACCGATGCCGCCCGCGCTGCCAGCGACTTTGTACTGACCGATGACAATTTTGCCACCATCTCGCGGGCAGTCGCCGAAGGCCGCACCGTCTATGACAACATCGTCAAGGCCATCCTGTTTATCATGCCCACCAGCATGACCGAGGCCGGCGTGATCATGATGGCCATCCTGCTGGGCACCACCCTGCCGATTACCGCCGTGCAGGTGTTATGGGTGAATATGGCAACCGCCATCACGCTGACACTGGCCCTGGCGTTTATCCGTGCCGAGCCGGAAATCATGCAGCGGCCACCGAGGCCGGCCGCACAGGGATTGATCACTCCCCTGCTGCTGCGCCGCCTGCTGCTGGTTGGCAGTTGTGGTGTATTTATCATCTTCCTGTTGTTCGATCACTACCTGGAAAAACATTCGCTGGACTATGCCCGTACGGTGGCCGTCAACACACTGGTGATGATTGAAATGCTGTACCTGTTCAACTGCCGCTTTCTACATCACAGCATCTTCAGCCGGCGTTTTTTTGACGGCCTGCAACCGTTTGTCATGGCGGTGGTGATGGTGCTGCTGTTGCAGCTGTTGTTTACCTACTGGGGGCCGTCACAGCAGGTGTTTGGCACTACTGCCATCAGCCCGGCAGACTGGGGCGTGATTATTCTGGCTGCCAGTGTTATTTTATGGGCGGTTGAAATTGAAAAGCTTGTTGTCCATTGGCTGCAATGCCGGGCTTCCGGCAAGATACTATAAAAACGTTATGTGGAATACCGACATGAGCCTGATCAAGAAAATCCTGTTTGTCAGCAATCAAGCTGCGATCAACGACCAGACTGCCCTGCAGCAGGCATTGCTGGCTGCACGCGCCTTCAATGCAGAATTGTCCTGCCTGGTGATAAACCCGCTGACCGGCAAACATGGCCAGGCGATTCATGACAACCTGCAGCAATGCCTGGCAAGCAGTGCCGAGGCGCTGGCCCTGCCCGCCCCGGCCGTCTCCATCACCCTGCTTGACGATAAACATCCGGCACTGGCCACCATCCGCCACCTGCTGCAACACAGGCACGACCTGGTGATCAAGGCAGCCGACATGGATGAGCAGCGGCACGGCTTCCAGTCAATGGACATGAAGCTGCTGCGCAAATGCCCGGCCCCGCTGTGGCTGTGCCGGCCAGGCAAGACCCAAGCGCTGAAAATCGCAGTCGCCATTGACCCGCAATATGAGGACAAGGCCGGCGAACAGCTTTCCATTGACCTGCTGCAACTGGCCCTGCAGCTG
>DATCSZ010000246.1:0-1022 GCA_036568205.1 Pseudomonadales bacterium
AGCGGACATTGCTCTGGCCATGGCCAAACGCCTGACGATGAAAATCCTTGTGCCGCTCTGCCACTTCAAGTTGTTCCGGCGTCATATCGACCCCGACCACTTCACCCTGCTCGCCGACCAGCGCTGACAGCACATAAACATCCCGGCCACTGCCGCAGCCAAGATCGAGCACACGCATACCTTGCAGCAGTTGCGGTGCTACCAGACCACAGCCGTAATAGCGATTGACGACTTCGTCATGCAGCTTCGCCAGCACCGGCTTGAGCCAGTTGGGTGGCAGTTGATCACAGCAAGCGTTGGTCTGCAGATCGCTGCTGCCCTGCAAGGTCTGACCGTAGTACTCACGCACATCTTCCCGCATCAGTTCACTCCTGCCTGATCAAGAATACGGATGAACACATCCGGTTCCGGACGCACCCGATAATTGTCTGTCTGGTCTGAGAAGATAATCACCCCGGCAGCATTGGTCATCACCACCGTAGGCATCACCGTATCACTATCGTAGCCCAGCACCTCAAGCCCTGCTGGCAAGCCGTTCTCGGCAACGATGCCGAGCTGGCGGGCAACCCGGTTGCCCTCATCCACCAGAAACAGGAACGGCACCTCAAAGCGCTCGGCCAGACTGGCGGTGTTTTCATGGGGCTGGGGACTGACCAGCAAGGTGGTAACACCGCGGGCGTGAAGTTCACGGTATTGCCCGGCCACTTCACGAATCTGCGCCATGCACAGCGGACACCAGTTGCCGCGGTAGAAAATCAGCAACAATGGCCCGGCCAGCTGGTCGGTATGTACCGGTTTGCCATCACCATCGGCAAGCTGCAACGACGGCAGGCGCTGCCCCACCACCAGGGCCTGACTCTGCTCTCGACCGAAACGTGAATACCAGAATTGGTAGAGCAGGCCACCGCCCAGACCGGTGCCGACAATGTGCAACAGCGGCATCAGGCTGACGCGATCCAGTGCCAGCCACAGCAACAGGGCAATGATCGGCCCGACAGTCAGCGGCCAAAGTGTGGCAGCAG
>DATCSZ010000247.1:0-7259 GCA_036568205.1 Pseudomonadales bacterium
CAAGCGCTGGCCCTGCAGGATTTCCCGCTCGACCAGCCGGCAACACGCTGATCAGTGCAGCTTTTTCGGGTCGATAATCGATACCACGCTGACTTCATCCTCATGCGCCAGCGGCTTTTCACCGGGCAGCGGCTGGTTAACCCGGGTTTTCGGCTCGGCCACCGGCTGTTCAATCAGCAGGTCACGGAATCCGCAGGCCACGCATTCACGCCAGCGCTGGCCGGATTCGTCATCGTACATAACGATTTTGTCCTGCTGCTCACAGGCCGGGCAGACGGCACCGGCAATAAAACGCCTTTTCATAACAGCCCGCTGTGGCGCAGCAGCGCCGTTGTGTCAGGATCGCGACCGCGGAAGGCACGGAAGGATTCAGCCGCTGGCCGGCTGCTGCCTTTTTCCAGCACCTCGTGCAAAAACGCCTGGCCTGCCTGTGCATCAAAAATGCCGCGTTCTTCAAACAGCGAGAACGCATCGGCGGACAAGACCTCGGCCCATTTGTAGCTGTAATAGCCGGCGGCATAACCGCCGGCAAAAATATGGCTGAAGCCGTGCTGGAAACGCACCATGTCCGGTGGCCGGATCACCGCCACCCGGTCTCGTACCTGCTCCAGCAGTTCCTGGATCTGGTCAGCATGCTGGATATGGCTGACGCTGTGCAGCAGCATGTCAAACAGGGAAAACTCGATCTGGCGCAGCATCATCATGCCGGCATTGAAGTTTTTGGCCGCCAGCATATTGTCCAGCATCTCGGCCGGCAGCGGCTCGCCGGTTTCAACATGGCCGGACAGCAGTGCCAGCGCCTGGCGGTCCCAGCACCAGTTTTCCAGGAACTGGCTGGGCAATTCCACCGCATCCCATTCCACCCCGGCAATGCCGGAAATGCCGGCCACCTGTTCGCCGGTCAGCATATGATGCAGGCCGTGGCCGAATTCATGGAACAGGGTTTCCACCTCGCTGTGGCTGAGCAGGGCAGGCTGGTCGCCGGTCGCCGGGCGGAAGTTGCAGGTCAGGAAGGCCACCGGCAGCTGCAGGCTGCCATCGGCTTTTTGCCAGCGACTGCGGCAATCGGCCATCCAGGCACCGCCACGCTTTTTGTCGCGGGCGAATGCATCCAGGTAAAAGCCGGCGATGGCCTCGTCACCACGACAGATGTGGTAGAACCGGGCATCGGCATGATAGCTGTCCACACCGTCCTGGCATCGGATATCGACATCAAACAGCCGGCCGGCAATGGCAAACAGGCCGTCAAGCACTTTCGGCAGCGGGAAATAGGGCCGCAGTGCCTCTTCCGACAGCTGGAAATGCTGCTGGCGGTATTTTTCGCTGACGTAGGCCACATCCCAGCTTTCCAGCTGGTCTATCGCGCATTCGCTGGCCGCATAGTCAGCCAGCACCTCAAGCTCTTTTTCAGCAAACGGCCGGGCCTTGTCAGCCAGGTCCAGCAGGAAGTCGCTGACCTGCTCAACCGAATCGGCCATTTTACTGACCAGCGAACATACTGCGTAATTGTCATAACCCAGCAACTGCGCCAGCTCATAACGCAGCTGCAGGATTTCCACCATCACCGCGCTGTTATCAAACTGGCCTGCCTGCGGGCCAGTATCCGAGGCACGGGTCATATAGGCCAGGTAGATTTCGCGCCGCAACTGGCGATTGTCGGCATAGCTGATCACCGCCTGGTAGACTGGAAAATCCAGCGTCAGCAAATAGCCGGGCAGGTTTTTCTGCTGCGCTTTTTGCGCCAGCATGGCCAGTGCCGATGCCGGCAGGCCGGCCAGTTCGGTAACATCATCAAGCGCTTTGCTCCACGCCTCGCCGGCATCGAGCACATGGTTGGAAAAGGTCTGCGACAATTCGGCCAGCCGTGCCTGGATCGCCTTGAAGCGGTTTTTTTTGTCATCCGGCAAATCCACACCGGACAAATGGAAATCGCGCAGCGCATGACGCAGCCACTGTTGCTGTGCCGGGCTGAAACCGGCAAACGCCGGACTGTCGGCCAGCTTTTTGTACTGCGCATACAGGGCGCTATTTTGCCCCAGATCACTGCTGTATTCCGTCAGTTTGGCAATACAACGCTGGTAAACCTCGCGCAATGCATCACTGTTCTGCACCCCGTTCAGGTGGCTGACCGGGGCAAAATAGTCCTCAATCGCCATATCCATCGCCTGCAAGGGCAGGGCAAAGTTGTGCCAGTCCGGCTGCCCGATCGCCAGCAGTGTGTCCAGCTGGCGGCGGTTGGCAGCCAGGATCGTGTCCAGGCCGGCCTCAATGGTATCGACTGCGAGGGCAGAAAATTGCGGTAGATTGAACAATGTGTGCATGACCGGTTTACATCTGTGGATTGGCGCGCCAGTTTACCGCTGCCGGCAAAAATTCGCGACCGCCAGTGCACAAATTGCCAGCCCTCATGCTTTTGCCCGGCTTTTTATGCACAATAACGACTCACAAAACAGGAGGGCAGCATGTCTCACTCACTCAACAGCCACAGCCTGCGTCCGTTTAACGGCCTCCAGCCGCAGCTTGGTGCACGGGTTTTTGTTGATCGTTCGGCGGTGGTTATCGGTGATGTCGAGATCGGTGATGACAGCTCGATCTGGCCGAATACCACGGTGCGTGGCGACATGCACCGCATCCGCATCGGCGCCCGCACCAGTATCCAGGACAACAGTGTCTGCCATATCACCCATGCCGGGCCGTTCAATAGCGATGGCTGGCCGCTGGTCATCGGTGATGACTGCACCATCGGCCATGGTGTGGTGGTACATGGCTGCACGATCGGCAACCGGGTGCTGATTGGCATTGGCAGCATTGTGATGGATGGCGCCATTATTGACGATGACGTGGTGGTGGGCGCCAACTCACTGGTGCCGCCCGGCAAGCACCTGGCCAGCGGCTACCTGTATACCGGCTCGCCGGCCCGCCAGGTACGGCCGCTGAGTGAGCGCGAAAAACAGTATTTTGTCTATTCAGCCAGCAATTATTGCCGGCTGAAGGATGCCTACCTGGCTGATGGCAGCTGATGCGGCTACAAATGCCGGCGTGCATTTGCTACAGTCGCGCTTTTGCTGTTAAACCTTTTGCCGCTTTGTTATTCCAACAACGCACTATCCAAAAAACAGGAGCATTCACATGCTGAGAATTGCCATCGCCACTTTTCTGTCACTGCTGCTGGGCGTGCAGGCTGCCAGCGCCAAAGACTATGTTGCCGGCCAGCACTATGAAGTACTGCCAAACCCGGTGATTACCCGCGACAAAAACAAGATCGAGGTAGTCGAGCTGTTCTGGTACGGCTGTTCACACTGTTTTACTTTCGAGCCGATGCTGGCCAGCTGGAAAAAAAGCCTGCCTGAGGATGTTGATTTCCACCAGATGCCGGCACTGTGGAACGACACCATGAAACTGCATGCCAAGACCTTCTATACCGCCAGGGCACTGGGCATTCTCGACCAGACCCACCAGGCGTTTTTTAATGCCATGCATGTTGAGCGCCAGCGTTTTCGCAACGAATCCAGCATTGAAAACTTTTTTGCCAAGTACGGTATCGACAGCAAAACCTTCCAGGGCACATTCAATTCATTTGGTGTGAACAGCCAGGTCAGCATTGCCGAATCACGTGCTGCCAGCTATCGCATGCAGGGCACACCGGAGCTGGTGGTCAATGGCAAATACCGCATTGCCGGTGCCCTGGCAGGCAGCCAGGCAGACATGCTGAAAGTGGCCGAATTCCTGATCAACAAGGAACGCGAGGCGATGGCCCGCTGAATGGCTGAACAAAGCCGGTTTTTTGCCTATCTCGGCCGCCTGCGCTGGATCAAGCGCTGGGGGCTGAAACGCAATATTGACGAAGAAAACGTGATGGAACACAGCTGGCAGGTGGCGACCATCGCCCATGCGCTGGCTGTGATCCATAACCAGCACTATCACGGCAATATTGATGCCTGCCGGGTGGCCACCGCCGCCCTGTATCACGATGCCTCGGAAATCATCACCGGCGACCTGCCATCGCCGATCAAGTATCACTCCGACAAGATTCGCCAGGCCTACCAGGAAATCGAGCATGAGGCCGAGCACGAATTGCTGCGCCTGCTGCCCGGTACTCTGCAGGCACATTATGCGCCGTTGCTGCTGCACACGCTGATCGACCCGGAGACAGCACGCTTTATCAAGGCAGCGGATATCATCAGTGCCTGGCTGAAATGCCAGAGTGAGATGCAGGCCGGCAACCGGGAGTTCAAGACTGCACTGGCAGACACCGAACGTCGCATCCGCGCACTGGACATGCCGGCCGTAAATTATTTTATGGCGACATTCAGTGATGGTTACCTGCTGACCCTGGACGAACTATTGTCCCGCCATGACAGCGAGCAGGCCCGTCAGCCGCGCTGATGCTCCAGCTGCGCCAGCAGCTGTCGGCGGCTGTGGATCATCTCGCGATAACTTTGCAACATGGCAAAATCCACTGCATTACCGTCCAGCTCCAGCTGTTGCCGCTGTGCTTCCAGCGCCAGCATGTCGCGCAACAGTTCCTCACGCAAGGCGTTGGCATTGTGCAGCTTTTGCTGATCCAGCGGTTTTACTTTATTCTTGATGCGGAAAGCCGGTTTCAGGCTGTTGGGCGTATCAAGCATGACAAACTCCCTTTGCATTCAGTGCTGGTCTTGATGGTAACGGAAATGTCCCCACATTTGACCCTTTGATACGCTATTAAAAATCACCCCTTTATAACCCGGATTCCAATGACGTTTGACTGGCAACCGATCGACACGCTGCTGCTGGACATGGACGGCACGCTGCTCGACCTGCATTTTGACAACCATTTCTGGCTGCACTACCTGCCGCGGGTATACGGCGAAACCTTCGGCCTGAGTGCAGAAGAAGCGATAGCCTTTTTGCACCAGCGTATTGAGCAGGAGAAGGGCAGCATTAACTGGTACTGCCTGGATTTCTGGTCGCAGGAGCTGCAGCTGGATATCGCCGGCCTGAAACGCGATGTGGATGCCAAGATTGCGCTGCGCCCTTTTGCCGACACTTTCCTGGCACGTATGCGCAGCCTCGGCAAGCAGCTGCTGCTGGTCACCAATGCCCATCGCGACAGCCTCGACCTGAAAATGGAAAAAACCCGGCTCGATCATCATTTCCATGCGATGATCAGCACCCATGACTATGGTGTGCCGAAAGAACACATGACGCTGTGGGAGGCACTGCATGCCGACTACCGGTTTGACCCGGCACGCACGCTGCTGATTGACGACAGCGAACCTATCCTCGATTGTGCTGCCGATTTCGGCATCGGCCACCTGCTGACCATCCGCCAGCCGGATTCACAGAAGCCGCCACGTGAAACCCTGAAGTACCCGGCCTTCAATCATTTTGACGAGATCATGCCCGATGACTGACAGCACACGACTGGACAAGTGGCTGTGGGCGGCGCGGTTTTTCAAGACCCGCTCACTGGCCAAACAGGCTATCGAAGGCGGCAAGGTGCATTACGATGGTGATCGCTGCAAGGTCAGCAAGCAGGTAGCCATTGGTGCCGAACTGCAAATTCGCCAGGGGCTGGACGAAAAGACCGTCATTGTGCTGGCACTCAGCGACCGCCGGGGACCAGCCAGTGTTGCGCAGACCCTGTACCGGGAAACGGAACAAAGCCTGGCAGCACGCGAGCAGCAGGCGGACCGGCGGCGCCAGCAAAAAAACACCGCACCGGACAGCCGCCCGGACAAAAAAGACCGTCGCCAGATCATGCAACTGAAACAACACCAGGATCACTGATGAGCACCGATACCCTGCAGACTTTCCTGTTCGACAACACCGATATCCGTGGCGCCATTGTCAGCCTCGACAGCAGCTGGCACGAACTGCTGCAGGGCCAGACCTACAGCGATGGCCAGATCCAGCTGCTGGGCCAGTTTCTGGCAGCCAACCTGCTGCTGACCAGCCATATCAAGTTTGCCGGCCTGTTGTCGCTGCAGGCGCGCGGCGATCACGGCGTGTCGATGATCATGAGTGAATGTACCCACGACCTGGCTTATCGCGGCATCGTGCGCGGTGATGCCGATATTGTGCCGGCCGATTTTGCGTCACTGTTCAGCAGCGGCAGCTTTGCCATTACCATAGAACCGGAGCAGGGCAACCGTTACCAGGGCATTGTCGAACTGGGCCAGCCCAGCCTGGCCGACAGCCTGGCCAATTACTTTGCCCGTTCCGAACAGCTGCCCAGCTGGTTTTTCCTTGCCGCCAACGAACAGCGGGCCTGTGGCCTGATGCTGCAGGCACTGCCGGCGAATCGCTGCCAGGATGCCGAACAGCGTGAGGAGGACTGGCAACGCATGATCCACCTGGCCAGCACACTGGGCGCCGACGAAATGACCAGCGTGGACAGCGAAACCCTGTTGCACCGCCTGTTCCACCAGGAGCCTTTGCGGCTGTTTGAGCCAAGACCGGTCCGTTTTCACTGCCACTGCAGTCATGAACGCATGGAGCGGGCGCTGTTAAGCCTCGGCCGCGAGCAGCTGATGGAGCTGGCCGACGAACAGGAAATCATTGAAACCGAATGCCATTTCTGTCACCAGCGTTACCAGTTTCCGCGCGCAGAAATCCTCAGCCTGCTGCAGGGCGGCGCATCCGAAACCCTGCATTAGGCCAGGGCAAACCAGTTTTTGTGTAAAAAGTGGCCGCCGCGCCTTCACCTGGACGGCCATTTTTTGCGATAATGCGCCACCGCCTTTCCGGGCACTGATAATCATTATTTTTCCCGATCGAACGCTTAGGAACCTGCCATGACCACAGACACCCATGTATTTCAAGATTTGAGCCCTGCTCAGCTGGTAGAGCACGCCATTCAATCCAGCGAGGGCATTCTTGCAGATACCGGGGCACTGCTGGTTACCACCGGCAAGCGTACTGGTCGTTCACCGGCCGACCGTTATATCGTCAAGGAAGCCGGCAGCGCCGACAAAATTGACTGGGGTTCGGTCAACCGGCCATTTGACGCCGACAAGTTTGATGCACTGTGGAACCGGGTTGAGCAATACCTGGCCGGCAAAAACCGTTTTCTGCAGCACCTGCACGTCGGCGCCCACAACGAGTTCTACCTGCCGGTGAAAGTCACCACCGAAACCGCCTGGCAAAGCCTGTTTGCCCGCAACATGTTTATCCGACCGGACAGCTACAACCCGAAAAACCAGCCTGAGTGGCAAATCATCAACGTGCCTTCGTTTGTCTGTGAACCGGATCGTGACGGCACCAACAGCGATGGC
>DATCSZ010000248.1:0-4501 GCA_036568205.1 Pseudomonadales bacterium
GTAAAACCGGTTACGGCTGTTCATCCACCATGCTGCGGGCCTCAAGATAGGCCTGCTCGGAAATCCGGTGATACTGGGCAACACCGGTGGCAAAATGACTGTAGGATGCATACACCCGGCGTGCAAACGGATCATCGGCCACCAGCGCCTGCAGCGCTTCATCGGAGGCTTTTTTCAGGCTACGCAGTACATCATCCGGCAAGCGGCGCAACTGCACTTTGTGGGTATCAACCAGCTCCCGCAAAGCCTCGATATTTTTTGCCGTGTACTCGTCGAGCATATCCTGGTTGGCAGCGCGTGCGGCCGTCACAATAATCGCCTGCAGGTCTGGCGGCAAGCGCTCAAATGCCTGGCGATTGACAATCATTTCCAACGTCGAGCCCGGCTCATGCCAGCCGGGATAATAATAATAACGGGCCGCCTCGTGAAAACCCATTGCCATATCGTTATAGGGACCAACCCACTCAACCGCATCAATCACACCGGTACGCAACGAGGTATATAATTCGCCGCCGGGAATATTTACCGCTGTCGCACCAATCCGGCCAAACACTTCACCGGCAAGCCCGGGCAGGCGGATTTTCAGCCCTTGCACATCGGCCAGCGAATGAATCTCCTTGTTGAACCAGCCGGGCATTTGCACACCGGTATTGCCGCCGGCCAGCGGTATCAGGTCAAAGCGCGCATACAATTCACGCCACAGCTCCATTCCGCCACCGTAATAAAGCCAGGCATTCATCTCCTGTGCTGTCATGCCAAACGGTACCGTGGTAAAAAACTGTGCCGCAGGCGCCTTGCCTTTCCAGTAATAGGCGCCGGCATGGCCCATCTCGACACTGCCGGATGACACCACATCAAACACCCCCATGGCCGGCACCAGCTCGTTGGCGCCAAACACCTGGATATCCAGGCGACCGCCACTCATTTCCCTGACCATGTCGGCAAAGCGTTCGGGCGCTGTTCCCAGACCGGGAAAACCTTTTGGCCAGGCGGTGACCAGGCGCCAGTGAATAACCTGCCCTGGTGCATGGACTGAAGCGCCCTCACCACTTCCACTTTTACTGCTGCGCGCCTTTTCAAGCACATAAGCCGCAGATACTGTCACCAGTGCCGCCGTCAACAGCAGAATTGCCAGCGCCTCGATATTCCAGCGTGATTGCGTCATTACAACACCTCCAGTTTTGCATACTGCAATACCAGCCATTTGCTGCCTTGCCGGTCAAAATTCACCTGTACCCTGGCATTGTCGGCCTGTCCCTCAAACTGCAAAACCACCCCCTCACCAAAGGTGTTATGAAAAACCCGCTGGCCAAGTGCCAGGCCGCCGACCTGCTGCGCCACCGCTGGCCGCTGGGTGCGGGCCGACACCGGCCAGCTGATGGCCTGTTGCATGCGCACCTCGTGCAGCAGCTCGGCCGGTATCTCGCGCACAAAACGCGACACCGGGTTATGGCTTTCATCACCATACACACGACGCGTTTCGGCATAGCTCAGGAACAATTTTCTCATCGCACGGGTGATACCGACATAACAAAGGCGGCGTTCTTCTTCCAGCCGGCCCGGCTCATCAAGGCTCATGCGACTGGGAAACAGGTTTTCTTCCATGCCAACCAGGAACACAAAAAGGAATTCCAGCCCCTTGGCACTGTGCAGGGTCATCAGCTGTACGCTGTCGACATAGTCATCCGCCTGGCCCTCGCCGGCGTCCAGCGCCGCCGTATCCAGAAACTGCTGCAGCGGCGACAGCTCCAGGCTATCGTCCTGATCAAAGCTGGCGGCCGCATTGACCAGCTCCTGCAGGTTGTCGATACGGTTCTTGCCGGTTTCACCTTTCTCTTTCTCAAACATGGCCAGCAGGCCGGAACCGGCAATCACCTGCTCAACCAGCTCTTCCAGCACCAGGTCAACGGCTTTTTCATCCAGCGCATCAATCAGGCCACGGAACTGCAGCAGCGCATTCAATGCCCGGCCCGGCAGTTCGCCGGCTGCCTGCAGGCCATCAACCGCCTGCCACAGGCTGCAACCGTGATCACGGGCAAACTGGCGCAACTGTTCCAGCGTCTTGTTGCCGATGCCGCGCGCCGGCGTGTTCACCACCCGTTCAAATGCAGCATCATCCAGGCGGTTGGCAATCAGCTTCAGGTAGGCCATGGCATGCTTGATTTCCAGCCGCTCGTAAAAACGCTGGCCGCCGTAAATATGGTACGGCATATTGGCGCGCAGGAAGGCTTCCTCGAGCACCCGTGACTGGGCGTTGGAACGGTAAAGCACGGCAATATCCTGCCGGCGGCATTGCTCATCACGCAACAGGTCGGCGATGCGGTCAACCACATGGCGCGCCTCGTCGTATTCGTTAAATGCCGCATATAACTCGATCGGCTCACCCTGCTCGCCGGCCGTCCACAGCTCCTTGCCGAGCCGGCCCGGATTGTTGTCAATCACGGCATTGGCCGCCTTAAGGATGGTCGCAGTGGAACGGTAGTTCTGCTCCAGCCGCACAATACGGGTAACCGGGAAATCTTCGGAAAAACGCTGGATATTCTCGATCCGCGCGCCACGCCAGCCATAAATGGACTGGTCATCATCCCCGACAGCGACCACCTGGCTGTCACTGCCGGCCAGCACTCGCAACCAGGCATACTGGACGGTATTGGTATCCTGGAACTCATCCACCAGGATATGGCTGAACCGTTTGCGGTACTGCGCCAGCACATCCGGTTTTTTCAGCCATAATTCGTGTGAACGCAGCAGGATCTCGGCAAAATCCACCAGGCCGCTGCGCTGGCAGACCTCCTCATAGGCCTGGTACAAGGCCTGCATTGTGCGCTGGTAATAATCACCATAACTGTCGATATGGGCCGCACGCTTGCCTTCATCCTTGTGGCTGTTGATAAACGACTGCACCGTACGCGGCTGCCACTGGCTGTCATCCAGCCCCTGTTCACGCACAATACGCTTGATCAGTCGCAGCTGGTCATCACTGTCAATAATCTGGAAATTCTGCACCAGGCCGGCTTCCTGCCAGTGCATTTTCAGCAGCCGGTGAGCCAGGCCATGAAAAGTGCCAATCCACAACCCGCGGGTGGGAATGCCCAGCATGTCTTCAATACGATGGCGCATCTCCCTGGCGGCCTTGTTGGTGAACGTCACTGCCAGGATGGCATGGGGCGAAACCCGCTCCACCTGGATCAGCCAGGCAATGCGATGCACAAGCACCCGGGTCTTGCCACTGCCGGCACCAGCCAGCACCAGCATATGGCCAGGCGGCGCTGCTACCGCATCGCGCTGGGCATCATTGAGATCATTCAGTAAATCGGAAACATCCATCGCTGGCCACAACCTGTACATCAATGGCCGCGCTGGCACGCCGCCTGAAAACGGGCCATAGTGCGCGATCAACCGGGTTTTTGCAAGATTGCCCGCCGCTGCAGCGCTTGCAGGCATTCACCCGGCTGGGGCACAATGCGGCAAAGCGTCGACAGCACCCGCCCATGAGCCAGACCGACATTATCCTGCAGCTGCACCGCCACAAACACACGCTGCGCAAGTCCGAGCGCAAGGTCTGTGATTATGTACTGAACCACCTGAGCCAGGTCATTCACATGCGCATTGTCGACCTGGCCGCTGCCGCCGATGTCAGCGAGCCAACCGTGGTTCGTTTCTGCCGTGCCATCCAGTGCCAGGGTTTTCAGGATTTCAAGCTGCGTCTTGCCCAGCACCAGGCTACCCAGCGTGAGTTCGAGGCTTTCCAGATTGATGACAGCGACTCGATTGCCGATCTTGGCATCAAGGTGTTTGATGCCACACTGGCCACCCTGAGCCAGGTGCGGGATGCACTGGATGCCGATACGGTTGAGGCGGCCATCAACGCCATCACCCGCGCCAAGCGCGTTGAGTTTTACGGCTTTGGCGCATCGGCTGCCGTCGCTGCCGATGCCCAGCACAAGTTTTTCCGTTTGCAGATCTCCTCCAATGTCTATTCCGATCCGCATATCCAGACCATGTCGGCCATGTCACTGTCGGCAGACGATGTGGTCGTCGCCATTTCCCAGTCCGGCCAGACCCGCGCCCTGGTTGAGGCACTGCGACTGGCCAACCAGACCGGTGCCACCACCATTGCCCTGGCACCCAGCGGCTCGCCGGTGGCACGCGAAAGTCGCATTGCCATTGCCATTGATGCCGAGGAAGAAGTGGAAATCTACACACCGCTGTCATCACGCATCGCCCACCTGGTGGTTATCGACCTGCTGGCGGTTGGCGTGGCAAAAAATATCGGCCCGCACATTTCCCGCCACCTGCAGGCATTGCACCAGGGCCTGAAGCCACTGCGCGAAGACAGCTGATGTGCCTGATCTTCCTGGTCAAAAACGCCCATCCCGAGCACCCGCTGATCCTCGCTGCCAATCGCGATGAATTTTACCAGCGGCCAACGGCAGCCATGCACTGGTGGCCCGGCCAGGACATCCTCGCCGGCCGCGACCTCGAGGCCGGCGGCAGCTGG
>DATCSZ010000249.1:0-1636 GCA_036568205.1 Pseudomonadales bacterium
CGGTCTGCATCGCATCACGCACCCGCAGCGTGATCAAATCCAGCGCCGCCTGGATATCGCTGGCCAGGCTGACTTCCTGAACAATTTCCCGTAACGAGGCTAGCATGATGATTCCCTCACCAGTTGGCTGTGAGCGTGTGACAGCTCCTTCAGTGCGCGCCGGTACACATCACGCTTGAACGACACCACCTGGTCCAGCGGATACCAGTAACTGACCCACTGCCAGTGATCAAACTCCGGCTTGTTGTGCAAATCCAGCCGTATTGCCGCATCATCACCCGGGTAATGCAGCAAAAACCAGCGCTGTTTCTGGCCAATACACAAAGGCTCCTGGCCATGGCGCAACATGCGCCCCGGCAGCCGGTAACGCAGCCAGCCACGGGTACAGGCAACAATCTTCACATCGGCCGGCGCCAGGCCGATTTCCTCGTTCAGCTCGCGGTACATCGCCTGCTCGGCCGATTCGTTACGCCGCATGCCGCCCTGCGGAAACTGCCAGGCATCCTGGCCGACCCGCCGGGCCCAGAAAACCCTGCCCCGGCCATCGGCCAGAATAATGCCGACATTGGCACGGTAGCCATGCTCATCTATCACGTTTTGATTCCTTCAGGCGATGGTTTGACAATGCCACAGACATCGTCAATGATGGCCCGCCCGCTACATATTTGAAAGACACAATTGGCCCCTATTGTAGACCGATTTACTCACCGATTGCTGAAATAATATGACCACACTAGCCATTTTTGATCTCGACAATACCCTGCTCAACGGCGACAGCGACCACGCCTGGGGCCAGTTCCTGATAGAGCAGGGCGTGGTTGATGCCACCCAGTACCGCGAAGCCAACGACCACTTCTACCAGATGTACAAGGAAGGCAACCTGAACATCTACCAGTTCCTGGCCTTCGCCCTGCAACCCCTTGCACACCACGACCGTGCCACGCTGGACAACTGGCACAGACAGTTCATGCAACAGAAAGTGCAGCCAATGCTGCAGCAAAAAGCCGCCGCACTGCTGGCCGAGCACCGCAGCCGCGGCCACCACCTGATGATCATCACCGCCACCAACCGCTTCGTCACCGGGCCGATCGCCACCCTGCTGGGCGTAGACACCCTGCTGGCCACCGACCCGGAAACCGATGAAAACGGCGAGTTCACCGGCAACGTGCACGGCACCCCGTGCTTTCGTGAAGGCAAGGTGGAGCGGCTGCAGCAATGGCTGGCCGACACCGGCCACAGCCTGGCAGGCAGCTGGTTCTACAGCGACTCGCATAACGACCTGCCTTTGCTGCAACAGGTGGACAACCCGGTCGCCGTCGATGCCGACCCGCAACTGGCCGAACATGCGCGCCGGCAGGGCTGGCCGCATATCAGCCTGCGCAGCTAATGCTGCCGTAGCGGCAGGCCGCACAAGGCGCTGCCGCAGCATATCAACAGCGTTATATTTGAGGAAGCAACGGGCGGAAACCGGCGCACAGAATAGTGTCAGGCTGCCAGCGGAAAAGTGCGGCCACCGCATAAAACACCGCCGCGCCTGAAGCCGTTAAATCCAATACCGCCACTCAAATTCCGGCATCTGCAAATTCCGCCCCCCCTATTTGCATCGCCCAAAATTCCGTCGCCCCGGAAGCCGAAG
>DATCSZ010000250.1:0-8566 GCA_036568205.1 Pseudomonadales bacterium
GCACTGGTGACCGAGCCGCCCTTGCTGCTGGCCGATGAGCCGACCGGCAATCTCGATACGGCACGTGCCAATGAGGTGATGGATATCCTGACCCGTATCCGCGCCGAGCGGGGTATTACCATCATCATGGTCACTCATGAACCGGATATCGCCCGCTATGCCGAGCGGGTGTTGTATTTTGTTGATGGCCGGCTGGTCAAGGATGGCAGCCCGTCCGAGGTGTTGGCGTGAGGTTGGCCGATATCCTGCTGATGGCGGTGCAGGCGATAGCCCGCAACAAGCTGCGTTCGTTCCTGACCACCCTGGGCATTATTATTGGCGTGGCCAGTGTGGTGCTGATGGTGCATCTCGGCCAGTCGGCCACCCGTAGCGTTACCGATTCCATTGCCAGCATTGGTTCCAACCTGCTGTTTGTCATGCCGGGCACGTCCCAGCGCGGGCCGGGTGGCGTCAACACCTCGGCCGAACCGTTTGATATGGGCGACGTTGATGCAATTCGTGACGAGGTGCCCGGCATCCTGCTGGCGCCTTCAGCCAGTGCCACGGTGTCGGTGATTTATGGCAATGCCAATGAATCGATCAGTGTGCAGGGTACAGACAATCACTATTTTGTTGTGCGCAACCATGCACTGGCCTATGGCCGGCAGTTTGAGCCTGCCGAGCTGCGTGCCGGTGCGGCCGTTTGTATTATCGGCATGACAGTGGTGCGTGATATTTACCAGGGCGACAACCCGCTGGGTAGCAGCCTGCGGGTGGCACGCACTGCCTGCCGGGTGGTTGGTGTGCTGGAAGAAAAGGGCGAGTCGATGGGCCAGGATCGTGACAAGGTCATCCTGATGCCAATCAAGGCTGTGCAGCGACGGCTGCTGGGTAAACTGGATGTGCAGGCCATTTTTGTGTCGGCGCTGGCTGACGGCAGCACCCGGCGGGTGCAAACCGATATCCAGACCCTGCTGCGCCAGCGGCGGGGCATCGCTGCCGGTGAGGACGATGATTTTTATGTGCGTGATACCCGTGATATTGCCGAGGCACTGGAGCGCACCACCGGCACGCTGACGATTCTGCTCGGCGCCATCGCGGCGATCAGCCTGCTGGTCGGCGGTATTGGCATCATGAACATCATGCTGGTATCGGTAACCGAACGCACCCGCGAAATTGGCATCCGGCTGGCAATTGGCGCACGCATGCGTGATGTGCTGGCCCAGTTCCTGGTGGAATCGGTGGTGTTGTCGACGCTGGGCGGATTGATTGGCCTGCTGATCGGCATCGGTGGCACGCTAATGCTGACCCGCCAGCTGGACATGCCGCTGGTGCTGTCACCGGGGGTGATGCTGCTGGGTTTTTCGTTTTCGCTGGCGATAGGCATTGTTTTTGGTTATTTCCCGGCGCGCAAGGCGGCCCGGCTGAACCCGATTGATGCCTTGCGGCACGAGTGATCAGCCTGGCAGCAAGGCCGGGTGAAAGGCAATCAGGGCCGCCGTTACTGCCACATTCAGCGATTCCACCTGATTGTTCATCGGGATTTTCAGCCGGCAATCACAGGCATCCGCCGCTTCCCTGCTGATGCCGGCCGATTCATTGCCGAGGATAAACGCGGTTGGCTGGCGCATGTCATTGCGGTAAAAATCCCCGGCATTGTCCAGTGCCAGTGCGGCCAGCCGGTAACGGCCTTTCAGTGTGCTGATCGCCTCGCCGGTGCTGTTGCAGCGGTAAATTGGCGCCTTGAACAGGCTGCCGGCACTGGCCTTGATCACCAGCGGGCCCAGTTCGGCGCAGCCCTTGTCGGGGATTACCAGTGCATCAATAAAACCGGCCGCAACGCTGCGGATGATCATGCCGACATTTTGTGGGTTGGTGATATTGTCCAGCACAATCAGGTGGCGGGCCGTGGCTGGCAGGTCGGCCAGCGGCCGCAGGTTGTCGAGCCGGATGTCCAGTGCAATGCCCTGGTCCTGGCGACTGTTGCGGGAAATAAACGACAGCTTGCGCCGGTCATGCCAGACGACATCAATGCCACGGCGCTGGGCCAGCTGCAGGCAGTGATCCAGAATGGCCGCCGGCTTGTTGCTGTCGGCCAGGTGCAGGCGGAATACCGGCAGGCCAGGGTCGAGCAATGCCTCCTCAACCGCCTTGCGGCCATAAATCGTCAACATCTGGCGGAAAAACGCTTTTTTGTCCTGGTAACTCATGGCGGGAAACGGCTGCGAGAAATCGGCATTCTATCACTCTCCATCAATGATTTGTCAGCCAACATCGGCTAGAATCGCCGCTTTTGCCACGCCATAACGCCACCATGCCAAAAGTGCTGCTGATAAAAACCTCGTCGATGGGCGACCTGATCCACACCATGCCGGCGATTACCGATCTGGCAGCTGCCCGTGACGATATCGAGCTGCACTGGCTGGTGGAGGAAGGTTTTGCCGCGATCCCGTTATGGCATCCCTCGGTGCGCAAGGTACATTGTTGCGCCATCCGGCGCTGGCGCAGCAGCCTGCTAAAACGTGCTACCCGGGATGAAATCCGGGCGCTGAAGCATAGCCTGCAGGCAGAGCAGTATGACCTGGTTATTGATGCCCAGGGCTTGCTGAAAAGTGCCTGGATGGCGCGCTGGCTGCCGTCCGAAAAACACGGCTATGACCGCAACAGCATCCGTGAACCGCTGGCCAGCCGGGTTTATGATGTGCAACATGCCATCAGCCGCCAGCAAACGGCGATTGAGCGTAATCGCCAGTTGCTGGCAGCGGCGTTGGGCTATGCGCTGCCGGCGCAGCGGCGTTTTGGGCTTGCCGTCCAGCGCCCGGCTGATCTGGCAGTGGCGATCGACAAACCTTATGTGCTGTTGCTGCATGGCACCAATTGGGCGAGCAAGATCTGGCCGCTTGCCTGCTGGCAGGAGCTGGCCCGGCGGCTGAGCGAGGCCGGGCTGCAGGTGTATCTGCCGTGGGGCAGCGACGAGGAGCGGGCGCGGGCCGGACAGATTGCCAGCCACGGGGCAGGGCAGGTGCTGCCGCGTTTGTCACTGACGTCACTGGCTTTCCTGCTGCAACATGCACGGCTGGTGGTTGGCAGTGACACCGGTCTCAGTCATCTGGCCGCTGCGCTGGACACACCAACACTGGGCATCTACGGTTCCACTGACCCGGCCCTGACCGGGCTGGTCGGCAGCCGGGTGATCAACCTGGCTGCCACTATGGATTGTGCGCCGTGCATGAAACGTGAATGCCCGAAGCTGTCGGCCAGCGAGCCACAGATTCCCTGTTATCGCACCGTTGATGCGGACCGGGTCTGGCAGGCACTGCAGGCGGCGAACTGGTTATGAATAATCCCTCACCAGCGCATCTGTTCCTGGTTTCCACCCCGTTGCACCTGATGGTGGCGATTGCGATTGCCGATACCGAGCAGCTGGCCAATGCCCACCTGCTGTTTATCGACCAGACCAGCCGCGATGACAACCCTTATTATCAGCTGATGCAGCACTGGCCGGACTCGCCGTTCTGCTCCCTGTCGCTGTTTATGCGTGCACCACGTGGCCTGCGGCAAAAACGCCATGCCCGGCGTGACACGTTTGCCGGCCTCAACAAGCTGCTGGCGCAGCTGCAGCCAGCGCATATCTACTGCGGCAATGACCGCCGTATCGAATTCCAGTATTGCATGCATGTGATGAAAGCGGCTGGCCGGCCGGCGACTGGCTATTACATGGATGAAGGCGCGTTTACCTATGTCGGGCGCAAGGCATCAGACAGCTTTTCCGACCGCATCGTGGATAATCTCGGCAAAAAACTGGCTTATGGCTGGTGGTGGAAGCACCCGCCTACGGTTGGTGCCTCGGCATGGGTGGATTATGCCTATCTGTCATTTCCGGCACTGGCTGAACCGCGCCTGCAACAAAAACCGCACCGCCAGCTGACCCTGGCCTATTGGCAAAGCCCGCGTTTGCAGGCATTCTGCCGGCAGCTGCTGGCTGATCTGGGCATGCCGGCCCGGCTGGCCGGTTTTGATGTGTTTTTTACCCTGCCGCATGAGTCTGTTATCAACGCCGCCGGCAATTATCGAGCAGTACTGCTGGCCGCCATTGACGAGCGGCTTGCTGCCGGCAAGCGTGTTGGTGTCAAATACCATCCACGTGACAGCCAGGCGGACGCACTGGCGATAGGTGCTTTGCCAGGGGTTGAACTGCTTGACCGGCGCCTGCCGTTTGAAGCCTTGCTGCCGTTGTTTGGGCCGCAGGCGGAAATCATTGGCGATTTCTCCACCACGCTGATCAGTACCCGGCTGCTGCGCCCCGACCTGGCGGTGACCGCAATTGATCATGGCCAGGGTGGGCAATCGGCATTGTATGCCGGCCTGTACCGGCAGCTCGGTATTACTGTTATTCATTGACAAGGGAATCCTGCCATCATGCGTTTGACCATGACGCTGCTGATCAAAGACGAAGCCGATATCATTGCTGACAATATCCGTGTGCATGCGCAACTTGGCGTGGACAATTTCATTGTCATGGACAACGGCTCCACCGATGGCACCCGTGAGATATTGCAACAGCTGCAGCAGGAGGTTGAATTACACATCATTGACCGGCCAGTGCAGGATTACCAGCAAAGCAACTGGAAAACCGAAATGGCCCGGCTGGCGCGCAAAAAATACGGCGCCCAGTGGGTGATTACCAACGATGCTGATGAATTCTGGATTCCGCGCCAGGGCAACCTGAAACAGGAGCTGACAGCCACCGGTTCGGTAATTGAATGCCCGCGTGTC
Source organism: Pseudomonadales bacterium (assembly GCA_036568205.1). GTDB lineage: Bacteria > Pseudomonadota > Gammaproteobacteria > Pseudomonadales > DT-91 > DATCSZ01. Next base: position 4,756 of record DATCSZ010000250.1, read on the forward strand.
AATGTACTGTTTGACCGCGAGGCGTTTGACCGTGGTGGCAAATACTATGAGCAGTGCAACCGTGTGCAATACCCGATCCGTTACCCGAAAGGCATCCAGCAGCAACAGGAAAACCTGTCCATCATGCTGGGTGAAATCCACGGCAAGGTGATGGTGCGTACGCTGGGCCTGGTACGGGTCAAAGGCGGTAACCATCGTGCCTGGCATCTGTGGGCCAGGCTCAACCAGCGCCGGTCTGACAATGTGACGGTGTATCATTTCCCGATCCGCAACAAGCAGCACTTTATCGACAATATCCGCCACCGCAAGACACTGCTGGACAAAGGCGTCAGCAAAATGGGTGATCACTACCGCCGCTGGGTCAGGCTGCTGGAAGAAGACAGGCTGGAGCAGGAGTTCGAGCGGCTGACGGTTGACAGCGATTACCGCCGTGTCTTGCATAATCTCGGTGTGCTGGTTGAAGATCGCACCCCGCAGGAGCGGATCAAACCCTTGCTGGAGAACGGCCGTGACTGACGCAGTTGTCAATGTGGTGTGCCTGAAATGGGGCAGCAAATACCCGGCTGAGTACGTCAATCGGCTGTACCGCATGGTGCAAAGGCATCTCTCCCGGCCACACCGGTTTGTCTGCCTGACCGATGACGGCAGTGGCATTGTTGACGGTGTGGAAATTCGCGCCCTGGCGATTGATCCGGAGCTGCGAGGCTGGTGGTACAAGTTGCAGTTGTTCCAGCCGCAGCTGGCTGACCTGGCCGGCACCACCTTGTTTGTTGACCTGGATGTTGTCATTGTCGGCAACATGGATGTGTTGTTTGATTACCAGCCGGGCCGGTTTTGCATTATTCGTGACCTGCAGGCTGGCAAGGTTTATAACAGCTCGGTATTTCGCCTGGAAATCGGTGCCTTTGCCGAGGTCTGGCAGCGTTTCCAGGCCGACAAACGCGCCATAGTGCAGCGCCTGCATGGCGACCAGGACTGGATTTCCGAATGCATGAGTGATGTCTGCCTGTGGCCTGAGCAATGGGTGGTTTCCTATAAAAAACAGTGCCAGGCGAGGGCGCGTTTTTCGTTTGGCGTATTGGGTTACTGGCTGCGCCGGCTGGGCCTGCTGAAAACCCGTGGCGAGGCGGTGTTGCCTGCCGATGCCCGCATTGTCTATTTTCATGGCAAGCCGGATCCGGATGATGTGGCTGATGGCAGTTACGGCTTGTGGAAAAAAGCCCCGTGGATTCGCAGCGCCTGGGAGGAACGCTGATGGGCGGTCGCAGGATTTGTATTGTGATTCCGTATTTTGGTGTCTGGCCATGCTGGTTTGGTTTTTTCCTGAAAAGCTGCAGCCACAATCCCGCCATCGACTGGCTGTTTTATACCGATTGTGGTGAGCCGCCGATGACAGCCGACAACCTGCGTTTTGTGCACTGCAGTTTTGCTGAATATAAACAGAAAGTGTCGGACACACTGGGCATCCACTTCGATCCGCACAGCGCCTACAAACTGTGTGATATCAAGCCGGCCTATGGCCTGATCCACCAGCAGGAGCTGGCCGGCTATGATTTCTGGGGCTTTGGTGATGTGGACGTTATCTACGGTGATTTGCAGGGCTATATCAGTGACGACATGCTGCGCCACAACCTGGTTTCCTTTCATGGCCATCGGGTGGGCGGCCATTTGTGCCTGCTGCGCAATAATGCATTGATGCGCCATGCCTTCCAGCGCTGCCGGGAATGGCGTGCCGTTTTCAGTGACAAAAACAATCATGCGTTTGATGAGCGCCAGTTCAATGCCTTGTTTATGCGTCATAAAAACTGGCCGCAGTGGCTGCGCCGGCTGTTGTATTTTCCGCGCCGGCTGATGCGCACGGCGTATTTTCGTGAAAGTTACAGTACCAGTTTTGGCAGCGTGCCGTGGCTTGACGGCAGTTTTGATTTTCCGGCCGAATGGCGTTGGCAGGCAGGGCGGCTGACCGCCTGCAACAGTGATGAGCTGACGTTTCCGTATCTGCACTTCCTGCACTGGAAAAAACACTGGCCTGCTGACATGGTGATGCAGGCCAGGCCGCAAGACCCGGTATGGTATATCCGCAAGGATGGCATTTTTACCGACAGCACGGCAGGCCAGCCATGACAGTGCAGTTTGTGATTGTTACTGCCAGCTACAACCGGCCGGACTTGCTGCGCCGCAATATCGCGGCACTGCAGGCGCAGGATTACCCGCACTGGCAGCAGATTATTGTTGATGACGGTTCATCAGCGGATACCCGGGCCGTGCTGGATGAGGCTGAGCAACTGCCGGCGGTGACCGTGATACGCCAGCCGGACAACAGCGGTTGCAACCATACCCGCAACCTGGCGCTGGATTATATCGCCGCACAGCAGCTGGACGGTTTTGTCAGTTTTGTTGATGACGATGATTTCCTGCTGCCGGATGCATTGCGGCGGGTCAGTGAAAGCATGGCCCGGGTGCCCGGCTACCAGTGGTATACCGCTGACTGTTGCTTTGATGAGCAGCGCAAGGCATCACGCCTGAAACGTTATGGTGAATTGAGTTACCTCACCGATTACATGCTGGGCAAGACCATTCGTGGCGATCTGAATCATTTTATTGCCTGTACCGCATTGCAGGATTTGCGTTTTACTGAACAGTTTCGCAACGGCCAGGAATGGCAGTTTTTCTGCCAGCTGGCGGGCCGCCACTCGCTGATGGCGTTTGACCTGAACGTCAAGGTGGTGCGTTACCTGCCGGACGGGCTCAGCGGACAAAAGATCAATGCACAGAACAAACTGGCTGTGGCGCGACTGAAGGTCGCGACACTGGCCCCGCTGGTGACACCAAAGCAGCTGGTCAGCCAGCAACTGCCGCTGGCACGTGAACTGGCCAGGGCAGGGCAGTCAGCGGAAGCGCTGGCGCTGCTGAAAAAAATCTGGTGCCACAGCTGGTATGCCCTGCGCTGGTACCGTTATGCAATCAAGGCCTGGCTGGCGTCAGGCAGCAAGGAGAACCGGCATGGCTGAGATGGTCAAGGTGGATTGTGATGGCGCTGTTTGCTGCATAGCGCTGAACCGTCCGGACAAAAAAAATGCCATTACCCGCGACATGTACCGGCAGCTGGCCGATGCGCTTGCGGCAGCAGCTGTCGACCCGGCCTGCAAGGTGGTTGTGCTGGCCAGTGGCGGTGATAATTTCAGTGCCGGCAATGATCTGGCGGATTTCTTGCGTGATCCGTCAATGGACAAGGACAGCCCGGTGTATGCCTTTTTGCAGGCGCTGGTCAGCTGTCCGTTACCGGTCATTGCCGCAGTCCGCGGTTTTGCGATCGGCATTGGCAGTACGCTGCTGCTGCATTGTGAGCAGGTGTTTGCCGATTCGACAGCGGTGTTTGCCTTGCCGTTTGTCAATCTGGGGCTGGTGCCGGAAGCCGGCAGTTCATTGTTGTTGCCCCGGCTGCTGGGTTACCAGCGCGCGGCTGACCTGCTGCTGGGCGGGGACAGTTTTTCTGCCCAGCAGGCATTGCAATACGGTTTTGTCAGCCAGCTGGTTGAGGACGGTGATGTCAATGCGCAGGCCATGGCCTATGCACAAAAGCTGGCCGGCAAACCGCGCAGCAGCCTGGTTGAGACCAAGCGCCTGTTGCGCAAGGATGATGAGCCGCTGCAGGCGCGCTTGCACGATGAACTGGCAGCCTTTGTCAGCAGCCTGAATGGTGCGGCGGCGCGCGAAGCGATGACGGCGTTCCTGGAAAAGCGCAAACCGGATTTCTCGAACTTTTAACGCCGGCATGTCTCCAATCCAGCCCACTGCACAAAAAGCCCTT
>DATCSZ010000251.1:0-2271 GCA_036568205.1 Pseudomonadales bacterium
CCAGCCCGGCCAGTTGCGAAAAAACCCCGCCTTCACCGGTGACTGCACGCAGGCCGCCAATGGCACTGTGCAACTGCTTTTCCGAACGGTAGGCACGCACCAGGCCTTCGGCTTCGGCACAGCTTAAGCCGGCATCGGCCAGCGCCGACACCTCGACATAACGAATCTGGTTGGCTGGCAGCAGCGATTCATCCATCGCCTGATGGCAGGCAATGGCGACATCGTCACCGCTGGCAAAACCGCAGATACAGGCATAATGGCTGAGCGAACGCGCCGACACACTGTCACTGCTGGCCAGCACAATACCAGCCACACCGGCTGCCGGCTGGTAGCCGGCAAAGTCATCGGCAATGCTCAGGCTGGCCTGCTGCTGCGGCTGTCCCTGACCGGGGCTGACCGCCACCAGTGCCAGCAGCTCGTGGCTGCGTGCCTGCTCCATCGCGGCCGGCAAATCAGCTGCCATGCCCTGCCAGTTGCACAACGGCTTGATGTGCTCGTGCAACGCCGCATCGGCTGGCTGGCAGATCAGCAACACCGGCAACTCGGCCAGCGCCATGCCCAGCTGCGCCGCCAGCGTCTGCATGCAGGCCAGCACACTGTTATGGTCTATCAGTGGCCAGTCAGCTGCACTGGCCTTGCCCTGATAGACAAAACGCTCAAAGCGGTCGATGCCGTCGGCATCGGCAAAACGGATATCCAGGGCTGTTACATGCATTGTCATGATTACACCACTGGTCTTATGCCGCAGGCTGAAACAGCTTGTTCAGGCTTTCACTGGCTGTCACCTGGGCAGCATGCACCTCGGCCAGCAGCTCACCGTTTTCGCCGATCAGGCGGATATCAGCCAGCACCTTGCTGTTGTCACTGTCGGTTACTGCCAGTTGCAGGGTAAAGCGTTCGCCGGCGGCAATATTGCGATAAAACGTCCAGCTGCCGGTGGCCGATGGCAGGCTGCCCAGGCCTTTCTGTTCACGCACCCACACCAGCATCGCCTGGTATACCAGGTCATCGGCAAACACATTGTGCCGGGCAACGGCAAAATCACCCTGGCTGGCCAGCGCTGCCGCCGGCACCTGGCACAATAGCTCCAGACCGTTTTCGTCACAGCGCCTGATGCGCTGTATGCCCTGCAGGCTGGGGCCGTGAAACAGCGTGCCATCACGGTACAGGCGTGCTGCCGGTTCACCTTCCCCGGCTTCCAGCTGGCCGGCAAAATGCGGTGCTGCCGGCAGCTGCCCGGCCGGCAGCAGACGCAACTGCGCGCCGTAATGAAACTGGGGCCGACCCTGGTCGCCGTCACTGGACACTTTCACCTCCAGATGCAGGCCATTGCCTTGATCAGGCAGTGGTTTTACCTCAATGGCATAACGCCCGGCTTCGCTGCCATCAAGCACAATACCCTTGAACAGGCGGTAATCTGTCACCTGCACACAACGCCAGGCGCTGTACACGGATTCAGCCGCATCGATCATCCAGGCAATGGCGCAAACGGTAGGCAGCACGCTGTTGCCGCCTATCCGGTGATCAGCCAGAAAAGGATTGTTAGCCGCCTTCAGCGTTTTATACAGGCGACTAACTTCAGGCTTTTTTCCGCGCACACCCTCATCGGCTGCCTGGCCACCGCTCATGTCGTTACCAACCAGGATTTGCGGGCAACGGTTGTCGGCTGCGACCAGCTCACGCACCATCAGCTCGGCACCGGCATCGATCGGGATGATGTACACCCCGCGCTCGGCAAACATGCGTTTCAGTGCATCGGTCACCATGCCGCCGTCCCACGGCCCCCAGTTAAAGCTGAGAACCTGGGCCTGCGGATGCAGTGCCTTGAAGCGCAATGCCGTCTTGTTGAGGATTTCATTGGCAATGGCGTAATCGGACTGGGCCGGGTTGCCGTAGAAACCGGCCGCCGACGAGAACAGCACCAGATGACGCAGCTGTTGCTGGTCTACCGCTGCCAGCATGGCTGCCAGGCCATCGATCTTGGTACGGTACACCGCGTCAAAATCGGCCACGGTTTTCTGTTCGATCAGCTTGTCGGCCAGCACACCGGCACCGTGGATAATTCCACTGACCTTGCCCAGTGTTTTCTCGGCTGAGCTGACGGCCTTTTTCAGTGCCTTGCTGTCGGTTACATCGGCGCTGACATACAAGGCCTTGCCGCCGGCAGCTTCTATCGCTGCCAGTGTGCTGCGTATTTCACGCTGTGCCAGCAACGGGTTCATGAACTGCTGCACCTTGACCGGCGTCGGTTTGTCACCGGCCGCTATCAAC
>DATCSZ010000252.1:0-1028 GCA_036568205.1 Pseudomonadales bacterium
CCGCTGGGTGGCACTGCGGGTGGCCAGCCAGTTGTTGAAGGTGTCGCGGTCCGCCTGGGTGGCAGCCGTGGCGGCGGAGTGCTGCAGGCGGATGCGTTGCAGATCGTCGCTGGCATCTTCGAGGGACTGTTCCAGTGAGCGAATGGTGTCGCTGGCCTGACTGGTCAGGGCCGGATCCATAAAGTCCTCGATCTGCAGGGTTTGCTCGACCCGGGGCAGGTCACCCACCAGCGAGCTGCCCAGCCCGGTCAGGAACCAGGCAAATACCACTGCCACCAGCCACAGGCCGCGGTTGAACCATTTCTCGGACAGACGTAGCGACTTGCTCATGGTTTCTTCCTTGTCATGCCTGACGAATATGTTGTTTAAGCGCCTGATGCCAGATCATCACCCCGGCAATCACCGCCACGGGCATGACCACCAGATTAACCAGCGGCATCATGGTGACGGCAAGTACGATACAGCCAAATGCAAGCACCAGCAGCGGTCGTCGCCCGGCGGCGGCTTTCATGGTCAAAAACGGCACCTGACGGGTGTCGGCGCCGTAGTCGATGTACTGCATGCCCAATAGCCAGCCGGACCACAGGAACCAGACCACAGGCGCGGCCAGATTGATAACCGGAATCAGCCATAAAATCAGTACGACAATGGCGACAAGGACGGTGCGCCATAGCCAATCCCAGGTTTTGCGGATCTCGCGGCGGAAAGTGCGCAGGATCATGGCCGGGATGGTTTCCTCCGCCAGCGGCGTGCCGCTGACCCGGCGATCTACCTGTTCGGCCAGCAGGCCCATAAAAGGCGCGGCGATCAGCTGCACGGCGATGGTGAAGGTGCTGGCAAACAGCATCAGCAGGCCCAGCCATGCCAGTGCCTGCAGCAGCCACAGCCCGGCATCGATGGCCGCATTGAGAAAGGCGAGCCCGCCCTGCAGCTCTATGCCGACGCCGAGCGCGGCGATCCAGCCGCCCAGCGCGCTACCAGCCAGCCAGTAGAGCACCCCGAACAGCAAAATATTGAAGGTCAGCGGC
>DATCSZ010000253.1:0-1110 GCA_036568205.1 Pseudomonadales bacterium
CGACAATGCTGACGCGCCGGCCATGGCGCTGGTATAGCTCATTGACTTGTTTCTCCAGCGCCTGGTAGATGTCATGGCGCAGGCCGGGGTTGCGGCCCTGTTGCCAGGGGTAGGCAACAAAGCCCTGCTGGTTCAGGTAACGACGCAGGATAAAGGTGGCGCCATCGCCGGTCATGAAGCCGGGAATCACCAGTACCGGCTGGCCGTCACCGAGTGGTGCGTTTTTCAGTAGCCGCAGGCTGGCAAACAGGGTCATTGCTTCCAGCGGTGCGCGCAGCTCCAGCAGGGAGTGGAGCAGCGGCGGTTTTTCGTGTTGAGCGGACATCAGTGTTTGGCGGTTTTGCTTTTTTTGCTGTGGTAAAAGGGTTTGCGGGCTTCGTACGGTTCCAGCACCTGGTCGCGGGTTTTTTGCAGCACCTGGCCAATTTCGCCAAGCCCCTTGACGTATTCCTTGTAGCTGGCCATCAGGCAATCCACCGGCTGCTGGATATAGGCTTTCGGGCTGTCCTGTTTTTTGGTCAACAACTCCTTGTAACACTGGAAGTTTTCCATATACAGCCGGTAGCTGTATTGCTTGATGATCTGGCTGATTTCAGCCATGCCAATGCTGAGCGGCTCAATCGATTCAAACAGGGCGCCCATGCTGACAAACTCGGCCAGTGCCAGTTCATTGGCGGCTTCTTCCCACTCGTCCAGGCGGTGGCTGAGGATTTTTGACAGCTCCTTGTAGCGTTCTTCCACCAGGTTGGACAGCGGGTGATCTTCCTCAAAATACAGCTTGTCGCTGAAGCTGTGCAGTTGCTCATCCGTCAGCTCGCTGCGTGCCCGGCTGAACAGTACCTGGCTTTCAATCTCGATATGCGATTCGATCAGCTCGACATAGTTTTTGCAGAAAATTTTCAGCTGTTCTTCCTTGAGAATGGTGGATTCTTTCAGCAGCGCTTTCAGCGACAGGATGACTTCCTTGGCCAGGTCGCTGATCTGGCGTTTCTCGGCCAGCAGGTTTTCCAGGTCGGTGTTGCTTTCCGGTGCGGTGTTGATAATGGCCTGGATCAGCGCTTTTTTGGTGGGGTGGTTAAAGCGATCCGGGAAGCTGTCCATGTAATTGAC
>DATCSZ010000254.1:0-6793 GCA_036568205.1 Pseudomonadales bacterium
CAGGTCACCGCGTTCGCCCTTCACATCCAGTACCTGGGTCACCAGCTGCAGGTCCCCGCATGGTGTGCGTGGCGGTATGCGTCCCTGATAAACATTGAACGCCGGGCCAAAGCAGTTGGCGATATCACCGGTGGCAAATTCAAACAGGTGCCACGGGGTAAACGGTGTGCTGTCAGGCACCCGGTTCTGCCGTTTCGGGTCTGTCGGCATCGGCGCCTCGACGTGTTTGATCGGTGTCACGCCCTTGATTTTCGGTGCGGACAGGTCCGATTCCACCCACATCAGCGGTGCATTGACATTGGCAAACGGGGTTTTGCCGGTCTCGTCCTGGCGGTGCACAATATCGGTAAATCCGCTTTGCTCAATCTCGGCCAGGTGGGCCGGAATCGCAGCAGTGAAATCCTCGCCACCGGTCTCACCGGCATGCAGCAGATGCGCCGGCAACTTGGCTGCATACGGGTGGTTGGCATCCTGTTCCTTGATCATCACCGACAGGTTTTTGAAATCCACCACCACCTTGCCATCAAGAATGATGTCGATATTGGCTTTGATAAACGGATACGGGTGCATGCCAATATCGGTGACTGTCATGCGGTAAGTCAGGGTATTGCTTTGCGGTGTCACCTGGCCACGACAGCGCACCGTTTGTGCCTCGCCCGGCACCGGCTGGAAACGGGCATTCTTGACGTTTTTGTGCATGCCCAGCCACAGCATGTAGAACATTGCCAGCTGGCCGCAGCCTTCAGACATCAGTGAGCCGGCCATTACCTGGTCATCCTTGAAATGACACGGGAAATACCAGTGATGCGGTTCCAGCCGCTTCTGCCCTTCCAGCACACCAAGCCCCCACGGCCCGGCATGCGGTTCAACTCGCGTTACCCGCTCGATCATCAAAAACTTCTGCGACGAGAACTTCAGCGACGGGTTCAGGCCGCCCTGGTCGTAGGCCGGGCCAAAACAGCCGGCCACGTCACCGTTGACCAGCTTCATCATGTCGTCAAATTCATAGCGGGTGCGGCTGTTGGCTATCAGCGGCGCAAAGTGGCGTTTCTGGGCATTGGCAATCTCGGCCTTGTCCTTGTCATTGAGAATCACGCCCTTGCCTTCGTCCAGCTCTTCATCGGTGAAAAAGCCGGCACAGCCGTTGCGCATGATCAGCACTTTTTTGCCATTCACGTAACAGTCGTAATGGAAGAAAAACAGGAACTGGTCGCCGTTGCGGGCATAGCTGTCGATATGGATTTCATAACGCAGGGTTTCACCACCAAAGGCCATGTCATCCAGGAAGGTCAGCTGGCAATCAAGCAGGCGGTACACCCGCTCGCCCTTGCACATAAAATCAATGCCGAGGTAGGAAATCAGCATCAGGTCACACTGGCCGGATTCCACCGATACCGACCACGGGATCTGGCCGTCGATCAGGAACGGCGCATCCACCGGGATATCGTACTCGGTGGCCATATAGGACGGCTTGTATTCATTGATGGTGGCATCCAGGTCGGTGACCCGGGTGACCAGCAGGTAATCGGTAGTCGGCAGGCGCACACGGCGCTTGTAGCTGTCGATAATGGCGTATTCGGGGCCAAACACCCTGGCTATATCGCCCTCGGCAAACTCGACCAGGTCGGCCTGGTTAAAAATGATATTGGCCGGCTGGTTGTAACGCTCAATCAGCTGGATATCACTGACCATGCGCTGCTGCGGCGCGGCAGGCTGCTCAGCTGGCGGCACACTGGCAGTGGTAGTGCCAGTGGCTGGCGCTGCGGCGATATTTGCCGGCATCGCCGCCACTGCCTTGCCGGCACTGATCTGCAGCTGCAGTGCAATCAGCTCGGCCATTTTTTCACTGGTGGCATTACGCGCAGCCAGAAAGGCAGCATGGCTGCGCAGTTGCTGCTCAGCCAGCGCCGGTGTCAGTGCGCTATTGGCATAACGGGTATCTTGTGGTTTTTGTGTCATGACGGGTTGAACCGGTTCAGGCCGGCTAACACCGGCAGGTTGATAAGCTGTCAGGCGCCGGCCTGCAGTGGCCGGCATGATATTGTCCAGCCGCAATGGGGCCGCCAGCGTGACAGGACTGGCTGGCATTGCAGCGCGCGCCGCCTGTACTGCAGGGTGCTGGTGCGCGGCAAGCAGTTGCTGTTCGATAGCGGCACCACCCAGCACGATGCTGCGCATCAGCTGTGCCTTTTGCTGCACCACGGCCGGCTGTGCCGTGCGCGGCGCACCGCTGCCGGAGACAATCAGGTGCACGGCACTGTCATCACGGCCGAGACCGTTGACCCCGATATGTACCGCGCCACTGTCATTGGCTACCAGTGCGGCACGCAGCAGGCTGGCCATGCCGGAAGCAGCAAATGTATGGCCAATGATACGTTTCACGCTGTCACAGGGTTTGCCGGGATAAACCGACTGCATGGCGGTGATTTCTGCACGGTTTTCGTCACCCATGCCGCCGGCATAGGCTTCTATCGCTGCCACATCAGCGGCAGCAATACCGGCCCTGGCCAGCGCATCACTGGCAGCCTGCTGCAGGCTGTCGGCACCAACGCCGCGGCAAAATGCCAGGCTGCTGATGTACGCATAACAACGTGCCGGATCGGCTTTCGACTGTTGCTGTACCACCATCGCACCGGCACCTTCGCCCGGCAGCCAGCCCTGCTGGGCCAGTATATCGTCAGCCGGCTGGCTGGCCAGTGGCGCAAACTGGCTGCGCAGGGTGATATTTTCGATGCTGCCGGCCAGGTCGACAGCGGCGATAATCACCGCCTCAACCTCGTTGGTGCGGAACAGGCTTTCAGCCAGTTCAATGCAGCGGAACACCGAGTTTTCCTCGGCAGATACGGTAATCGCCGGGCCGGAGAAATCCCACAGCGAGGAAATACGTGAGGCCATGATATTGCCGATAAAACTGGTGTACTGGTTCAGCTGGGCTGCACCGGCCACGGCATCCTTGGCGATGTCCGCCAGCTGCTGTTGCTGGCCAGGCGTCAGCACAATGCCCTGGCCGGCCAGCGCATCTTCAACCTGGCTGGCCAGGTTAACCCGGCCCCGGTACTGGTGCAGCTCCAGCTCAACGCCCATGGCCACCAGCACCGCCACATTGCTGCCCGGCTGCAGATTGGCATCCAGCGCGGCCTGGTCGGCCACATCCATCATCAGCAGCTGCTGCGGAATCAGCTGGTCTTTTTCGTTAGGCGGCATGCGAAAACGCAGGAAATCCATGTCAAAACGGTCGATATAACCACCCACAGGTGGCTCGTCCAGCCCCAGCGCCTGCATCACCTTGCGGTTGTGCTGCAGGCCTTTCCAGCGCTGTTCCGGCAGTTGTCGCAGTGCGGTTTCGCCACTGGCCAGCAGGCGACGGAAGGCCGCCAGGTTGCCGGCACCGGCAAAATGCGCGCCAACGCCGGTAATCGCCAGCGGCTCGGCCGGCTGGATGGCCGGCGTCCGGGCAGATTGTGCAGCATCGCTCTGCTGCAACACGATATGGGCGTTACTGCCGCCAAAACCAAACACACTGACACCGGCAGTACGCAGCGGCTGCTGGCGTGGCCAGCTGATGGTTTCGGTTGGCATCTGGGCGGCAGAAAAATAGCCGTTTTTCGAACTGAGCGGCTGCTGCAGCTTGATGGTGGGCGGTATGCGCTGTTCATTCAGGGCATAAATGGCCTTCATCATGCCAGGCATGCCGGCGGCGGTCAGCAAATGGCCAAGATTGGATTTCACCGAGCCAATCACCGGCTTGTTGTCATAACGGCTGAAAAACGTCTCCATCGAGTTCAGCTCAACCCGGTCACCTTTCGGGGTGCCGGTGGCATGGCATTCCACATAGGCCACATCGGCAGGGTCGACACCGGCATCGCGGTAGGCGCGTTCATAAACCAGCACCTGCCCCTTGCTGTTAGGGCTCAGGACAAACTCGCCCTTGCCATCGTTGGACAGGCCGCCGCCTTTGATGATCGCATACACGGTATCGCCATCACGCAACGCATCGCTGTGACGTTTCAGCAGCATCATGCCCGCACCTTCACCGGCAAACAGGCCCTGCGACTGGCTGTCCAGCGGCGCCGAAATGCCATTGCCGGGATAGGCCTGGAAAATGGAGAAACCCATATTGACAAACATCGGGTCAGCGGCGCTGACGGCACCGGCCAGCATCATGTCAGCCTGGCCGGTGGCCAGGTAATCACAGGCAATCTTTGCCGAGTAACAGGATGAGGCACAGGCCGCATCCAGCGCAAAATGGCTGCCACCCAGGCCCAGCGCACGCGCCAGCAAGGCTGCCGGATAACCGGCAATCAGGCCGTTATCGGGATGCACCGGCCGGTAATCCGTGTAATGCGGCAGCTGAAAACCCGGTGCCAGCAGCTGTTGCAGGCCATCCTGCACAGCCTGGTGGTACAAGGGCAAAAACAGCTGGTTGGAGGACTTGGTTGGAAACGACAGGTTGCCAAGAATCGCACCACAGCGCGCCAGTTTGTCGCTGCCAAGATAACCGGCATCATCCAGTGCGGTACGCGCCACATACAAGGCCCACTGGTACAAATCATCCAGCCCGGCCAGGTAATCGGCCGGCAGGCAATAACCTGTCGCATCAAATACAAAATCACGGATATAACCGCCGTGCATGCAGTAATACTTGTCGGTATCCCCCTTGCTGCCGAAATACCGCTCCGGCTCAACCCCCATCTGCTGGCGTGTGGCCTTGCTGCGGCAGTCTTTTTTCGCCAGCAGCGCCTGCCAGAAATCATCAGCGGCATGCGAGCCGGGAAACAGGTTGGCAATTCCGATAACGGCGATGTTTTCCATAGTGTTCTCTTGTTCAGTCGTGATTGGCAGCGCTGGCCGGTCTGGCCAGCAACGAACCGTGATACAGGACGTGCAGGTCAAGCCTGACGCCATGGCTGACCAGTTTGGCCACTGCGCGCAAAATGGTCAGCTCGTCACTGGTGCCTTTGGCATTAACCGGCACCGACACATGCGGGTGCGCTTCATCGTGGCGCAGTATTTTTTCTACCCAACTGCACAGGGACCTGCCCGGCCCCATCTCGATAAACACCCGCGCGCCCTTGTCATACATGGTGTTGATCAGGCGCGGGAAATCCACCGGGTCACACAGGCATTTGGCTATCGAGTTGGCTATCGCCTTGCTGCGCTGCGGCACCGGCAGGTAACAGGAGCTGGAGTACAGCCGGGTGGCAATACGTTCATTCACCTCCATGGTGTACAGCGCTTCCATCTGCTGGTACTCCTTGAAGGCCGGCGCACTGTGTATCGCATTCGGCATGTCCAGCGGCATCGCACGCACACCGAGCTTTTTGATCACCCGCTGGCAGGCATCGGGATAACCACCGATAACCAGGCTGTCCGGGGTATTGATGATGGTGGTGTAGACCCGGTCCTCATCCATCGCCGCTTCGGCTACCTGTTCGGGGGTGGCCTTCAGCGTGTAGGTTTCCCACAATTGTTCAATCTCGCCTTCGTTGGCCGGCGGCAAGTCCCAGTGCTGGCGCAGGGTTTGCAGTTCGCCGGTCAGGCGGTGGTTAAAGGTATCGGATTCGGCCAGCCGGCGACTCATCACACCGGGATTTTTCCAGCAACCCAGCGCAGCGTACATGCTGACCTCGCCCATGCTGTAACCGGTAGCGAAATCGGCCTTGAGGTCAAATACCTGTTCAAAAATCCGGGTAAACACACAGGCAAAACCAACACCACACTCGGCGATATCGGCCAGCATATTGCGCAGGCTGTGGTCCAGCGCCTTGACCTGGTGAAAGCCAAGCCGTTCTATGCTGCGCGGGTTGAGGATATCGTCCTTCAGGCTGGCGCCGATATCCTCGGCCAGGGCTGCCACCGGCAGGTAAATCTGCGGAAACAGGTGGAATATGTCGCGGCCAAGGCCGACATAGGTTGCGCCAATGCCGGGATAGAGGAATGTCACACCCTGGTCACCAACCGGCTCGGTGGTGAAATAACTGCCTTTCGGGGTTTTCCATTCACCGCTGCCGGCAAAGGCCTGGTTGATGCCATCGCGTGCCAGTGTGATTTCGCGCAGCAGCTCGTCGCGGGATTCGGCCAGCAGGCACAGGGTATAGGCCTGCGGTGTCCTGACAAACTGGCTGTGGTAATCCGCTGCCAGGCGGCGCAAGGGCTTGCCGGCCAGGCTCAGTTTTTCCAGGGTATCGAGCTTGGCCAGCAAGGCTTTTTTGCCCGCCGCCGACACGATCATCAGCACCAGGTCTGCATTGGCCAGATAACCATTGACGCGCTCGCGGTCGCCAGCATTTTCCTGCAACACAAAATGGGCGTACGTATCGGCACACATGCAACTGTAGGCTGCCGCCATCGCTTTGCCATCGGCTGCCGGAAACCACGGCCGTGATTCACAAGGCATGTAAAACGGCGATTGCTGCCACAGGCTGGCCGCCGGTTTTTGCCAGTCATTCAGGCCGGGATAATAACGCTGGTGCAGCACCAGCACGGTTTTCACCAGCCCGGCCAGTTGCGAAAAAACCCCGCCTTCACCGGTGACTGCACGCAGGCCGCCAATGGCACTGTGCAGCTGTTTTTCCGAACGGTAGGCACGCACCAGCCCTTCGGCTTCGGCACGGCTTTTGCCAGCATCAGCCAGCGCCGACACCTCGACATAACGAATCTGATTGGCTGGCAGCAGCGATTCATCCATCGCCTGGTGGCAGGCAATGGCGACATCATCACCGCTGGCAAAACCGCAGATACATGCATAATGGCTAAGCGAACGCGCCGACACACTGTCACTGCTGGCCAGCAC
>DATCSZ010000255.1:0-1248 GCA_036568205.1 Pseudomonadales bacterium
CCATTCAGCAAGGGCGGCAGCCTGTCAGTGCAGCAGGCCTGGGACGTGGCCTATTACATGAACAGCCACGAACGCCCCCAGGACCCGCGCTATGACGGCAGCGTGCAGGACACCGATAAACAGTTTCACGCACATCAGTGCCGTTACGGTGACAGTCTGCATAATCACGTGCTGGGAAAAAAATAGCGACTAACGCCTTAGTCCTCGCTGCGCTGTTCGCCGACCAGGGTTTGCCCGGGTGCCAGCACCCAGCAGCGGGGATTATGGGTAAAACCCAGATGCTCGTAATAACCATTGGCGGCGGGTGCCGCTACCAGTATAAGACTGCATGTTGCATCCAGCTGCCGGCGCGTGATGAGCTGCAGCTGCCGACCGATGCCTCGATTCTGATTGTGCGCATGCACCGCAAGGTCGGATAGATAACAGGCATAACTGAAATCGGTCATGCTGCGGGCAATGCCCACCAGGATGTTGTCATGCCAGGCACTCACCATCAGGTTACTGTTGGCCAGCATGCCGGCCAGGCAATCGGGATTATCAACCGGCCGGCGCTCGGCCAGTGTCGATGCGCGCAACAGTTCGATGAACTGCTGCACTGATATGGCTGCGTTGACTTTATATTCAATATTCATGGGTGCCTGTTTTTATTCATTAAAAAATGGATGTCCTGTTATTTTGTCTGCTGATGCAGGCTCTCGATAATTATTTGCAGCGCCGTTCGACTCATATCCAGCGGCATGAACGGATGCTTCGGCCAGCGCTCGATGACCTGTTGCGGTAATGCGGGTATATGCATGAATCCACATTGCATGGCCAGCCCGTTTGTCACCGCATAATGCAGTCCCTGATACAGAATCTGATTACAGCGACTGTTGCCACCGTAACAGGACATTGCCGCCGGAATACCCGCCTGTCTCATGCTAGTAATCATCTCACTCATAGCGGGCAGGCTTGCCCGGTAGGCTACCGGCCCATCCGGCTCTACCGGCTCACCCGGGGGATCGGCGCCGGGCTCCGGCGGTGGGCCGGTAAACTGGTAGTTAGTCGCCAGGTTTTCCAGTTTGATGCTGTTGTATCCCGGTGCCTGGCCGGTAAATACACAATAGTCCGGCTGGCTATTCGCCAGTATTACCGGCAAGGTGTGTTTAACCGCGGCGCGGTCGTCACTGACAATTTCAAACGTCAGTTCATCGGCGAATTCCGCCAGGCCCTCCGGCAGCCTGTCCATGAACGATGACACCAGCAGCT
>DATCSZ010000256.1:0-1328 GCA_036568205.1 Pseudomonadales bacterium
CTGGCTGATGCCGCACGCGGTGAAGTAGCTCGGCTTGCAGAATATGTAACGGGTCAACATAAGTGTTACGCAGCATAATGGATTCACGGATCCAGCTCTCTTTTGCCATTAATGTGTCGCTGTGAATAAGCTCTAACAGCAAATCACGGTCGGCCGCCAGCTGGTTGCGCAGGCTTTCGCCCAAGTGTTTCAGCTCGTCTGGCACCAGTACCTTATCGTAGTAGGCTGCTATGTCGCTGTCTGCTTTGAGAAACACCATTTCCAGCATCGACATGCGGGTCGCGAAGAACGGCCATTGTTGCTGCATTTCATCCAGCAGCGCAGCATTATCTGCCTTCGCCGCTTTAGCCAGTGCAGAACCTGCACCAAGCCAGGCTGGCAGCATTAAGCGGTTTTGCGACCAGGCAAAAATCCACGGAATAGCACGCAGGCTTTCTACACCACCACTGGGGTTGCGTTTGGCCGGCCGGCTGCCTAATGGTAACTGCCCCAGTTCCTGTTCCGGCGTAGCAGCGCGGAAGTAAGGCACAAAGTCTTTATTGTGCCGGACAATCGCCCGGTAAGCCTCGCAGGAGTCGTCTGCCAGCTGCTGCATCAGGTTACGCCAGCTTTGCTTTGGCACCGGTGGCGGCAGCAACATACCCTCAAGTACTGCGCTGGCGTACAGTGCCAGGCTGCGCTCAGCCAGTTTCGGTAAACCAAACTTAAAGCGGATCATCTCGCCCTGCTCAGTTACGCGCAGGCCGCCGGCCAGTGAGCCTGGCGGCTGGGATAAGATAGCCGCATGAGCCGGGCCACCGCCACGGCCAATAGTGCCGCCGCGGCCATGAAACAGTGTCAGTTGTACTTTAGCCTGCTGACAAATCGCCACCAACGCTTCCTGCGCACTGTATTGCGCCCAGGCAGCAGCGAACACACCAGCATCTTTGGCCGAGTCAGAGTAACCAATCATCACCTCCTGTTTGCCATTGATATAGCCGCGATACCAGTCAATACTAAGCAGCCGGCGCATGCAGTCAGGTGCGTTCTGTAAATCACTTAAGGTTTCAAACAGCGGCGCAACCGGCATCGGGAAGCTGATGCCCGCTTCTTTTAACAGCAGCTGTACCGCCAGCACATCAGACGGTTTACCCGCCATAGAGATCACATAGGTACTCAGCGCTTCGTTACCATGGCGGGCAACGATATCACAGGTATCCAGCACCTCCTGTACATCAGCTGACGGCTGCCAGCTTTTCGGAAATAACGGCCGGCGGTTTGCCAACTCGGCGAGCAGAAATGCCTGACGGGCGCTTTCATCCCAGGCACCATAGTCTCCAAGGCCAAGA
>DATCSZ010000257.1:0-6894 GCA_036568205.1 Pseudomonadales bacterium
GTTATGTGGCGGTCACGCTGGATGTCGACAGCGGTGGCAGCTACACCATTGCGCTGGTGGAAACCGCACCCGGCAGCATGGATTTTGCCGGCTACTTGCAGGGCAACCTGCCAGGCAGCAATGTGGTGATTCCCGGTGGAAGTACCGTGACGGTGCGTTACGACAACTACGGTGATGTCGCTGACAGCGACACAGCCAATGCGCCGTGGCTGGTTGCCCCGGTGTTTCTGGCCGGCTTGCTGGCCGAACGCAGCGCGCTGCAGGCTGCCCTGCCGGTGCAGGTCAGCGAGCTCTATCTCAGCAAACAGGCGCAGCGCAGCGCGGTAGTTGGCGGTGATTTCCTTGCCTGGCGGCTGACCCTGGAAAATACCGGCACCCAGCTGCTGACCGGCCTGCAGCTGGACGATACCCTGCCACAGGGTTTCCGTTACCAGGGCGGCTCGGCGCGCCTGAACGGTGCTGTCATCGCCGATCCTGCCATTGCCGGCAATGGCCGCAACCTGCAGTTTGCCTTGCCGGACATGGCCGCTGGCGAGCGCTGGACACTCAGCTATGTCACCGAAGTCACGGTGACTGCAGCAGCCGGTGAGGCCGTCAACCGGGCGCAGGCACACAGCAATACCGTGCAGTCGAATGCGGTATCGGCCACGGTACAGGTGGAACAGCCGTTCTATAACGATCGTGCTTTCCTGTTGGGCCGGGTGGTGGCCGGCAGCTGTGGCGATGACCAGGCGCAGGGCATTGCCGGTGTGCGTATCTACATGGAAGACGGCACCAGTGTGATCACCGACCAGCACGGTCGCTGGCATATTGAAGGCGTTATGCCGGGCACCCATGTGCTGCAGCTCGACAGCGACAGCCTGTCCGCCCGTTACCGCCTGCAGCAGTGCCAGGACAATACCCGCCAGGCCGGCAATGCCGCCTCGCGTTTTGTCAATGTGCAAGGCGGCACGCTGTGGCGCGAAAACTGGTACCTGCAGCGCGATGACAGTGGCATCGAGGATGCACTGGAGCAGCAGCTGACCAGTGAGAAGCAGGAAGACGGCACGGTCAGGGTCAACATTGACCTGGCTGTTGGCGAGCACCGGCTGAACCAGCTGGCCAGCGAGATTGTTGTGCCGCCGATGCTGACCCTGCTGGAAAACTCGGTAACACTGGATGGCCAGCCGGCTGGTGAGCGGCTGCAGCAAAGTGGACGTGTTATTTTCAATCGACAGCAGGATGATTCCTCGCGGGTCGAGAGTGAAGAACGCCAGCTGTATACCTTTGCCCATGACGTGGCCGAGCCATTCAGTCGCCGTCGCCTGTCCTTCCTGCTGCAGTCCGACCCGGATGTGCAGGAACAAACCCGTCGTACCGTGCTGGTTGACAGCAGCGGCCAGTCAGCACGCGGTGAACGTTATGCGGTACGCTCGGCCAATGAGCTGGTCATCAGCAGCCTGCAGACCCGTGATAACGCGATTACCCTGCGGCCGCGCTTTGCCAGTATGGCGGTGCAGCTCGGTGACGCCGACAAGGCAGCCATTCGCCAGGCAGTGGAGCCGCTGCGCAACAAACCCTCACTGTTCCTGCGTGTAACCGGCCATTCCGACAGCCAGAAAATCCGCTACCGTGCCGATCGGGCGATCAATGACAACTATGGGCTTTCCTACGCCAGGGCCGCATCGGTTGCCCATTACCTGTCGGAACTGCTGGATATTGATCTTGCCAATATCGAGATCCAGGGCAAGGGGCCGGACCAGCCCATTGCGGATAACAACACGGCCGAGGGGCGGGCGCTGAACCGGCGGGTGACGGTGGAGTTCAGCTTCAGTGAGCGGGTCAGTGATGCCAGCCTGCAGGTGGTCAATGGTGACAGTGGCGTACTGACTTCCAGCGGCCAGCAACGGCTGGCGGCAACCGTGCAGGAAGCGCCAGCAGCGCCGTCACTGGCTGCCGGTTTTGTCAATGTTGACGAGGGCGCGAGCTTTGCCCAGCCGGTGTTCAGCGTTACCGCCTTGCTGGACAGCCGCCTGCAGCCGCGCCTAAGCCTGAATGGCAGTGATATACCGGCCAGCCGCATTGGCATGAAAATGAGCGAGCCGGGCAGCAAGCTGACCCGTTATACCTGGGTGGGCATTGAGCTGGAACGGCTGGGTGAGCACCAGTTGCGCCTGCAAGGCATGGACCCGTTTGGCAATGCCCGTTTTGACCAGGCGGTGACGATCCAGCGTACCGGCCAGATCAAGACCATCCGCCTGCTGGATGCCGATGGCAATACCGCTGATGGCAAGACGCCGGTCCAGCTGCGGCTGCTGCTGCTGGATGAATTTGGCCGCGCCATCCGCACCCGCAGTGAGCTGCAGTTGCTGCAGGGCACACTGCAGCCGCTGAATGCCAGCCAGAATGACAACCCGCTGGAAGCGCGCAGCCAGACAGTGTATGTCGATGGTGACGGTATTGCCCGTTTCGAGCCGGTCAGCACCGCCGGCAACTACCGCATCCGCTTGTCGGCAGATGGCAGCCATTCCGAGGAGCTGGTTATCCCGGTGGCACCGGATCTGCGCGACTGGATACTGGTCGGTTTTGCCGAAGGCACGCTCGGCTACAACACCCTGAAAGGCAATATGCAGGCGCTCAGTGACGAGCAGGAACACCTGTATAGCGATGGCGAGGCGGCCTTTTTTGCCCGCGGCCAGGTCAAGGGGGAATGGCTGTTGACCATGGCCTATGACAGCCGTGGCAAGGCCGATGACCAGCCGCAATCACAGGCGATTGATCCCCAGCAATGGTATGTGTTGTATGGTGATGACACGCTGCGCAGCCATGATGCCGCCTCACGCAGCAAATTGTACCTGCGTATCGAAAAAGCGGATTTTTATGCCTTGTACGGCGATTACGACAGCGGCCTCAGCACCACCGAGCTGGCGCGTTTCCAGCGCCGCCTGACCGGCGCCAAAACCGAATGGTCAACACGGCATGTCAGCGGCAGCGCGTTTGTTGCCCAAACCGACCAGGGCTTTGTGCGTGATGATATAGCCGCTGACGGCACTTCCGGCCTCTACCGCCTCAGCCGTGCTGCCATTGTGCCGGGCAGCGAGCAAATCCGTATCGAGGTGCGTGACCGGTTTACCAATGAAGTGCTGGAAAGCCGCAGCCTGACGCGTTTTCTCGACTACAGCCTGGATTACAACGACGGCACGCTGTATTTCCGTGAGCCGGTAATGGTGCAGGATGCCAGCTTCAACCCGCAACGTATTGTCGTTGAGTACGAGGTGGAATCCGGCATGGACGAGCTGGTGGCCGGTGGCCGCGTGGCGGTGCATGACAGTGAACAAAAGCTGGTGTTTGGTGTGACGGCAGTGGATGACAATACCGCCGGTGCCAATGGCAGCCTGGCCGGTGTGGACCTGACCTACAGGCCGGACCAGGCCAATACCCTGAAGGCCGAATTTGCCGGCAGCCGCGACGATGGCCTGCAGGGCAGCAGCAATGACAGCGCCTGGCTGATTGAGCACAGCTACAGCGCATCGGCACTGGACACCCGCCTGCGGCTGGAAGAAACCGACGGTGGCTTTGGCCTGGGCCAGGTTGCCGGTGATGATGATGACATGCAAAAACTGTTGTTCAGCAGCCGTTACCGTTTCAGTGAGCAGCTGGCGCTGGCCGCTGATGCCAGCCACCAGAAAGTGCCCAGCACTGACAACCAGCGCAATGTGCTGGAAGGCCGGCTGGAATACCAGCAGCCGGACTGGCAGCTGTACAGTGGCCTGCGCCATGCCGATGACCAGGTCAGTGGCGACAGCCGTGAGGCATCCCAGCTGATTGTCGGTGGCCAACGCCAGCTGCTGGACAACCGGCTGAGCCTGTCGGCACGCGGTGAAGCCGGTGTCAACGGCAGCAGTGACAACCGCGATTATCCCAGCCTGCTGTCACTCGGCGCCGATTACCGGCTGACCAGCCAGATCAGCCTGTTTGGCAGCCAGGCGTTTTTCTGGGGCCAGGACCGGCGCGGCCAGGATACCCGTGTCGGCGTGCGCGCCACACCATGGCAGGGCGGCACCGTCAGCACCGATGTCAGCCGTGCGCAGGACGAATATGGCCCGCGCCTGATGGCCCATGCCGGCCTGTTCCAGACCCTTGACCTGGGTGGTGGCTGGACCGCCGATGGCGGCCTGGATCGTGCCCAGACCATCAGTGACAGCGGCGCCAGCAGCGACAGCTTTGACAATCGCCGGCCGGCAGCCACGGGCAGCCTGGGCAATGATTACACCGCCGTGTCGGCCGGCGCCGGTTACCGTGACGCCACCTGGCAATGGACCAACCGCATCGAGTACCGCCACGCCGAGCAGGATGACAAGTGGAACCTGATGTCCGGCTTCCGCCACCGGCTGGATGACAGCGATTCACTGGCCGGCCGGCTGCTGCATTTCGACCAGCGCCTGGCCGATGGCAGCCGTAACCGTTCCAGCGAGCTGGATGTCAGCTACAGCCGGCGCCCGCTCAGTGACAGCTGGTACTGGCTGAACCGCAGCCGGCTGGTATTTGACACATTGCAGGATGGCATCGGAGACCTGCGAGGCCAGCGCGTTATCAACAATACCCATGTCAACCTGCAGCCACAGCCGCAACACCAGCTGTCGCTGATGTACGGTGCACGTTATGTACGCGATACCATTGATGCCATGCGTTTTACCGGTTACAGCGATGTCTGGGCCGGTGAATACCGCTACGACATCAGCCCGCGCTGGGACATCGGCCTGCGTGCCAGTGTGCTGAGCGGCTGGAACAGTGATGTACGGCGCAGCAGTTATGGCATCATGGCCGGTTACAGCCCGGTGCAGGATGTCTGGATCAGCCTGGGCTACAACTTCAGGGGTTTCTATGATGAGGACTTTGACGGAGCCGAAAGCCGGGTGCAGGGCCTGGTGCTGGATTTCCGCATCAAGTTTGACCAGCACAGCGCCGGCCGGCTGTTGGGTGGGGAGGCGCCATGAGCTGTCGCATTGACAGCCGCTGGCTGCTGGCGCTGGGCCTATTCCTGTTGTGCTTTCCGTTGCAGGCCGTCTCGGCACTAATTTCCCGCACTATCACCATTGACGGCACCATGCTTGACTGGACTGCCGTTGAAAATATCATCATTAATCCTGGCCAGTTCAGCGAGGACTGTGAAGGCACATTGATCTGCGACAGGGATTATCCGGTACAAGGCACAGGCCGGGATTTGAAAAAGTTTGCCTACACCTGGGATGACAACTATCTGTCTTTCTATGTGGAGCGCTGGGCCAGTTCCACTAATACTACCGACTGGCTGTTTTATCTGGATAAGAATGCCAACGATGCCATGGAATCGGATGAACCCATTTTTCGTGTGAGCTGGAGTGGCAGTAACCAGCGTACCAACGCCATGCTATGCCCTTATTATCCTGTCGATCCGTCCGGGGATGAATTGGTTGATGTCAATGGTTATGGTGACGGTTACAGCATGCCAGGCGGTTCTGCCAATTCGTTGTGTACTTCATTGTACAGCAATGTGGTGGGTGGATCGTCAACGGGAACCGCGATGGAATCACGGATTTCCTGGTCGCAACTGGGCATGGCAGGCCCTGCCAACATCAAGTTTCATATCTCATCTGCAACCGGTATGAATTTGCCATCACAGCTTATTGACAATATGGATGGCCCTGGAAATGGGCAGGGGTTGTTCCCCCCGGATATGCGCGTGGATATCAGCGCTGACAAAACATCACTCAGTGCCAATGGCCAGCTAACGTTTGATATCAGCCTAACTCATATTCATTTTGATGACTTTGTTGATATTCAGGTTGACTGGCTGTTGCCGCCCCAGTTTGCCTATGTTTCGCACAGTGCGCCTGCAGGCACTGTATTCATCGATAGTGATGCCAGCGGTAGTCCGGATCTGTGGCAAATACCGCTTTTGCAGGAAAACAATGTGCTGACATTGCAGGTTACAGCCATAGCACAGCAGGTTCCTTTCCCGATGACACCAACGGTGGCGGCGACGATCAGCGCTTGGGACGCGGTCAACGGGGCTGAGGATTCCGATGTGTCAAACAACCAGGCCAGTATCGGTATTGAAATTTTACCGGCGCCAGCGTTGTCGGTTACCAAAATTTCCAGTCAGGCAACGGCCCGTCCGGCGGATGTTATCAGCTATACCGTGCTGGTTAGCAATACCGGCACTGTGGATGCCCACAATGTGCAACTGACAGACAAACTGGGACACTTTACCAGCCTTGGCATGGCGACTTATGGTGCAGGCCAGCCGTTTGATTTTTTACCTGGCACCTCCGGCCTGACAATCGGGACACCGGCGTATTCCGATAATGATGGCCTTGATTGGACTTATGTGCCGCCAGCAACCGGGTATGATGCGGCGATTACTCACGTTCGTCTGCCGTTTGTCGGTGTCATGCCGGGCGGCAGCAGTTTTACGCTGCGTTACGATGTGCGTGTCGATTAGCCCTGCCACACCTGAACTGATCCCGGCTATTGACAAGCGCGGCGCGCGGCATTACCGTTGCGCCGCCACATGTGTGGTGAAAATACCCGATTTTTATGGACCCTTCCGGTAGTAATTTTATTCAGCACAGCCACCGCGTTCTGCACACGCACGCCTTCCGCTAGCCTCCGGGTTCGCGCCGCGCGTCGACAAGGACGCGGCAGGAGGCGAACCATGACACTAGAAACCCTTGTTGCCTCGCTGCAGGCGGCCCTTGCCCGGCAGGACAAAAACGCCATTGCCGCGCTGATCAACGACATCAATCCGGCCGATATGGCCGATTTCCTGCAGCAACCGGAACTGGCCGGTGATGCCGAGCTGGATATTGCCCGGCTGATGGACATGCCGCTGGAACGGCGTGCCGAAACCTTTGGTTACCTGCCACTGGAAAT
>DATCSZ010000258.1:0-5634 GCA_036568205.1 Pseudomonadales bacterium
AATGTTGGCAAAGAGAATTACTATGTGGTTGGCAAGGAAGACTTGAGTGATCTTGAAGGAAACTTCCTGAATAACATGAAGAGGATTGGATTGCTTGATAGTGTGACGCTGTTAAACATGCCAAATGATGAGGCAGAAAAACAACTGAAAGAAACAAGAATACGTTTTTTGTTTATTGACGGCGATCATACAAAGGAAGGCGTGGAAAAGGATATCCAGTTGTTTTTTCCCAGGTTGATTCCTGGCGCCATAGTAGTATTTGATGATTTTTCCGGCCATTTCCCAGGTCTGATTGATGCAGTAGACAAGCTGATTGCGGGACGAAAATTCTCCAGGGTCATGTCATATCACAACACGCTTGTACTCAAAATACAGGAGTGATCAAGTAAAATGCCGGGCCAGATCCTGCGGCGCAATGTGCGGCATTTGGAAACGGATTACCCGACAGTAATAACGCTGTATAAATAACATTAAACCGCCAGCCGGCGGGTATCCACCGGCTGGCGTTTGCCCAGCGTGTTTTCCACTGCCGCCAGCACTTCGCTGCCGGTAGCACGCCAGCTGGTCAGCTTGCCGCCGTATACCGTCAGCAAGCGGCCATCCTGCTGCAGTTGTACATCACGCGAGCGGAAAAACGCCCGCTGGTCACTTTTCGGCAATACCCGCAGGCCGCTGAAACTGTCCACCACCTTCAGCGGGTGGTCGGGAAAATAGTGTTTTATCGTCGCCAGCAGGTAGTCCACTTCACTGTCCAGTGGCCGGCATTCACCGGGCTCGCCGTGGTAATCGGTCTCGGTGGTGCCCACCAGGGTTTTGCCCTGCCACGGCAAAATAAACACCGCACGCTGGTCGGCCGGCGCTTCCAGGTAAAAACACTGCTCACTCAATTGCTGTTCCAGCACAATATGGGTGCCCTGCACCAGGTCAATGGCTACCGGTTCCACGCTGGGGCTGATGCAGGCCAGTACATGATTCACCCACGGCCCGGCGGCATTGATCAGCATGGCCGACTTGACGCAGGTTTCGCCATCGTCATGGCGAAAACATACCTGGAAGCCGTCATCAAAACGTGCGGCGCGGCTCAGCCGGGCCTGCTCCATACATACTGCCCCCAGCTTTTCTGCCGACTGCTGTACCCGGCGGGTCAGTTGCCGGTCATCGGTCTGGCCATCCTGGTAGGCAAATACCGCCTGCAGGTCACGGGTATCCAGGCCGGCCAGTTTGCGCCATTGTTTTTTGGGCAGGCGGCGGAACTTGCTGTGCGGGTTAAAGCCACCCAGCATACGGTACAGCGACAGGCCGCTGTACAGCTGCCACGGGCGCACATGGCTGTGGCGGTATACCGGCAGGTAAAACCAGTTCGGCTTGACCAGGTCGGGCAGCTGGCGAAACATCCATTCGCGTTCGTCGATGCATTCGCGCACCAGCGAGAACTGGCCGGTCTGCAGGTAACGCAGGCCGCCGTGGATCAGCTTGCTTGAGCGGCTGGAGGTGGCATAACCAAAGCGGTCTTTTTCCAGCAGCAGGGTGGCAAAACCGGCTGCCGCACAGGCCTGGGCAATGGCGCAGCCCTGGATGCCGCCGCCGGCAATCACAACATCGTAGTTTTTCAGCATAAGGCCTCGATCAATTCGCCAATGGCAAAGGTTTCCACCAGCGCGGCACCGCGCTGCAGGGCTGTCGTGGCCTGCGCCGGCTGGTCAATTTCATACACCGCAATCGGGCAGGCGGCGGTAATGGCATCGCCGGCCGGAATGCGCTGGATATTAATATAGGCAATATCGGCGTGATAGCGGCGAATCAGCTCGTCACGCCGGGCCCAGTCGCGGAACACCAGGCCGGTGGCCGGAAAGCCGTACTGCTGTTTGGCCAGCAGCATGGCTGCATGGTCGTCGCCAATCAGCGTACACTGGCGCAACACCGGTGCCAGGGTTTCCTGCAGGCAGGCCAGGCAGTGTGTAACCCCAAAGTGATCAATCGATTCACTTTTCAGCTCGACATAAAAATGCACCCCGGCCTTGACCGCCACCAGGTGGGCAAACTCGCTGGCCAGGCTGATCGGCACATCGCGAAACTGCCTGCCGAAGCGACCCGGCTCAAACGCCGGCATTTCCACCAGCTCGGCCGCATCAAAATCAAACACCTTGCCTGCCACCGCGCTGACCCGCTGCATGTCCACATCATGGTAAAGCAGCGGCACGCCATCACGGCTGAACTGGATATCCACCTCAACATGGCGTGCGCCGGCATGGATGGCGGCGGTGATCGCGGTAAGGGTGTTTTCCGGGTAATGACGGGCATAGCCACGGTGGGCAACAAACTGGTCGGCACGGGGCATTAACGGAATCCTGGCAACAAAAAAGCCAGTGTACACCAGCTGCGATCACAGCCACCATGGCTGGCGTCACAATCGGCACAGCTGGACATTGGCGCCTGGTGCGCTACCATGGCGGCACACCACAAGAGGGCAACCCATGGACATGAACTGGCAGCAGCTGCTGTGTGCCGAACGGCTGACCGGGCGACCGGCAAAAAACGAGCCGGGTCGTTCGCCGTTCCTGTCCGATCATGACAAGATTGTTTTCTCCGGTGCCTTCCGCCGTCTGGCGCGCAAAACCCAGGTACACCCGCTGGCGGCCAACGACCATATCCACAACCGCATGACCCACAGCCTGGAGGTAGCCTGTGTCGGCCGTACACTGGCCATCCGCATTGGCGAGGCACTGCGTGACAATGGCAGCCTGCCGCAGGGCATCCTGCCAACCGATCTGGGCGATATTGTGCAATCCACCTGCCTGGCCCATGACATTGGCAACCCGCCCTTTGGCCACACCGGCGAGGAGGCCATCCGCAACTGGTTTGCGGATGAAGGCCAGGATTACCTGGAAGGCCTCAGCGATGAACAACAGCAGGACCTGCTGCACTTTGAAGGCAATGCCCAGGGCCTGCGCATCCTCACCACCACCGAATACCACCAGTTTCATGGTGGCATGCGCCTGACCTATGCCACCCTCGCTGCCTTTATCAAGTACCCGTGGGGCTCACTGGTCAACAATGGCGCACTGCCCAAGCCGGGAAAATACGGCATCTACCAGGCCGACTATGCCAGCATGGCAGAAATTGCCGGGAAAACCGGCCTGCCCAAACGCGGCGAAAACTGGTACTGCCGGCACCCGCTGGTTTACCTGATGGAAGCCGCTGATGATTTTTGTTATGGCTTGATCGACCTCGAAGACGGCCTGGAAATGGGCCTGCTGCGCTGGCAGGATATCTTCGACATCATGCGCCCGGTATTCGACAGCAGCGAGCTGCCCAGGCTGGAACAGCAGCTGGCCGGCATCAGTGAAGGGCGCAAACCCGGCTTTGTGCGCGGCAAGATTATCGATGCCTATATCAGCGCCGGGGTGGAGGCCTTTGTCAGCAACGAAAAGGCTTTTCTGGCCGGCACCGTGCAGGACGACCTGATCAGCCTGTGTGATGCGCCGATTCGCCAGTCGGTGGAGCAGGCCAAACACTATGCCAAGCAACGTATCTTTGCCCATCCGCGCAAGGTAGAGCTGGAAATCGGCGCCTACGACGTGATTGGCCGGCTGCTCGGCAAGCTGATTCCGGCTGCCTGGCACTGGCACCGGCACCAGGAAATCAGCCGTGAAAAACGCATGCTGATCGACCTGATCGGCGAAAAAAACCTGCCGGCCAATGGCAGCCAGTATGAGGTGATGATGGCGGTAGTGGATTTTGTCAGCGGCATGACCGACAACTACGCAATGTACCTGTCCCGGCAATTTGGCGGGCTGGGCAACGAGGGGCGCTGACATGCTGCTGAACTGTGACCTGGGGGAATGTGACCGGCTGCTGCACGACAGTGTGGAACAGCGGGTGATGCCGCATATCCAGCTGGCCAATATCGCCTGTGGTTTTCATGCCGGCAACCGCCAGGTCATGCGCGACACGGTGGCCCTGGCCAGCCAGCACGGCGTGGCCATCGGCGCCCACCCGTCCTACCCGGACAGGGAGCAGTTTGGCCGCCGCTCAATGGCGCTGAACAAGGCCGACATCTGCGACCTGGTGTTACAGCAAATCGAACTGCTGGACGCGATCTGCGACGAGCAGGGCGAGCGGCTGCACCATATCAAGCCGCATGGCGCCCTGTATAACGACATGATGCAGTCGCAGGACGTGCTGGACGGCATTCTGCAGGCAGTAAAATGGCACGGCGGTGGCCAGCCGTTGCTGCTGATGGCCGGCACAGACAACAGCAGCTTCCAGCGCCGTGCCGATGCGTTTGGCGTGGAGGTCTGGTTCGAGGCCTTTGCCGACCGCGCCTACGATGATCACGGCCGGCTGCTGCCACGCAGCCAGGCCGGTGCCGTCTACGACGACAGCCGCCAGGTACTGCAACAGGCTGCCGCGCTGGCCGCCGGCCAGCCGATCACCAGCCACAGCGGCCGGCCACTGCAGCTGCAGGCCAAAACCCTGTGTGTGCATGGCGATAACGACCAGGCGGTGGCGGTTATCGAGGCACTGGCACGGCAGCTGGCAGGGCAATAAATGCATGCCGAACTGCTCAGCGAAAGCGAGCTGCTGCTGGTCATCGGTGACAGCATCAGCCCCGACAATATCGGGCAGCTGCAACAGCTGGAACAGGCCCTGCGCCAGCAGGCCGGCAGCGCCATCATCAACAGCATACCTGCCTATGCCAGCCTGTTAGTGCGGTTTAATCCGCTGCAAATCCAGCCGCAGCAGTTCCTGCAGCTGGCCGAACACCTGCTGCAACAGCCAGTGCAGGCAAACGCCACTGCCATGGCGCGGCTGGTAGAGCTGCCGGTGTGTTACCACCCCGATCTGGCCGCCGACCTGCACACAGCAGCGCAGGCCTGTGGCATCAGCACGGCCGAGCTGGCCGCCCTGCACAGCGGGCAGGAATACCGCGTTTACGCGCTGGGCTTTGCCCCCGGCTTTGCCTTTGCCGCCAGCCTGGATGAACGCCTGCAACTGCCACGCAAGCCGCAGGCGGTTAACGTCAGCGCCGGTGCCGTGGCCATTGCCGGGCGGCAAACGGCAATCTACCCGCAGGCCAGCCCGGGCGGCTGGCATGTGATTGGCCATTGCCCGCTGCCGATGTTTGTTGCCGGCAACACACCGGCCGCCCGCCTGCAGCCCGGCGACCGGCTGCGCTTTGCTGCCATCAGCCTGGCGCAATACCATGCACTGCGAGAAGCCAGCCATGGCTGACGGTATCATGCGGCTGGAAAAAGCCGGCGGCCTGGTGATTACCATTGACCGCGGCCGGCGCAATGCCGGCAGCCAGGGGCTGGCCGAATCCGGGCCAATGGATGAACACGCCCTGTTATGGGCC
Source organism: Pseudomonadales bacterium (assembly GCA_036568205.1). GTDB lineage: Bacteria > Pseudomonadota > Gammaproteobacteria > Pseudomonadales > DT-91 > DATCSZ01. Next base: position 5,360 of record DATCSZ010000258.1, read on the forward strand.
AACCACCTGCTCGGCAACCCGGATGATGCCGCCGCACTGGAAATCACGCTCGGCAATGTCAGCCTGACATTCAGCCAGCCCGCCGGCATAGCCCTGTGCGGTGCCGATATGCAGGCGCGCATAAACGGCCAGCCAGTCGGTAACTGGTGCAGCAGGCAGCTGCAGGCCGGAGACCGGCTGCAGCTTGGCATGGCCCGCAACGGCCTGCGCAGCTACCTGGCCATTGCTGACGGATTTATTGTGCCGCGAATGGCTGGATCGGCCTGCTGTGTGGT
>DATCSZ010000259.1:0-3751 GCA_036568205.1 Pseudomonadales bacterium
GTGATTACCGGTGCCGGCAGCGGCATCGGCCGTGCCCTGGCGCAACACATAGCCGGCAAGGGTGGCAATATCGCACTGGTGGATGTCAGCCAGAAAGGGCTGGATGAGACCCTGGCCAGCATCAGCCACTGCAGTGGCAAGTTCACCAGCCATATCGCCGATGTCACCAGTGAGCAGCAGATGCAGGCATTGCCGGAGGCCATTGTCGCCGAGCACCAGCAGATTGATGTATTGTTCAACAATGCCGGCATTACCATCGACAAGACGTTCGAGGAGCACACGATTGCCGATTGGCAGAAAATTATCGGCATCAATATCTGGGGGGTGATCTACGGCTGCCACTATTTTATGCCGTATCTGCTGCAGCGGCCCGAGGCTCATATTGCCAATACCTCCAGCCTGGCCGGTTTTGTCGGTTTTCCCAAACAGAGCAGTTATTGTGTGACCAAGGCTGCCGTGCGTGCCCTGAATGAATCCCTGTACGCGGAATACAAGCACCGTAATGTGCATGTCACCAGTATCCATCCCGGTGCCATCCAGACCAATATTTTCAACGTCGCCGTCGAGCATTCCGTTGACCAGGATGCCAGTCGCAAGTTTTTCGAAAAAGTGAAAAAATTTGCCATGCCGGCTGACAAGGCGGCGACGATCATCGTCAAGGCCGTCGAGCAGAGAAAACAGCGGGTACGGGTCGGCAAGGATTCGGTGTTGACCGACATCGTCAAACGCCTGATCCCGGTCAGTTTCCACAAGCTGCTGGCCAGCGTGTTCGCCAAACAAAAATAACCAGGGCCGGAATAACAAGGGGCAGGGTCAGGCGACACTGCCCCTTTTTTTTGCTCAGGCGGTGGCGGTTTTGTAAATCAGCCGTGTGAAGGGGCCGGGGCGGTATGGCTTGAAGTTGCGGCCGGCGTGTTGCAGGCGATCCAGCAGCAGGTGGTAGACCATCGGGTTGTGGGTCAGTCCCATGTGGCTGCCGATGATCGCGATGTTTTCATTGTGCTGGCCGATCTCGCTGTCGACACAGTATTTCCAGTTGGCAATGCCGTCGCTGCGTGAATAAATCGCCGTGGTCGGCACCGGCGGGGTTTGCTGCCAGAACGGTTCGCCGTTCAGCAGCGGGTCGCTGTGCTGGTCCGGGTTCAGCCGTTCGTACAGGCGCCTGATATTGTCAGAAACACCGACGTCAGCATCCGGCCGGGTGTTGACGGTAAACGGGCTGCCAAGAGTGATGACCTGGCGGATCTGGCCGGGACTGCGATGCGCCAGCGCCCGTGCATACAGGCCGCCCAGGCTCCAGCCAACCACGGCGATTGGCTGGCCATACTGGCTGTACAGCTGTTCCACCCGCTGCAGCAGGGCGTCAAAAATCACCTGCTGCAGGCCGGGATTGCGGCCCTGTTCCCAGGGTAATGCCTCAAAACCATTCAGGTTCAGGTAACGGCGCAGCGCAAACGTGGCACCATCGCCGGTCATGAAGCCCGGAATCACCAGTACCGGCTGGGCGTCACCGCTGGCGGTTTTGCCGGCCAGCGGCCAGTAGATTGCCAGGCTCAGCGCTTCCAGCAGGGCGCGTGGCTCCAGCAGCGAATGCATCAGTTCCGGTTTTTCCATGGGTGGTACTCGTGTGCTATTGGTAAAACCGATTGACTATATGGTCAAGTCAAAATCGGAGTTGGCAGTTTATTGGTCAGCCGTTGTGCATGCAAGGTTTATCATGCTGTTGCGGCAAGCACGCAAAACAATAGTTTATGTGATCTTTTGCGAACGGTGTTAAACTCGCGCTTTACAAAATCTTCATGTGACTTGTTATGACGGCAACCCGCAAACGGGCCGGCAGACCGACCACGACCAGCCGCGAGGCGATTTTGGCAGCGGCGCTGGCACTGCTCAAGGAAGGCGGCGAACAGGCGCTCAGTTTCCGCAAGCTGGCCGAGCGTCTGGGGCTGTCGGCACCCAGCATCTATACCTACTTTGCCAATAAACAATCGTTGCTGCTGGCGCTGGTGGAATGCGCGCTGCAGCTGGATGTCGGCCCGGCTGTCAGCAACGCGGCGCCGCAACAGGAACTGCGCCAGCTGCTGGACCACCTGCGAGCCAGGCTGCTGGAAAACCGCCACCTGCTGTTCCTTTTTGGCAGTGCAATGCCGGCAGAGGCGATGCTGCAGGTTATCGAAACCCTGGCAGCGGTGATCGAAAAGGCCGGCATAGCGCGCCCGCAGGCATTGCGCCATGCCCAGTCACTGTTGTGGATGGTGCTCGGTTTCGCAGTGTTTGAAGCACGTTCGCTGGATGCCGAGGTATTGCAGGAATTTGCCCACCTGCCCGAACGCTACGCTGACACCCTGTCACAGCTGGATCTCGACAGCCATGAACGGCTGTGGCAGCTGACCCTGGATCGTAACCTGCATTTCCTGCAGTAACTTCAACTTCCTTCTCTCCGCCCGCCGCTTTTCGACCGGCTGTGCCGGCATGTGCTATGGTTGATCAGGTGTTGCCGGCAGGCGACTGGTTTAGCCATCAAACACACGACTGTCCGGAATACATTCGGCTCTGTTATGGCAAGCGTTATGCTGATCGCTGCAATTATTCGTCATGCCGGCGAAGGCCGGCATCCAGAGATAGTATGCACTGACATACCATGGGTACTGGCCTTCGCCGGTACGACGGATGATTATGAGTCCCCGGCAAGGCCGGCTTTACGTTATGCCGGTCTATGCAAGGCATATAGCTGCCCCATGAATATTCCGGACAATCGTGTATTCATCCAAACAAGGAGATCCCCATGAGTCATGACAGCCTGAATACCGCCCGCCAGTTACAGGTCGGCCAGCACCGCTACCGTTATTACAGCCTGGCTGCGCTGGCCGGCCAGGGCCATGATGCTGTCCATCGCCTGCCGCTGACACTGAAAATCCTGCTGGAAAACCTGCTGCGCCATGAAAACGGCAGCACCGTCACGGTGGCGGATATTCACCAGCTGCTGGCTTCGGTGGACAGGCCATCCAGCCACGAAATCGCGTTTCACCCGGCGCGGGTGCTGATGCAGGATTTTACCGGCGTGCCGGCGGTGGTGGACCTGGCCGCGATGCGTGATGCGGTGGCCAGGGCCGGTGGTGATCCGGCGTTGATCAACCCGCTCAACCCGGTTGACCTGGTTATCGACCATTCGGTCATGGTCGATGTGTTTGCCAGTGAATCCGCCTATGCCGATAACGTGCATATCGAGATGCAGCGTAACCACGAGCGTTATGCCTTTTTGCGCTGGGGCCAGTCGGCGTTTGACAACTTCCGTGTGGTGCCGCCCGGCACCGGCATCTGCCACCAGGTCAACCTGGAATACCTGGCCAAAACCGTGTGGACCCGCCAGGACGGTGATGTTTGTGATGCCTACCCGGATACCCTGGTTGGCACCGACAGCCATACCACAATGATCAACGGTCTCGGTGTGTTGGGCTGGGGAGTGGGCGGCATCGAGGCCGAGGCGGCGATGCTGGGCCAGCCAATATCCATGCTGATTCCCGATGTGGTCGGCTTTGAGCTGAGCGGTGCCTTGCGTGAAGGCGTGACCGCCACCGACCTGGTGCTGACCGTGGTACAAATGCTGCGCCAGCACGGTGTGGTCGGCAAGTTTGTCGAGTTTTTTGGCAGCGGGCTGGATCACCTGCCGCTGGCCGATCGTGCCACCATAGCCAACATGACGCCGGAATTTGGCGCCACCTGCGGCTTCTTCCCGGTCGATGACGAAACC
>DATCSZ010000260.1:0-7324 GCA_036568205.1 Pseudomonadales bacterium
GCCAGGCTTTTTCCGAACCGGTATACAGCAGGCAGTCATCCGTCAGGCACATGATGGCGCGTTCCTGGTGGAAGCTGTTTTTGTAGCGTGCGCCCTGTTTGACCAGCCAGTCATAGTGTTCGGTGCTTTGTTCGCAGTACAGGCGCACCTTGGCTTCGTCGGCCTGTGGGCCGCCGGCCATTATCAGATACTTGACCATGTCTTCAGTGTCATCATGAAAACCACAGGCTTTTTGTACCGGCGTGCCGCCATTGCCGCCCATGTAGATTTCCGCGCTGGACAGCTTGGTGGAGCCGCCGCTTTCACTGGCTACTTCAAAGATCATCACACTGGCGCCGTTGTCATGCGCCTCGATGGCGGCGCAGGCGCCGGCACCGCCAAAGCCGACAATGGCGATATCGGTTTCATAGTCCCAGTGGTGCACATCTTTCAGTTTGCGCGGCTCGGTTGGCGTTGCTTTGGTTTCATCCGACATGCGGCTCTCCCGTTGCTGGTATATGGTAAATATGCTTGACTAGATAGTATTGTATTCTTGTCTTTTGGTCTGCGCAATATATCTATTGCGCATCCAGTGCCTGGCCGTGTACATGGCGGCTGTCATCGCCCATCAGGTACAGGTAGGCCGGCATGATTGCCGCTGGCTCGGGATTGCTGTCCGGGCTTTCGCCGGGATAGGCCATCATGCGCATGGCGGTGCGGGTGGCACCAGGGTTCAGGCTGTTAACACGGATATTGCTGGTGTTTTCCTGCTCATCGGCCAGTACCTGCATCAGCCCTTCGGTGGCAAACTTGGAAACCGCATAGGCACCCCAGTAGGCGCGGCCGTGGCGGCCGACACTGGACGAGGTGAATATCACCGAGGCGCTGGCGCTTTGCTCCAGCAGTGGCAGCATGGCCTTGGTCAGCATAAACGGTGCGTTGACATTGACCTGCATGACGTTTTGCCAGTCATTGGTATTGCTGCTTTTGATCGAGCTGCGCCGGCCCAGTATGCTGGCATTGTGCAGCAGGCCGTCAAGCCGGCCGAACTGTTCGCCAATGCTGTTCTGCAACACCATAAAATCCTCAAAACCGGCGCTGGCCAGGTCGAGTATTGCAATTGCCGGTTCGGCAAGGCCTTCAGCGACGATCTCGTCATACAGGCTTTCCAGCCGTTGCTGGTTGCGGCCGTGCAGGATAACGGTGGCGCCATGGCGGGCATAGGCCATGGCAGCGGCGCGGCCGATGCCTTCACTGCTGCCGGTCACCAGGATAATGCGGTCTGCCAGCAAATCGGCGGGGGCGTGGTAGTCAAACATGCGGGTTCAGTCCAAAGTGGTGGTGAATAACAGCGGCGAGTTCATCCACCGACTGCACGATGGTGTCTGCCTGCCAGTCGTGGATGTCATCATCCTCGTGGATATAACCAAAGCCGCAGGCAATGCCGGGCATGCCGGCATTACGTGCGGCTTCGATATCGCGCCGGTGGTCGCCGGCATACAGGCACTGGCCGGGCGCAAGGCCAAGCCGGCTGGCGGCCAGCAGCAGCGGCTCGGCCGCCGGCTTGGATGTGGTGACATGGTCCGGGCAGATGGCAACGGCCTGGCTTGGGGCCAGTGCCAGGCGTTGCAGCAGGGGTTCGGTAAAACGCCAGGGCTTGTTGGTGACAATGCCCCAGGCAATGTCCTGTGCCTCCAGTGCCGGCAACAGCTGTTCAAAACCGGCAAACAGGCGCGCCTCGTTGCCCAGCTGGCCGGCATACAGGTCCAGCAGTCGCTGGCGCTGCGGTTCAAACTGCGGGTCGCTGTCGTCAAGCTTGAAGATACGCCGGACCAGCCCGCGTGCTCCCTCCGACACGGTATTGCGGATTAACAGGTGATCGGCAGGCGGCAGCCGGTCTTCGGCGCGCATGCGGTTGATCACATCAATAAAGTCGGCGGCGGTGTCAACCAGCGTGCCGTCCAGGTCAAACAGTACAGCACCACGGTAGCTCATGCGGCCTCCGGTTTGCGGGCACAGACCATATAGTTGACATCACAGTTGTCGCTGAGCCGGTACTGGCGGGTCAGCGGGTTGTATTCCAGGCCGCACAGCTCGTCAACCAGCAGGCCGGCGTCGCGCAGCCAGCGCGCCAGTTCTGACGGGCGGATCAGCCGGTCGTAGCTGTGGGTGCCTTTGGGCACCAGCTTGAGCAGGTATTCGGCACCAACAATGGCCATTGCCCAGGCCTTGGCATTGCGGTTGATGGTTGAGAAAAACAGCCGGCCGCCGGGTTTGCACAGGCTGGCGCAGGCGCGGATCACCGACGCCGGGTCCGGCACATGTTCCAGCATTTCCATGCAGGTCACCACATCAAAGCGGTCGCCATGCCGGTCGGCATACTGTTCGGCGGTGGCCTGCTGGTAATCAATGGCCAGACCGGATTCCAGCAGGTGCAGGCGTGCCACCTCAATAATCTCGGCGCCGGCATCAATGGCGCTGACGCTGGCGCCGCGCTGGGCCATCGCTTCGGCCAGCAGGCCGGCGCCGCAGCCGACATCCAGCAGCTGTTTGCCGGCCACCCGTGCCTGCCGGTCGATGTAATTGGCGCGCAGCGGATTGATGTCGTGCAGCGCTTTCATGTCGCCCTGCTTGTCCCACCAGCGGTTGGCCAATGCGGAAAAGCGGGCGATCTCGGCGGGGTCGATATTGCTGTGCTTGTTGCTCATGGTTACAGGTTCTACGGGTTGGGGCTGGCCAGTTTGCCGTGCCAGTGGCGGGCGGCGGCGAGGCAGGCGTCGCTGTCGATGGTGGTCAGCCGGTAGTTGTCCAGCAGTGGCCGGCCGGCAACCCAGCTGTGGCTGACCTTGTGGCTGACGTGGGTGTAAACCAGCTGGGATAGTGGTTGGTGCAGCGGCTGGTGGCCCAGCCCGCTGCAGTCGATGGCAATAATGTCGGCCGCCTTGCCGGTCTCCAGGCTGCCGGTCATCGCCTCGATACCCAGTGCCCTGGCGCCGTTGATGGTAGCCATGCGGATCGCCTGGCGGGCGTCGACGGCGCTGGCATCATTGGCCACTGCCTTGGCCAGCAGCGCGGCGCTGCGCATTTCGCCGAACAGGTCCAGGTCGCTGTTGCTGGCCGGGCCGTCGGTGCCAAGTGCGACATTGATGCCGGCATCCAGGCAACGCTTGAGCTGGCAAAAGCCGCTGGCCAGCTTCAGGTTGGATTCCGGGCAGTGGATGATATGGCTGCCGCTGTCGGCAACCAGTGCAATGTCGTCATCATTCAGGTGCACCATGTGCACGGCCTGGAAATGCGGGCCCAGCAGGCCCAGGCTGGCAATGCGCTGCAGTGGCCGCTGGCCGGATTGCTGTACTGCGCTGTGCACTTCATCGGCGGTTTCGTGCAGGTGCATCTGGATCGGTACGCAGTGCTGTTCGGCCAGTGCGGCTACCCGCAGCAGTACCTCGTCACTGACGGTATACGGGGCATGCGGGCCAAAGGCGATGCGGATCAGCGGGTGGGCGCGGTACTTGTCGATCAGTGCCAGCCCCTTGGCCAGGTAGTCATCGGCGTTGTTGCCCCAGTTGCTGGCCACATTGAATACCGGGAAGCTGAGCTGGCAGCGCATGCCGGTACGCTCGGCAATGTCTGCCACGGTTTCGGGGAAAAAGTACATGTCGCTGAAGGTGGTGGTACCGCTCAGGATCATTTCTGCCATCGCCAGCAGGCTGCCATCGGCAACAAAGCGGGCATCCACATGGCGTTGCTCGGCTGGCCAGATATGGTCATTCAGCCAGGTCATCAGTGGCACGTCATCACTGAGGCCGCGCAGCAGGCTCATGGCGGCATGGCCGTGGGCATTGACCAGGCCGGGCATCAGTACATGGCCGGGCAGTTCATGCACATGGTGGGCACTGAAGCGGTCGCTCTGGTCAGTGATCGCGACAATGCGGCCCTGGTCAATCGCCAGCGCGTGGTTTTCCAGTACCCGGAAGTCGTCATCGACGGTGACAATCCAGCCGGCCTTGATCAGTGTGTCGACGTGTTGCATAAAACCCTTTCACGTTCAGCGGCCGGCAAGTATATCGTGCTGCGCGCCGCGGTCATAGTCATGCATGGCGGGGCGCTATGGCACGCTGCCGGCAGGCAATAAGCCGTAGTGTTGTTGTGGCCGGATGTGCTATCATCGCCGCTTATTTTTGCCGTAGCCATACGTCATCGTTTGCAGCAGGTACAAGCAATAAAAAGGAATCTTGTTGACACATGAGTGAGTTAGCCAAAGAAGTTTTTCCGGTCAATATCGAGGACGAGCTGAAGCAGTCCTATCTGGATTACGCGATGAGCGTGATTGTCGGTCGTGCGTTACCGGATGTGCGGGATGGCCTGAAGCCGGTGCACCGCCGGGTGCTGTTTGCGATGGATGTGCTGGGCAATGACTGGAACAAGCCGTACAAAAAATCTGCCCGTGTGGTCGGTGACGTAATCGGTAAATATCACCCGCACGGTGACTCGGCCGTGTATGACACCATTGTGCGTATGGCGCAGCCGTTTTCGATGCGTTACACGCTGGTTGATGGCCAGGGTAACTTTGGTTCGATAGACGGCGACAATGCGGCGGCGATGCGTTACACCGAAATCCGCATGCGCAAGATCGCCCATGAAATGCTGGCTGACCTGGACAAGGAAACCGTCGATTTTGTGCCGAACTATGACGGCTCCGAGCAGATTCCGGCCGTGCTGCCAACCCGTATCCCGGCACTGCTGGTCAATGGCTCATCCGGTATTGCTGTCGGCATGGCTACCAATATCCCGCCGCATAACCTCGGTGAAGTCATCCGCGCCTGCCTGGCCTTGCTGGACAACCCGGATATTGATATTGACGGCCTGATGGAACACATTCCTGGTCCGGATTTCCCGACCGCGGCGATTATCAACGGCCGTGCCGGCATTGTGCAGGCCTACCGTACCGGCCGTGGACGCATTTATGTGCGGGCGCGTGCCGAGGTTGAGCGGGACGAGAAAACCAGCCGTGAAACCATCATCATTACCGAGATTCCGTACCAGCTGAACAAGGCGCGCCTGATCGAGCGTATTGCCGAGCTGGTCAAGGAAAAGAAAATCGAGGGCATTTCCGAACTGCGCGACGAATCCGACAAGGATGGCCTGCGGGTGGTGATCGAGCTCAAGCGTGGCGAGTCCGGTGAGGTGGTGCTGAACAACCTGTACAGCCAGACCCAGTTGCAGAACGTGTTCGGCATCAACATGGTGGCGCTGATCGACGGCCAGCCGAAACTGATGAACCTGAAGGAACTGCTGCAGGCGTTTATCAAGCACCGCCGTGAAGTGGTTACCCGGCGTACTGTTTACCTGTTGCGCAAGGCACGTGAACGCGGCCATATCCTGGAAGGCCTGGCGGTGGCGATTGCCAATATCGACCCGGTGATTGCGCTGATCAAGGCTTCACAGACCACTGCCGAGGCGCGTGATGCGCTGATGACCCACCCGTGGGAGCCGGGCAGTGTGCTGCCGATGCTGGAACGCGCCGGCGAAGAAGCCTGCCGCCCGGATGACCTGCCACTGGAATTTGGTTTCCGTGACGGCAAATATTACCTGTCACCGGTGCAGGCGCAGAATATCCTCGACATGCGCCTGCAGAAGCTGACCGGCCTGGAGTATGACAAGCTGCTGGTCGAGTACCAGGAAAAGCTTGAACAGATCGCCGAGTACCTGGACATCCTGGCCAATGCCGACCGCCTGATGGCGGTTATCCGCGACGAACTGGAAGCGATCAACAGTGAATACAATGATCCGCGCCGTTCCGAGATTATCTCGTCGCAGCTGGACCTGACCACCGAAGACCTGATCACCCCGGAAGAGCGGGTGGTGACGATTTCCCATAACGGTTATGCCAAGACCCAGCCGCTGGAAGACTACCAGGCCCAGCGTCGGGGCGGGCGCGGCCGTTCGGCCACCGCCGTCAAGGATGAGGATTTTATTGAGCACCTGCTGGTGGCCAATACCCATGACACGCTGCTGTGTTTTACCAGTGCCGGCAAGGTGTACTGGCTGAAGGTGTACCAGATTCCGGTGGCATCTCGCCAGTCGCGTGGCCGGCCGATTGTCAACCTGCTGCCGCTGGATGAAGGCGAGCGTATTACCGCCATGTTGCAGGTCGACCTGAAGGCCTACCAGGCCAGCGACGACGCGGCGCTGGATGAAGACGATGCCGATGACATCATCAGCGAGGATGTGGTTGACAGCGACGATGGTGATGATAACGACAATGATCGTGACGAGCCGACCGGCACCTACATTTTTATGGCTACCGCCAATGGTACGGTGAAGAAAACCCCGCTCAGCCAGTTCAGCCGGCCACGCAGCTCCGGCCTGATTGCGCTGCGTCTGGACGAGGGTGACACGCTGATTGCCGCCGCAATTACCGATGGCGCACAGGACATCATGCTGTTTGCCGATGGCGGCAAGGCCATCCGTTTCCGTGAAAGCAAGGTGCGCATGATGGGCCGTACCGCCCGTGGTGTGCGCGGCATGCGCCTGGCCGATGGCCAGCAGGTGATTGCGATGCTGATCCCGCAGCCGGGTGCCCGTATCCTGACCGCTTCCGAGCATGGTTATGGCAAACGTACCGAGATTGCCGAATACCCGACCAAGGGGCGTGGTGGCCAGGGCATTATCGCGATGCAGTGCAGCGAACGTAATGGCCAGCTGGTTGGCGTGGTGCAGGTATTTGATGGTGACCAGATCATGCTGATCAGCAACCAGGGCACCCTGGTGCGCACCCGCACTGACGAGATCTCGTTGTCCGGCCGCAACACCCAGGGGGTGCGGCTGATCCGCCTGGCGGATGACGAAAGCCTGGTGGGTGTGCAGCGTATTGCCGAGCAGGACGATGATGAGGCTGACAGCGACAGCGATGTGGAGCCGGCCGGCGGTGACGCTGAATAAGCGTTGCCCGGCCCGGCGACCTGCCGGGCCACCTGACAGTTTGTTTTAAAGGGCCGTTTGATAACGGTTTTTTTCACTTTTACAGGGGTAATATCATGGCAAGAGTACATAATTTCTGTGCGGGTCCGGCATCCTTGCCTACCGAGGTGCTGGAACAGGCGCGTGACGAAATACTGGACTGGCATGGCAAGGGTCTGTCGGTGATGGAAATGAGCCATCGCAGCAAGGAATTTGTTGCGATTGCCGCCCAGGCCGAGCAGGACCTGCGTGATTTGCTGGCCATTCCTGATGATTACGCGGTGCTGTTCCTGCAGGGCGGTGCCAGCAGCCAGTTTTCCGCGATTCCGTTGAACCTGCTGGCCGAAGGCGGCAGCGCGGATTATGTCAATACCGGGCAGTG
>DATCSZ010000261.1:0-1414 GCA_036568205.1 Pseudomonadales bacterium
TCATCGAGCCCATGCTCACCGATCAGTGGTTCGCCGATGCCAAGACCCTGGCCAAGCCGGCCATCGAAGCAGTCGAGGACGGCCGTATCCAGTTTGTACCCAAGCAGTACGAAAACATGTACTTCTCCTGGATGCGTGACATCCAGGACTGGTGTATTTCCCGCCAGCTGTGGTGGGGCCACCGCATCCCGGCCTGGTATGACGAGCAGGGCAATGTCTATGTCGGCCGCAATGAAGCCGAGGTGCGGGAAAAATACGCGCTGGGCGAGACAGCGTTACGCCAGGATGACGACGTGCTGGACACCTGGTTCAGCTCGGCATTATGGAGCTTCGCCACACTCGGCTGGCCGCATGACAATCCGCGCCTGCAGGACTTCCACCCAACCGATGTACTGGTCACCGGTTTTGACATCATCTTTTTCTGGGTTGCACGCATGATCATGATGAGCATGCACTTTATGAAAAACGCCGATGGCAGCCCGCAGGTGCCGTTCAGGACTGTTTACGTGACCGGCCTGATCCGTGATGAGCACGGTGACAAGATGTCCAAATCCAAGGGCAATGTGATTGACCCGCTGGACATGATCGACGGCGTTGACCTGGCCACCCTGGTCAACAAACGCACCGGCAACATGATGCAGCCACAGCTGGCAGAAAAAATCGCCAAACGCACGGAAAAGGAATTTCCGCAGGGGGTGCAGGAACACGGCACCGACGCGTTGCGTTTTACCCTGGCGGCACTGGCCTCGACCGGCCGTGACATCAACTGGGACATGAAACGCCTGGAAGGCTACCGCAATTTCTGCAACAAGCTGTGGAATGCCGCGCGCTTTGTACTCAGCAATACCGAGCAACACGACTGTGGCCAGCTGGGCGGTGAATGCGAGCTCAGTGTCGCCGACCGCTGGATTATCAGCCGCCTGCAACATGCCGAACAGGCCGTCGCCCAGGCATTTGACAGCTACCGTTTTGATCTTGCCAGCCAGGCGATTTACGAGTTTGCCTGGCATGAATACTGCGACTGGTATCTGGAACTGTGCAAACCGGTGTTCTGGAATGAACACAGCAGTGAGGCGCAGCTGCGCGGCACCCGTCGTACCCTGGTGCAGGTGCTGGAAGCACTGCTGCGCCTGGCCCACCCGATCATGCCGTTTATCACCGAGGAAATCTGGCAGCGGGTCAAACCGCTGGCCGGCAAGAACGGTGACACCATCATGCTGCAGCCATATCCGCTGGCTGACAGCAGCAAAATGGACGATGACGCCGAAGCCAGCATCGACTGGGTACAGGCCGTGATTGTTGCCGTGCGCAATATCCGTGGCGAAATGAACATCTCACCGGCCGTGGCACTGCCGGTATTTCTGCAACACGGCAGTGACAAGGACCGGCAATTGCTGGATAACAACCGTCACCT
>DATCSZ010000262.1:0-10592 GCA_036568205.1 Pseudomonadales bacterium
ATGAAGCCGTGAGTTGGGCGAAGCTTAACAAGCAGAGAATAGCTGGCGAGCTGACCAATAAAGCAATTTACCCTCCGGATGCAAAGCCTGTTGCTTTTTTCATGGCTGGCTGCCCTGCAGCCGGAAAAACCGAGTTTGCAAAGGCGTTCGCGCAGGCAGTTGGAGTCGCATTTAACGCAAATGGTGATCCAATCATGCATATTGATGCAGATGAAATTCGTGAGTTGATGCCAAACTATAATGGTGCCAATTCAAGCTTGTTCCAGTATCCGGCATCTATCATTGTTGATCGTGCATTTGATTTGATCATGCGCAACCGGCAAAGCTTTATTCTGGATGGTACGCTGAGTGACGAGCGGATAGCAGTCAGGAATGTCAAAAGATGTTTGCGCAAGGGCTACGATGTCAGCGTACTCTATGTCTATAATAATCCTGTGCTGGCTTGGGAAGCTGCCAGACTCCGCGAAGTTCGTGATGGAAGGGCCATTGATCTGGATGTGTTTATTGACAGGTATTTTAAATCAAAGGCAACGATTCGGCGGTTGAAAAAAGAGTTTGGCAAAGATGTACATGTTGATTTGTTGTTCAAGGAGTTGGATGCAAAGTCCGTGCGTCCAAGATTTAATGTGGGCGATATTGACAACTATTTGCCGGAAAAATACACTCCCGTCTCGCTTAGGGCAGAACTTACGAAATCGGAGAGAAAGTGATGTTTGCAGGTAAAACAACGCATGTATCGCCGCTATCAAATTTTGCTCACAACGCAAAGGCTGAGTGCAAAAAAAGTATATATATCAAGGCATTGCAGGAGGCCAAAGAGGAGCAGTTGCGAATGATGCAGGAAGGTCGGAAGATTCTTGCACAAACGGCATCCGTGTAATCCAGCAGGAAGTGTATAGCCATAAACCCGCAAGCTTGCGGGTTTTTTGTTTGACAAAAACGGCAGTATCTTTAGGTAGTGGTAATCAGGGTTGACAGCAGGCTGTCCACCAGAGGGCTGTTGTCATAATCCGGGTCGCTGCCTGCCATCAGTGCAGCTTCGGCCAGCGCGGCCATCAGCATACGCATTATCAGTTCGCGGTCTTTATCCCCCAGCTTGCCAAGCAAGGACGCTGACACGGCCGGTGACTGCAGTATGTCGCTGGCCCTGGCGACAACCGGCGATTCTTTCCAGCGGTCACGCCCGAGCACATGCGGTGCATCAATCAGCACGATGCGGGCAAAACCGGGCTGCTGGCACAGAGCCATAAACGCCTGCCAGGCCTGGTGAATATCCAGCGGCTGCTGCTCGGCGACAGAATCCAGCAGTGCGACCAGCCGTTGCTCCATCACCGCATTGGCTTCGGCAAACAGTTGCAGTTTGTTGCCGAAATAATGGTAGACCGGCGTTACCGTGACGCCGCAGTCGCCGGCAATGTCTTCCAGTGATGTCTGCTCATAACCTTTGCTGCCAAACAGGCGGCAGGCACTGTCGAGCACTTTTTGCCGGGTTTCTTCACGCCGTTGTGACTGGCTTTTTCGGCTTTTCATGGGTGGTTTCCGCTTCCCGAGTATCAGGCCGCCGATTCTATCACAGGCTGCCTGGCCGGCAGGTTTGATCCAGGCCATGAAAGCCGCTATTATCGCCCAAAATATAATTACATAAGATGATTATAAAAGTTTCCTGGCCAGTGCCTGGTCCGGCATCAGGCCTGATTCCCCACAGAGGTATACACCATATGAAGTACAAAACGTTTGTTGTTGTGGCGGTGGCCTGGCTGCTGTCTGGCTGCAATTTTGACAGCAAGCTGGGTGGCCCGCTGGTCGAGAAAATTTTCGGTGTGCCGGAAACCCCGCTGACGTATTGTGCTGCCGAGCTGAATACCCTGGCGCCAACGGCTATTGTGACCAGCGGTTTTGGCATGGATATCAACAATACCCGTAATGTGGCGTCCGGCATTGACAGCAGCAATGTCGCCAACCTGTCGCTGAAGTTTACCGTGGTGGATGAGGGCAAGGAGATTCGCCGGGGTGCGCCGGCGGCAACCGAAAACGTGCTGTATTATGCCGGCGTCGACAAGGCCTATGCGCTGGATCGTGAGACCGGCTGTGCCTACTGGTATTACCAGCCACCGGAACAGTTTGGTGAAATCCGCAGTGCCTCGGTACTGCTGGTGGATGAGCCGACACTGGGCAAGCGGCTGATGATTATCGGCACCCGCCATGCGGAAGTGGTGGCGCTGGATGCGGTGACCGGCAAGCCGGTGTGGACGCAGTTTGCCGGCAATCCCGGCTGGCTGACGATTAATGGCATCAATAAAAACTATTCGATGATTACCGGCGGCATGCAGTATCACGATGGCCGGGTGTATGTGCCGATTGCCAGTTATGAAGTGGCTTTGGCGGCAGTTGAGCCGGCCTGCTGTTTCAGCCATGGCCTGCTGACCGTGCTGGATGCCACCGATGGCAGCGAGGTGTGGACCTACCACACCACTGCCAAGGCCGAGATGCAGGAGGGCAACCCGAGCAAATGGGGGCCGAGCGGTGCGGCCATCTGGTCCACCCCGCTGATTGATGCTGCACGTAACCAGGTGCTGGTCGGCACCTCGCAGAATTTCACCAAACCGCAGACAGCCAACTCCGATGCCGTGGTGGCGCTGGATATTGCCACGGGTGCCGAAAAATGGGTGTTCAAGGCCACCCTGGAAGATTATTACAATGCCTCCTGCGCGGTCGATAATCCACCGTTCCCGAACTGCCCGCAACCGGTGTATGACTATGACGTGATCACACCGATCCTGGCCGATCGCGGCACGCCCGATCCGGCGGATGACCTGATTATTGCCGGTGACAAGAGTGGTACCGTGTATTCACTGGATCCGGCTGATGGCAGCCATAACTGGGATAGCAAAATCGGTGCCGGTGGCCTGCTGGGTGGCATTCACTGGGCCATGGCTGTTGATAACAACCGGGTGTATGCCGGTGTGGCGGATTTCAAGGTGCCCAAGGCGGTGCTGCTGGGCAGCACGGTGGCGGATTTGCTGGATATTTACCCTTCCCAGGTGGATGGCGCCACCCCTGGCGTTTATGCGCTGAACCTGGCTGATGGCAGCATCGCTTGGCAGCGCCAGGATATCCAGCACAGCTACAATGGCGCGATGTATGACTCGATCTTCTCCGCCGGTGTCACGCTGACCAACGATGTGCTGTTTGCCGGTTCACTGGATGGCACCTTGTATGCCTTCAACAAGAATAGCGGTGCTGACCTGTGGCAGTACTATGCCGGCGGTGCCACCACCGACATCATGGGTCGCAAGGGCAATGGCGGCGCAATTGATTCGGTCGGTGCGGTGATCGCCGGTGACGAGGTGATCCTGAATTCCGGCTACAGCGTGTTTAATATCGGTGGCAAAAACCAGTGGCAGGGCGGTCCCGGCAATGCCATTTTTATCTTCCAGCTGCCATAAAACAGACGGGGCCATGTGCCCCGTTTTTTATAGCCGGTAGGTGGTGCCGGTCATCACTTTTGACAGCAGCGACATTGCCCGTTTGACCGGTTGCGGAAAGCTTACACCGCCGTTTTCCAGTGCCATATGGCCGTGTTTTTGCTCGTCTTCCAGCATTTGCTGCAAAATCGCCCGGCTCTGGTGGTCATCGGCTGGCAGTTGCTGCAGGTGGTCCTGCAAATGTTTGCACACCTGGTCTTCGGTCGCCTCGACAAAACCCAGGCTGACCCGGTCGCCAATCGCACCGGTGACGGCGCCAATGGCGAATGACATGCCATAGAACAGCGGGTTCAGTACGCTGGTATGGCTGCCCAGTTCCTGCAGGCGTTGCTCACACCAGACCAGGTGGTCAATTTCCTCATCGGCAGCACTTTGCATGGCTTCGCGGGTGGCCTGGTTGCGTGCTGTCAGCGCCTGGCCCTGGTACAAGGCCTGGGCGCAGACTTCCCCGGTATGGTTGATACGCATCAGGCCGGCCACATGGCGCTGCTGCTGCTGTTCCAGCGCTGACGAATGGCTGGCTGGCAGTTCACGGGCGGCATGATGGGCGCCGCTGGTCAGGGTTTTCAGGCCCTCATCCAGATGGCTGATCAGGCGGTCGACAAGGTTGTAATGGCGCTGGCTCATGGTATGGCTCACCGGGGTAAAGCGGCTATTGTACGGCCAGCCGGCCCAGCAGGAAAGCCAGGCCCAGCAACAGCGGCTGGTGCAGCAGGTAAATCGCCAGCGAATGGCGGCTCAGCCATTCCGGCGCCGGCAGTTCTGGCGGGCGAATCCGCTCGTGCAGGCGATAGTGGTGGGCGCCGATACCGATCAGCACCATGCCCGACCACGGGAACAGCGCGATGTAATCGAGGGATGGCCGGGGCAGGTGAAGCCATGGCAGGGTGCTGCCAAAAAGCCACCAGCTGATCATAAGGCTGCTGCCGGCCAGCAGTGCAATCAGCGGGATACGCAGAAACAGCAGGCCGAGCAGGCTGGCCACGGCAATACAATGCAGGATGCCAAAATACACCCAGGCGGTGGGCATATACACATAGGTGGCCAGGCTGACGGCGGCTGCGGCCAGCACGATTTTCAGCCAGCGCCGCCAGAATGGCCGCCAGCGGATCGAAGGCGTGTGGCTTAGTGCCAGGCTATAGCCGACGCAGAACAGGAACAGGCACAGGCAGCTGCGGCCGATAAATGTCATCAGCGGGCCGGTAAATGTGCGTTGCTCAATCAGCTGCATCATCGCCAGATCCCAGCTGAAGTGGTAAATCACCATCAGCACAATGGCAAGGGCGCGCAGCCAGTCGATCAGGGCAAGGCGTGAGGTGGTGTGTGACATAACATTCGCGGATGACGGGCAGCTCAATAATCAGGCCCGACGATAACAAATCCGGATGTCATGCGATAGCGCAATGGCGTTGTCAGGGGCGTTATTTTCTGGTCATGGCCGGCCTGATTCGGTAAACTTTGCGGATTTTTTACACAGTAATGTATTGCCGGGGCGATGACCTGCGGCCAACCCGTATCAGCCGGATTCATAGCGTGACAGCAACTGCGACCGAAAAACTCTTGCCCGAGGCAGGCCAGCCTGTGCCTGCCAACGATGCCGATGCCCGTATTCCGGCCCGCACCGAGCCGTTTCGCCCCTTGCGAATCGCCATTCTGGGCTACCGCAGTGCACCGTTTGGTGGCGGCCAGGGCATTTATATCAAGTACCTGTCCAAGGCGCTGGTTGAGGCCGGCCACAGCGTGGACGTGATTTCCGGTGAACCGTATCCGCACCTGGATGAGCGGGTACGGCTGATCAAGATGCCGGGCCTGAACCTGTATGAAAACGGCCTGTTGTCGCTCAGGCCGCGCCACCTGACATCATGGGCCAATATTGTTGAGTGGCTGAGCAAGCTGACCGGCGGTTTTGCCGAACCTTACGCATTTGGCCGGCGGGTCGACAGCTACCTGAAAAAACACGGCCATCACTACGACCTGATCCATGACAACCAGAGCCTCAGCTATGGCATGCTGGCCATCCAGCAACGTATGCCGCTGGTGATGACCTTGCACCACCCGATTACCAGTGATTTGCAACTGGCGCTGGATGCCTGCAACAGCTGGTGGGAGCGGTTGCTGATCCGACGCTGGCATTCGTTTTTGCATATGCAGGGCAAGGTGGTGCGCCGGCTGCAGCATGTGGTGACCGTGTCCGAGCGCTCACAGCAGGACATTGCCGATGCCTTTGCCATCAACAAGGAAAATATCAGCCTGATTTATAACGGCATTGATACCGACGAATTTGCCCCGCGACCGGCGGTTGCCCGCAAAAACAACCGCATCATGGCAACGGCCTCGGCCGACCAGCCATTAAAGGGCCTGCGTTACCTGCTGGAGGCCTATGCCGCGCTGCTGGCCGATTTCCCGGATCTGGAATTGCTGGTGGTGGGCAAGCCCAAGCCGGGTGGCGCCACCGAAAAACTGCTGGCCGAACTGGGTATTGCCGGGCGGGTGCAGTTTGTCACCGGTATCAGCACGGCGCAGCTGGTGGATTATTATGCCGAGGCCACCATTGCCGTGGTGCCATCGCTGTATGAAGGTTTTGGCCTGCCGGCCGGTGAGGCGATGGCCTGTGAAGTGCCGGTGATTGCCGCCAAGGGTGGCGCCCTGCCGGAGGTGGTTGGTGATGCCGGTATCCAGGTGCCCACTGCCGATGCACAGGCAATAGCGGCTGCCATCCGTGAACTGCTGATGGACCCGGATCGCCGTATTGCGCTGGGCAAGGCCGGTCGTCGCCGTATTGTCGAGCGCTTCTGCTGGCAGGTGGCGGCAGGCAAGCTGACTCATTATTACTACCGGGTGCTGGAAAGCTATGCAAACCGTTGATTTTAAACATTTTCGCCTGGAGAAGGGCGACAAGGTGCTGGATCTGGGCTGTGGTGACGGTCGCCATGTGATTGCCACTTATATGGCCGCCGATGTCGATGTGATCGGTGTCGACCTGTGCCTGGCCGATTTGCAGCGTGCGCAGGACAAATACGCCGACTTTATCGAACGGGACAATGCCGGCAAGCATTTTGCGCTGGCCAATGCCAATGCGCTGCAGCTGCCGTTTGCCGATAACAGCTTCGACAAAATCATCTGCTCGGAAGTGCTGGAGCATATTCCCGATTACGAAGGGGTGCTGGCCGAGATAGACCGTATCCTGAAACCGGGCGGGCTGTTTTGCGCCTCGGTGCCGCGTTTCTGGCCGGAGTGGGTATGCTGGCACTACAGCGATGAATACCACGAGAATGAGGGCGGCCATGTGCGTATTTTCCTGGAAAAACAGCTGCGCCGCAAAATCGAGCAGCAGGGCTTTCGTTTTTATCATCGCCACTGGGCACACGCCTTGCATAGCCCGTACTGGTGGATGCAGTGCATGGACTGGCAAAACCGCGACAATAACCGGTGGGTGAAGACCTACCACAAGCTGCTGGTGTGGGATCTGATGGAAAAACCCTGGATTACCCGCAGTGCCGAGAAGATGCTCAACCCGGTGATTGGCAAGAGCGTAGTCATGTACTTTGAAAAGGCGGCAGCATAGTGAGCGGACTGTTTTTAAGCAAGGGCTTGTTCCCGCAAGAATTTTTCCGGCCAACCGTGGAGTTTCTGCTGAACTCGCAACTGCCCTGCGGCTCGATTCCGTGGTCACCCGGCAATTATGCCGACCCGTGGGACCATGTCGAGGCGGCGATGGGGCTCAGCATTGGCGGTGAGTGGCAGGCAGCCGAAAAAGCCTATTACTGGCTGCGTGATATCCAGCTGGCTGATGGCAGCTGGTGGGCAGCCTACAAAGATGGCCAGATTGACAACCGCGAGCGGCGCGAAAGCAATTTTGTTGCCTATATTGCCACCGGTGTCTGGCATCACTACCTGATCTCGGGCAACCTGGATTTTGTCCGCCAGATGTGGCCCTGTGTGACCCGTGCGATCGAATTTATCCTGTCCCTGCAGACCGGGCATGGTGATATTCACTGGGCTGTGGACACTGATGGCCAGCCGATGCGTGATGCGTTGATTACCGGCTGCAGCTCGATCTACAAAAGCCTGGAATGTGCCTACAACCTGTCGGTGGTGGCCGGTGACGAGCGCAAGGACTGGCTGGCGGCGCGCAGCCGGCTGGGCAATGCCTTGCATTTTCATCCCGAGCGTTTTGACCGCACCTGGGAAAGCAAGGCCCGTTTTTCAATGGACTGGTTTTATCCGGTGCTGACCGGTGTGATCAGCGGCAAGGAAGCGCGCCAGCGGCTGGCCGCACGCTGGGACGAGTTTGTCGTCGAGGACATGGGCTGTCGCTGTGTGTCGGATGAACCGTGGGTGACGGTGGCGGAATCCTGCGAGCTGACCATGGCGCTGCTGGCTGCCGGCGACCATGCCCGCGCAGTCACGGTGTACAGCTGGTTACACCAGTGGCGCGAGGGGGATGGTTCCTACTGGACCGGCTACCAGTTTGTCGAGGATTTGCTGTGGCCGGATGAGAAGCCGACCTGGACCGCCGGTGCGATCCTGCTGGCGGCCGATGCGCTGACCGATCACACCGCCGCCGCGCACCTGTTCAAGGAGGTGCGTTTACTGGATACGCCGCAGAAAACCGAGCGTATTCACCACCGCTAGTTCTTCAAACAGGCCCGATGCCAGTGCCATGCGGTAAATGGTAATCGGTGCCTGGCCACCCTTGGCCGGATCCGGAAACAAGTCGTGAATGGCCAGGATACCGCCGATCATGATATGGCTGATCCAGCTGCGGTAGTCGGTTTCTGCGGCTTCAAAGCTGTGGCCGCCATCAATAAAGACCATTGCCAGTGGGGTATGCCATTGTTTTGCCGCCGTGCGGGATGATGCCACCACCGGTACCACAGTGTCGTCGAGGCCGGCAGCGCGCATGTTTTTACGGAATTCACGAAAGCTGTCCATCAGGCCGAACTCGGCATCGTACAGATCGGCATCGTGGTATTCCTCACCTTTCTGGTGCTCCTCGGAACCGCGGTGATGATCCACGGCAAACACCGTGCTCTGGTGCTGTTGTGCCGCCACGCCAAGATAAATCGTCGATTTGCCGCAATAACTGCCGACTTCCAGCAGCGGGCCGCTGGCCGCTGCGGTGAGGGCATGCTGGTACAGTGCGGCAGCCTCGTCATCGGCCAGAAAGCCCTTGACGGTGGTGATGTCGATTGGCAGGGAAGGGTGCATAAACAGGTTCCTGGTGACAGCGATAAAAGCCGCGCATTATAAAGGCCGCCGGCCGGCATTGGTAGCGTTGCGGCTTTGCTTGTGCCGGCAAAAGCCGCGATAATAGCCGCTTTTGATGTGAACGTGGTCTGCCCCTTGCGTATTCTCTATACCCTGCTGTATATCCATTTGCTGCCGCTGATTGTGTTGCGGCTATATTGGCGTTCGCTGAAAAATCCGGGCTATCGCCGGCGGGTCGGTGAACGTTTTGCCCGCCTGCCAAAACGCCAGGGCAGCCAGCCGTTGCTGTGGGTTCATGCGGTGTCGGTTGGTGAAGTGATTGCCGCCACCCCGCTGGTCAAGCGGCTGATGCAGCAGCACCCGGACTGGCAGGTGTGTATTACCACCACCACGCCAACCGGCTCGGAACGGGTGCGAGCCGCGTTTGACGACACGGTGCTGCATTATTACCTGCCGTATGACCTGCCATCGCTGGTCAGCATGTTTATCCGTGCCATCCGGCCAGCGGCGCTGATTATCATGGAAACCGAACTGTGGCCGAACCTGCTGGCGACCTGCCGTTTTCACCGGCTGCCGGTGATGCTGGCCAATGGCCGTATGTCAGCCCGTTCCGCGCGTGGTTACCGGCGTGTTGCCGGCCTGACACGGCCCATGCTGCAGCAGCTGGACCTGGTTGCTGCGCAGTCGGCTGCCGATGGTGAGCGCTTTGTGCAGCTGGGTGTTGATCCGGCCCGCGTGCTGGTCACCGGCAGCATCAAGTTTGATGTACAGATTGATGAGCAGGTGCAGCACCGTGCGCTGGTGCTGAAGGCGCAGCTGCAAAGTGCCGCGCGCCGTTGTGTGGTATTTGCCAGCACCCATCCCGGTGAGGATGAGGTAATCCTGCCAATGATTCGCCGCTTGCAGCAGTTATATCCATCGCTGCTGGCGGTGGTGGTGCCACGTCATCCCGAGCGTTTTGCCGTGGTCAGCCAGCTGGCTGCGCGTCTGCAGTTGCCGTATGTGCTGCTCAGCAGTGATGCGCTGGCGAATGCCGATACCCGGCTGGTGATCGGTGACACCATGGGTGATGTGCTGGCCTTGTACGGCATTGCCGACCTGGCTTTTGTTGGCGGCAGCCTGGTCAATCACGGCGGCCACAATATGCTGGAAGCGGCTGCCTGGGGGGTGCCGATTGTGACCGGCCCGTTTGTGTTCAACTTCCAGGCCATCAGTGAGGCTTTGCAGGTCGAAGGCGGCCTGACCACGGTCATGGATCGTTATGATCTGGAGCGCACGCTGGAACGCTGGCTGGATGGCAGCCTGTCGCTGGAGGCCAGTGGCCAGGCGGCCAGGGCGGTGCTGGCTGCCAACCAGGGGGCGCTGGACCGTCTGCTGGCAGGTTTGTTGCCGTTGTTGCCGCAAGACTGAGTTTTCGCAGCAACAAAAAAGCCCGGCCGTATTGGCCGGGCTTTTTTGTGTCAGGCTAGACGGGTTTACAGGCTTTCGGTGGTCTCGGCCGGTACAATCCAGGTATTCAGTGCAGCAATGTCATCCGGGGTCAAAGCGCCGGCCAGGTATTTCAGGTCCAGCATCGACAGGATGTAATCGTAGCGTGAGTTGCCGTAATCCCGCTGGGCGGCAAACAGGTTGCGCTGGGCATTCAGCACGTCAACGATATTGCGGGTGCCGACGTTATAACCGGCCTGTATGGCATCCAGTGCGCTTTGTGCTGACACAATCGCCTGCTGGTGGGCCGCCACTTTCTGGATCTGGGTGGCAACGGCAATATACTGGCTGCAGGTCTGCTGGGTGATGGCGCGTTCAGTGCCGATCATGGTTTCGCGGGCCTGTTCAAAGCTGGCCCAGGCCTGGCGGCGCTGGGCACCAACGGCGCCACCGCTGTACAGGGGCACG
>DATCSZ010000263.1:0-3904 GCA_036568205.1 Pseudomonadales bacterium
GGGCAATGGTTTTTCCCGGATCACTGTTTTACGCTGCTCGGCGAATGGCTGGCTTTTCTGCAACAGCTGGCGATGGCAGGCCAGTGGCTGCCGCCCGGCCAGCCTGAACTGGAACAGCTGGCCAGCCAGAGCGGCCTGCGCGCTGCACTGCCGTCGATTTTTTCCGGCCACCGCCAGCCAGATACACGGCAAAAACAACTGGATGACTGGTTTGATGCGTTTCGAACCGTCAAACTGTTACGCCAGCTGCGACAGCAATCGATGAATGGCCATGCATAACAAGCGTTTCACCCTTGCGGATTTACAACAGGAATGCCGGGTAACCGCCGGCAGTCACCGGCTTGCCGGTCGTGAGCTCGGGCTTGTTATCGAGGTGCCGGCTGAACTGCAGGCACAATACCCGTATAACGCACCGGTCTACACGCTGCTGCAGCAACTGCGCCAGGCCATTTTTACTTACGGATGGATTGTATTTCCGGGCCTGCAATTCAACCTGTGCAACTACACCCTGGCTCAGCGAGCGCCACAGCAGCACCGTTATAGCAGCAATCCCTACCTGACTGATTATTGCCAGCTGCCGCACCAGGACACACCACCCTACCCGACAGCGTTTGGCCTGCTGCAAGAACGACGCTTTTTTGCTACCTGGCTGCTGACAGAAGACGCTGTAGCCCACTTTATGGCATTACGCCAGCAACAGCCCGGCGCTTCCATTGACGCACTGCACCGCCAGGCTGTAGCGGCTACACTCAAGGCCCAGACAGCGATACTGGTTAACCAGCAGCCGGGACTGATACTGATTGACAACAGCAACCGGCAGTCACTTTACCATGCCCGAACCTGCAACTTCGCTGCCATTGACAGCCAGCCGGAAGTCAACGAAGACACGCCGATGTATGCGTTCAATGAAATCGGCTTGCTGCACTATATCGACCAGCTGGACAGCCAGCGCGGCATGGCGTATCGCGATGCCGGACATGCGCAGGCGGTACAGGCGTTTATGGCGCAGGAGCGACTGGCCTGATCAGGCGTTGCCCTTTACCTGCTGCTGGCGCTCGGCGGCAAAATCCAGCATGCGCTGCAATGGCAACATCGCCCGCTGTGCCAGTGCCGGATCCACCTCGATGGTATTTTCAACCGGCAGGTGTTCCAGCACCTCGGCCAGATTGTCCAGTGCATTCATTGCCATCCACGGGCAATTGGCACAACTGCGGCAGGCAGCACCGTTGCCGGCTGTCGGCGCAATAATAAATGTCTTGTCCGGCACCTGCTGTTGCAGCTTGTAGAATATGCCCTGGTCCGTCGCGACAATAAACTGCGGGTTCGGCAGGCGTTTTGCCGCCGCGATAATTTGTGAGGTTGATCCAACCACATCGGCCAACTCAACCACTGCTTGTGGTGATTCCGGATGCACCAGCACGGCAGCATCGGGATAGACCTGCTTCAGGTCACTGACACCTTTGGCCTTGAACTCTTCATGCACAATGCAGGCGCTGTCCCATAACAGCATGTCAGCGCCGGTTGCTTGCTGCACATAGGCGCCGAGGTGACGATCCGGTGCCCACAGGATTTTTTTGCCCTGGGCATGCAGGTGAGCCACCAGCTCAAGCGCAATCGACGATGTGACCACCCAGTCGGCACGAGCCTTGACCGCTGCCGAGGTATTGGCATAGACCACGACCTGGCGATCCGGGTGCTGGTCACAGAATGCTGCAAATTCATCGGCAGGACAGCCCAGATCCAGTGAGCAGGTTGCCTCCAGTGTCGGCATCAGCACACGTTTTTCCGGGCTCAGGATTTTGGCGGTTTCACCCATGAACTTCACACCGGCCACTACCAGCGTCTGTGCCGGATGCTGGTAGCCAAAACGGGCCATTTCCAGCGAATCGGACACGCAGCCACCGGTTTCCTCGGCCAGCGCCTGCAGCAGCGGATCAGTATAGTAATGGGCAACCAGTACTGCGTTTTTCTCGCGCAGCAAGCGGCGAATGTTAGCCTTTTTGGCGTCCACATTCTCCTCAGGCGGCTTCCCATGCGCCAGAAAATCTTTAACCACTGCCCGAGCCGGAGAGTTCATCACATTCGACCTGTTTTGCCATATGGAGGTAACAAACCGGGACGATAATCGTTCTGCCGCCCGGCATGTCACGAGCGCGCATTTTACCGCAGTTGCCGGGAAAATGGTTGACTATTCATTAATAATGAAAAAATGCACTGTAAAATCAGGCATCTGGAAACAGCAGCGCTTGCGACGACTTTACCGGCGGCCAAAAAAAAGCCTGCATTGCTGCAGGCCTTTCAATTTGGTGGGTCGTATAGGATTCGAACCTATGACCAATTGGTTAAAAGCCAACTGCTCTACCGACTGAGCTAACGACCCGAGGAGGCGCATATGATAATGATTTTTTGCCGCCTGACAAGTTTTTTTATCACCCTCCGGCAATAAAAAACCGTCTTTTACCCATCAGGCCTGCTGATAACGGGTCGGATCGATAACACCGGCCTGTGCAAAACCCTGTCGGCGCAAACGACAACTCTCGCAACGGCCACAGGCACGGCCCTCACTATCCGCCTGGTAACAACTGACTGTTCTGCTGTAATCCACACCCAGGTTGACACCCTGACGAATGATCTCGGCCTTGCTCATGTTCAGCAACGGTGCCTCAATCGTCAGCCGTCGCCCTTCAACAGCCGCGCGGGTAGCAAGATTAGCCATCGCTTCAAAAGCTGTAATAAATTCCGGCCGGCAATCCGGGTAGCCGGAATAATCCACCGCATTGACACCAATAAAAATATGGCCGGCGTCCAGTACCTCGGCCCAGGCCAATGCATAGGATAAAAACAGGGTATTGCGTGCCGGCACATAGGTGATCGGGATACCCACCGTCTCCTCTTCCGGTACTGCCAGATTAAAATCCGTCAACGCCGATCCACCTATCGACGTCATATCCAGTTTGACAATACGATGCTCGACAGCCGACTGATGTTGTGCCACGGCCCGTGCTGCCTGCAATTCAGACGGATGCCGCTGCCCGTAGTCGAAGCTCAACGCATGACAACGGAATCCTCGTGCAGTCGCCATTGCCAGCACGGTACTGGAGTCCAGTCCGCCGGAAACCAGCACCACGGCAGTATTTTTTTTATCTTCCTGCTTCATCATTCCACAACAACTTGTGTAACTGTAACTGCAAACGCACCGGCAAACGATCAACCAGTATCCAGTCAGCCAGCTCGGTAGCGGATAATTGCCGGTGACTGGGCGAGAACAGCAGCTCCTGCACTTTTTCTGCCAGCCGGTACTCATCCAGCTTGAAACAGGCCCACTGGTAATCCTGCCGGTCCGCAATCACAAACTTGACCTGGTCATCTGCCTTCAGATGGGCAATATTTTCGTACAGGTTACGGTGTACTTCACCGGAGGAAGGCGTTTTCAGGTCCATTACCACCGACACCCGCCGGTCAATATCTGCAATTGGCAGAGCCCCGCTGGTTTCCAGCGACACCTGAAAACCTTCATCACACAAACGCTTCAGCAGCGGACGGCAATTGGGTTGCGCCAGCGGCTCACCACCGGTAACAGTTACATAACGGGGCTGGTAGTGCCTCACCTGACCGATGATGTCATCCAGCGACATCTGGCTGCCACCATGGAACGCATAGGCTGTATCACAATACGTGCAGCGCAACGGGCAACCCGTCAGGCGGACAAATACTGTTGGCAAGCCGACCGTACGGGTTTCGCCTTGCAGCGAATAGAAAATTTCAGTGATGCGCAGATCAGACATGTATCAGGGGAAGTTTTTTTGCAGGTAGGCACGCGCCTTGTCAATCACTGCCGCATTGACAGGCTGGCCGGAATAACGCTCTATCAATGTTTCCAGCTGCTGGCGCGCCGTTGTTTTAT
>DATCSZ010000264.1:0-5981 GCA_036568205.1 Pseudomonadales bacterium
GATGGTGCTGTGCTGTTCAACGCCAATGGCCAGCATGTTGGCACTGTCAGCAGCGGCGGTTTTGCCCCGAGCCTGAACAAGCCGGTGGCACTGGCCTATGTCGAGCAGCCACTGGTAGTTGGTGACACCGTGTATGCCGATGTGCGCGGCAAAAAGCTGCCGATGGATGTCGCCAGCCTGCCGTTTGTGCCACACCGTTACTGCCGCGGCTGAGATGTTTGACTGTGGCGTGATCGAAGGCTTCTACGGCCGCCCGTGGTCGTGGCAGCAACGCCATGCGATGCTGGATTTCCTGGCCGCCAATGGTTTCAGCCAGTACTGTTATGCACCGAAGGCCGATGCTTGCCTGCGCAAGCACTGGCAGCAGGACTGGCCTGCCGGGGTTAAAAAACAACTACTGCAACTTGCCGAACACGCCCGCCGGCAAGGTCTGGCGTTTGGCATAGGACTCAGCCCGCTGTCATTGCTGCAGGACTGGCCGGCACAAAAGCCGGCCCTGCTGCAAAAACTGGCCAGCCTGGCCAGCCTGCAACCGGAGCTGCTGTTATTGCTGTTTGACGATACCCGCGGTGACATGCCGCAGCTGGCCGAACGCCAGTGTGATATTGCCGCTGTTGTTGCCGCTGCCTTGCCGGCAACACGACTGATGTTATGCCCGACCTATTACAGTTTTGATCCGCTGTTGCCCGAGCTGTTTGGTGCCATGCCGGCGCACTACTGGGAGGATCTCGGTCGCCTGCTGGACCCTGCCATCAATGTGCTGTGGACCGGTCGCCAGGTGATCAGCGAACAACATGATGCCGCTGACCTTGAGGACATCAGCCGCCGCTTGCAGCGGGCACCGGTGGTCTGGGATAACTCACGGGTCAGTGATGGCCGCAACACCAGCCCGTTCCTGCCTCTGCAAGCCATGTTTACGCTGGCTGATCTGCAGCCTCACTGCCGTGGCCTGCTGGTCAACCCGATGAATCCGCCGGCGCTGGCGCGCATTGTTCTGAAAACACTGATGTTGCCGGGCAGTGACGAGCAACGGCTGGCCGATGCACTGCAGCAGGAGGCCGGCGACCTGGCCGATGTTATCCAGCAAAGCCTGCCACTGCTGCGTGACAAGGGCCTGGATGCGCTGGATGACGAACAGCGGCAGTGCCTGCAGGCGTGCTTTGCCGGCAGCAGCCATCCGGCAGCGCAGGATATTTGTCGCTGGCTGGCCGGCGAATTCCGTTTTGATCCCGCCTGCCTGACCTGATTCGACAAACATCCTGCAAAACGCTTGCTGCTGCCGTGCCGCCTGCTAAGCTTAGTGTTTCAAAATTTCAACCAGCAAGAGGCCCGTTATGGTTTATCAGGGGAAGACAATCAGCGTCAGTCTGGATCAGCACATGATTGCCCACATGGTCTTCGATGCGACCGGACAATCGGTCAACAAATTTGACCAGGCCACCCTCCGTGAACTGCGTGAGGCCATCGCCACACTGGCCGGCACCGACAAGCTGCGCGGCATGCTGATTGAAAGCCGCAAACCCACCTTTATTGTCGGTGCCGACATTACCGAATTCAGCAGCCTGTTTGATCATGACGAGGCCGATATCGCTGCTGCCGTGGTCGAGTTCAATGGTATCTTCCGGGCGCTGGAGGACCTGCCATTCCCGACCGTCTGCCTGATTGACGGCGTTTGTGTCGGTGGTGGTTTTGAGCTGGCACTGGCAACCGACTACCGCATTGTGACCACCAATGCCCGGCTGGGCCTGCCGGAAGTCAAGCTTGGCATTAACCCCGGTTTTGGCGGCACGGTGCGCCTGCCACGCCTTATCGGCATAGACAATGCGGTAGAGTGGATTGCCACCGGCAAGGAATACCGGGCAGAGCAGGCGCTGGCAGTTGGCGCTGTTGACGGTGTGGTGGAAAAACAGCACTTGATTGAGGCTGGACAGCGCGTGATCAGCCAGGCCAACCACAACGATCTTGATTTCATTGCGCGCCGGCAGGAAAAACAACAACCGGTGCTGCTCAATGATATTGAACGGCTGATGGCGTTTACCACCGCCAAGGGCCTGGTTGCCGCTGAAGCCGGCCCGCACATGCCGGCACCGTTAACGGCGGTGAAATCACTGGAGCAAAGCACGGCATTGCACGCCGATGAGGCGGTAAAAATCGAGGCCAAATTTTTTGCCCGGCTGGCCAAAACCGATGTCGCCGGCAATCTGGTGGCGCTGTTTCTCAACGAGCAGGCCTTGTCCAAACGCACCGGCAAACTGGCCGAACATGCAGAACCGATTACCCATGTCAGCGTTATCGGCGCCGGCATCATGGGGGGCGGCATTGCCTACCAGGCTGCCTTCAAGGGCAAGCAGGTGGCGATGAAGGATATCGCTCGCCAGGGGCTGGAGCAGGGCATGGCTGAAGCCTCGGCCTTGCTGTCAAAACGGGTCGATCGTGGCCGCATGAGCGCATCTGCGATGGCCGAGGTGCTGACCCGCATTACCCCGACACTGCATTATGCCGGCTGCAGCGATACCGACATTGCCATCGAGGCCGTGGTGGAGAACCTCAAGGTCAAGCAGAGTGTGCTGGCCGAACTGGAGCAACAATTGCCGGAGACAGCGCTGATCGCCTCCAACACCTCAACCCTGTCGATCAGCCGCATGGCCAGCGGCCTGAAGCGGCCGGAAAACTTCTGCGGCATGCATTTTTTTAATCCGGTACACCGTATGCCGCTGGTGGAAGTCATCCGTGGTGATAAAACCAGCCAAAGCACTATCAACCGGGTCGTGAAACTGGCCAGGGACATGGGCAAAACACCGATTGTGGTCAACGACTGCGCCGGCTTTTATGTCAACCGGGTACTGTTCCCGTATCTGGCCGGCTTTAACCTGCTGATTCGTGATGGTGCTGATTTCCAGCAGGTTGACAAGGTAATGGAAGCCTTTGGCTGGCCGATGGGTCCGGCCTACCTGATTGATGTGGTTGGTATTGATACTGCCTGTCATGCGGCGGCAGTGATGGCTGATGCTTTCCCTGAGCGCATGGGTGGGGATGACAAGGCGGCGGTCAACATCCTGCATAACTACGGTCGCCTGGGCCAGAAAAATGGCAAGGGTTTTTACCTGTATCGCAAGGATAAAAAAGGCAAACCGGTGAAACAGGCGGATGCCGAGGTGTATTCACTGATCAAGCCGGCCGTGCATGGCCAGCAGTCGTTTGATGAGCAGACCATTATCGAGCGGCTGATGGTGCCGATGTGCCTGGAGGTGGTGCGCTGCCTGAATGAACAGATTGTCGAAAACCCGGTGGATGCTGACATGGGCCTGCTGATGGGCATCGGTTTCCCGCTGTTTCGTGGCGGCGCCGTGCGTTACATGGAATCACTCGGCCTCGACAATTTTGTCCGCATTGCCGATAAATACCGCGATCTCGGTGAGCTGTACCAGGCACCGGCATCCCTGATTGAACGGGCGGCACAGGGCCGCAGTTATTTTGCCAGCGAGGAGAGTGCATCATGAGCCTGTCTGTCAACGATGTAGTGATTGTCGATGCCGTGCGTAGCCCGATGGCACGCTCGAAAGACAGCGTGTTTCGCCATGTGCGTGCCGAAACCCTGTCCGCCACGCTGGTGGATGCCCTGCTGAAACGCAATGCTGCACTCGACCCGGCGCTGGTCGAGGATGTGTTGTGGGGTTGCGTCAACCAGACCGAAGAGCAGGGCCACAATATGGCCCGTAACATGACACTGCTGACACGGCTGCCACACAGTACCGCAGCGCAAACGGTCAACCGCCTGTGCGGTTCATCCATGTCGGCATTGCACAGTGCTGCCCAGGCGATCGCCACCGGCTATGGTGAGGTGTTTATTGCCGGCGGTGTGGAACACATGGGCCATGTGCCGATGCTCAAGGGCGCCAACTTCAACCCGGCGGCCTCAAAGCATGTCGCCAAGGCGGCGGCAATGATGGGCATTACCGCCGAAGGCCTGGCGATGATGCATGGCATTTCCCGCCGCCAGCAGGACGAATTTGCCGTGCGCTCGCACCGGCTGGCACACCAGGCGGCAAGCAACCACTGGTTTGACCGAGAAATTGTGCCGGTACAGGGCCATGATGACAGCGGTGTGCCGGTTCTGGTCAAGGCGGACACCACCATCCGCCCTGACACCAGTGTTGACAGCCTGGCCGAACTGAAGCCGGCATTCGACCCGAAAAACGGCACCGTCACCGCCGGCAACTCCTCACAGATTACCGATGGTGCATCGGCGCTGCTGCTGATGTCGGCGGCCAGGGCAGCCGAACTGGGACTGAAGCCACGCGCCCGCATCCGTGCCATGGCGGTGGCCGGCGTGGATCCGTCGATCATGGGTTACGGCCCGGTGCCGGCCAGCCAGAAAGCACTGCAACGGGCTGGCCTTGCCATCAGCGATATTGATATTGTCGAGCTGAACGAGGCATTTTCCGCCCAGGCCTTGCCGGTACTGAAAGACCTGCAATTGCTGGAGGTGATGGACGACAAGGTCAACCTGCATGGCGGCGCGATTGCACTCGGTCACCCGCTGGGGTGCTCCGGCACCCGTCTGGTTGCCACGCTGATCAACCTGCTGGAGCAGCGTGACAAACAGCTGGGCCTGGCGACCATGTGTATCGGCATGGGGCAGGGCATCAGCACCATTATTGAGCGGATCTGACTGCCTGTCCCGGTAATGGCGGCAGGCGGAACTGCTCCAGCAGCCGGTTGCGTCGTATAAAACTCTTGCGCTCAAGCGGCTGCAAAAACGGCGTGCCGGCATCATCGTGATGCTGCCCGCCATCGAGGTCGGCGCTGGCAGGCGGGGTGGCCTGCCACGGCACAATCACCAGGATACGCGGTTGCTCCTGCGCATCGCCGATCGCGCTAATCGTGCTCTCAATTGTCAATACCCCGTCACTGGCCAGCAGCCAGCCAGGCCATAACAGCACTGCCAGCAACACAGCATAACACTGGTGCTTCATGGCTGGCTCCGCGGTTGATTGGTGCCTGGTGACCATAACTGTTCACTGACCCGGGCGATTGCCAGCTTGCTGGCCAGCAATTGCCGGCGGGCCTGTTCACGGTGCTTGTGCAACAGGCCGGCCACATCCTGCTGCAGCTGGTGCAGCGTCTGCAGGCTCAGCTGTTCTATCTGTTGCTGCTGTTGTGCCAGCGCGATGTTTTTTTCGGCCAGTGACTGCTGCATACGGTCAAACGCCGGCGGCTGGTGGATGCGCTGGCTGATGGTGTCAAGCAGTTGCTGCTGTCCGGCCAGCGCCTTGTCCAGTTCACCCAGGGCCTTGTCTGCCTGCCATAACCGTTCATGATAACGCGCGGCGGCCTGCCACAGGAAAACGCCCTGCAAACGGCGCAGGCTTTGCTGATAGTCGGGGTAAAACGGATCCTGCTGCAGCTGCGGTAACAACGCGGCAATAGCCTGCAGGTTTTGCCATTGTGTGTTTTCAGCGCTGTTGTTCAACGCCAGCCAGTCATTGCCGGCCCGGATTGCCTGCAGCCTGTTGGCCAGCACGTCGCGTTGCTGTTGCAGTTGCTGCAGCGGCAACGTGGCATTTTGCTTGTCCAGTTCCACTGCATGCAGGTGGTAGACCCGGCTTTTGTGTTCGGCCAGTTCGATCAGCAGCGGCAGTTGCGCCTGCCATTGCAGCAGCTGTTCACGCATGTCATCAAGATCCTGCAGTCGCTCAAAGCGGGCAGCTACTGTCGCATCGGCAAAAAAATCGGTCAGGAAGCGCCATTCAGCCATCAGCCTGCGCTGTGCCAGGCCGGTTTGCAGCTGGCGGGGATCGCTGTTGGCCAGTGTGTCGTGAAACTGCTGCAAACGTTGCAAGCGCTGCTGTGCCAGTTGTTCGCCCCGGCGCCAGTAATCGAGTGCCGGTGCATAAAAGCCTTGCTGCTCCAGCAGGCCGGCCAGTTCCAGCACTGCGCTGAGCCTTGCGTCGTCATCATCGCTGTGTTGCTGTAGCGTC
>DATCSZ010000265.1:0-1045 GCA_036568205.1 Pseudomonadales bacterium
GCCACCGAATCCCGAAACAGCGGCAACCATTCCGTTGCCGGTAACACCTCCAGATTATGGCTGGCTGTCCCCCGGTACTTTTCATCAGCAACCGACCATTCCGCTGCCCACGCCAGCGCGCCAAAGCTGACAACCGGGATCACCATCAGCCATCCCCGGGAGCTTAGTCCGGAGCCCATCGAAGCCAGGGCGCCCGAATCCGAGGTGCCCCGCACAACTTCTTTGCGCTCAAGGCGATGGGCAAAGAAAAACAGCGGCACCAGAGTGCCGGCAAAGACCCACCAGCCGAAGTAATCATGCTCCCAGATCAGCGACGACGTCATGTTGGACTCGTAGCCCACATAGATGATGACAAACACCCGTATCCAGTTAGCTAACAGAGCCAGTAAAACCGCGGCGCACAACAGGTAAATGCGGCTGATTACACGCTGGTAGTTAAGCTCGGAGTAAAGGGTTGCCAGGGTCATCCCGACCAGCAGATACCTCAGCCCCGAACAACCGTGGGCAATTTCGAACGCACCCACGCCGGGAAAATAGACAAACACGCCTTCCACGGTGAATTCAATGCCCAGCCATGACAGCAGAAGCTGGTTGAATGCCACGGTGATCAGCTGCAGCGGCCAGGACAGGTAGTCCCACACCGGTATCGCGAAAAACAGAATTCCGACCGGCAAAAAGAACGCAGAAGCCTGGCGCCAGCCCCAGATCAGCAGCAGCACACCCAGCATCAAAGGAACAATCACAACCTGCTGGAAGGCTTCGACAAGCAAAATGCTGCCCGCCAGGTAAAGGGCCGCCGCTGCGGCAAAAGGAATCAGCCAAAATGGATAGCATCCGGCCACCGGCCGCACGGCACGCCACTTCCGGATACTGAGCAACAGACTAACCAGCAGCACCAGGTGGCCGTGGGAGTAGGACTCATCAAACTTGAGCCAGCGGCCGCCCAACACCTCCAGTGCGGGCCAGATGCCGGCCACCAGTGCCGCGAGCAGAGCCACCGGCAAGAACCAGTGAGCGTTTTTTTCAGACGCCGGACGTTCCATGT
>DATCSZ010000266.1:0-2257 GCA_036568205.1 Pseudomonadales bacterium
GATAACCATAAGCTGCTCGATGTTGAAAGCCACTGGGACCCGGATAGCCTTCCGCTTCCGGGGCGACAGTGTTTTATGCCGCACCGATGAAGTAAAAAACGCTGTTTTTTCTAACACGGTGGCGGCAGCCGGCATTGGCAACCAGCGGGTGAACTGCCATACCTTTCGCCATTCCTTTGCCACCCATTTGTTGCAATCCGGCCGTGATATCCGCACGGTGCAGGAGCTGCTGGGCCATAGTGATGTTTCCACTACGCAAATCTATACCCATGTGCTGGGCCAGCATTTTGCCGGCACGGCCAGCCCGCTGGATAGCCTCGGCTAAGCCGGCTTCGCTGGCTGTCATCACTGCGCCGTATAACGCACCTGTGCCGGCAGTGTGGCACTGAACGCTGCCAGCTGTTGCTGCAGCGCCGGCACGCATTGCCGGCACGGCGTATAAAAGCTGACCGGGAAACGTGCGGTGATTTTCGGGCCGCTGTGCTGCAGCTCGCCGAGCTTGATCCAGTTGTCCGGTACGCTGGCAAACCATACCGGGTGGTGGTAAATCATTGCCAGTTGCACCTGGTGTTTGTGCAGCAGGCTATCCATCCAGCCGGGGTCGCCGGCGCTGGCGCGCAGCCGGCGTGCCTCGCCGGAGCCAAGCCCCCACAGGTCGAGTACGTACTGGTCGTTGCGGTAGCTGGCCAGGCCGAGGTCGTTGACGGCAACCGGCTGGCGATAATAATCACGCAGGAAGCGCTGCATCTGGTATTGCTGGTGATAGACATTGGCCGAGGCCAGCGGGGTGGTGATGGCGGCAGCCAGGTGTTCCAGCAGCGAGATGGCCAGCATCAGCCACAGCAGGGCCCTGACCGGTTTTGCTGTGTCGCGGCCGGCCTGCAACCACAGCAGCCAGCTGATGACGGCCGCCCACAGGAAAATTTCGTAGCGGAAATACCAGCCAATGCGGCCGGCCAGCAGCTGCAGCACGATGGCCAGCGCCAGCACGGCGCTGCCGTGGCGCGCCGGGCGTGGCAGGCGGTGGTTGATGGCGGCGGCAGCCAGCAGCAGCAATGCCAGCAGCAGTGCCATTGCCTTGAGTGTGGCCGGCGGCAGGAAGTTGCGCTGCAGGTTGTGCTGCAGCTTGGCCAGGCCACTGGCGGCAACGCCGGACTTGGTCAGCACCGAGTCGGGCAGGTAATCCAGCCCCAGCGACAACAGCAACAGCGAGAACAGGCCCAGCAAGACGGCGATCAGCGTGCCTGCCAGCAGCGATTGCCGGTAATGGCCTTGCACAAACAAAAACAGCAGCGCAGCGCCGGACAACGCCAGGCATTCATAACGCACCAGCGGTGCCAGCACAATTGCCGACCACAGCAGGGCCGGCGGCTGTTTGCCCTGTGCAACAAGTACCATGCCGTAAACAATCAGCATCGCCAGCAGTACCTGCAGGTTGTGTTCCATGCCGGTATAGGCCAGCCCGGCCAGGTTGGCGACCAGCACAAAGCCGGCCAGCAGCCAGAAACGCTGGCTGGCCACTGGTGGCTGTGGCAGCCGGTCCAGCAGGCGGTCGGCCACTTGCAGGCTCAGCAATGCCAGCAGGCTGTTCAGCGCCAGCAGGGCCAGCGCGCCATCACCGATCAGCGTCAGCGGGGCAATCAGCAGTGGCCACAGGATGGAGGAGGATGGTGCCGAGTACTCCTGCAGGTTGACGCCGTAATGGCCGTGCAGCAGGTTTTCAGCCAGCGCCAGGTGGATGTACGGGTCGTCCAGGGTGAACAGGAAATGGCCGTTGTTCAGCCACAGGATGGCGGCCAGTTCTGCTGTCAGCAGCAGGGACAGCAGCAGGCCGGCGCCGGCCAGGGGTTGCTGCAGCAGCCGGCGCAAGGGCATGGCTTACAGATCCTGGTACAGTTCGCGCACGGCAAGGTAGTGCTGGCGGAAGCGTTCGGCATCAAACGGCGGCTTGAAAAAACCCTGGTAGTCACCGCGCGGATTCACCAGGAACACATAGGCGGAGTGGTCAACGGTGTAGTTGTCGCCGCCGCCCGGCACTTTCTGGAAGGCGGCGTTAAGGTTGGTGGCCAGTGCGTGAATGGTGAAAAACTCGCCGGTGACGCCGGTGAAGTCCGGGTTGAAGTAGGGCACATACAGGCCCAGCTGGGCCACGGTGTCACGCGCCGGATCAACACTGACCAGTACCACACGGGTGCTGGCGGCGATTGCCGGGTCGTCGATGCCGCGTACCACCTGGTTCAGCATCGCCATCGTTGCC
>DATCSZ010000267.1:0-7820 GCA_036568205.1 Pseudomonadales bacterium
GTCAACTGATTGATCAGCGCTTTGCCGACCAGCCGGCGGAAATCCATTATGCCGGCATTGCCTTTACCCGCATCGGTATTCTCACACTGATGATGCAGGATTTGCTGATGCTGGTGCCGCTGACAGGCATCGCGATAGCCATTTTTTCGCTGTGGCTGTTCCGTCGCTGGCTGGTGGTCTGGGCAACACTGCTGACCACACTGTTTGGCCTGGCCTGCACTATCGGGGTAATGGGGCTGAATGATGATGATATCAACCAGCTTACACTGACCTTTCCGGTATTGTTGATGGTGATTATTGTTGCCAACAGCATTCATTTTTTTCACCGCTACTTCCGCGAGATTGGCAACGGCCAGAGCGTTGCCACGGCGGTACGGATGACGGCGGTGCAGGTTGGCCAGTCGGCTTTCCTGTCGTGTTTTACCACCATGATCGGCTTTTATGCACTGATGACGGCCGATATGGCCATCCTGCGCAGTTTTGGCTTTTATCTGGGCTCCGGTGTGCTGATGAGTTATATCGGCATGTTGCTGGTTATTCCTGCCTGCCTGCTGCTGGCAGCACCGGCGCCTGTGCCACAGCGCCATGACGACAATGACTGGCTGCAGCGCATGGTCGGTTTTTGTATCGCGCCACGAGGCCGGCGTCAGGTGACGATGGCCGGGGTGGCGGTATTACTGGCCGGCAGCTGGCTGGCCAGCCATGCCGATTATGATTATTTTCTCAGCGACATGCTCGATGATGACCATCCACAGGTGCTGGCTGGTAATGTGCTGGATACCGAGCTGGCAGGCGCACTGCCGGTGGAAATTTCACTGCTGGGTGAGGCCGGTGATTTTCGCACACCACAGGGATTGTTTATCCTGCACCAGCTGGGCGAGTGGCTGCAGCGAGAGGCAGGCAGCAACAGTGTGTTGAGCCTGGCTTCGGTGCTTGGCTCGCTGAACCAGGCCATGGGCAGTGACAAGGCCTTGCCGGATGATGCCAATGCGATTGCCCAGCTGTTGCTGCTGGCTGAAGGCAGCAGTGATGGCATTGTCCAGCAGCTGGTCAGTGAGGATTTTTCCCATGCCCGCATTAAAAGCAACCTGCCGGACCTGGGTGCCGAACGTATCATGCAGCTGCAGACCCGGCTGCATCATTATGCTGCCGAATTGACCAAAGACAGCAACATCCGGGTGCGCATGACCGGCGAAATCCCGGTTGCCTATGAGGGCATGAACAAACTGACTCACGAACTGATAGACAGCGTTCTCACAGCCATGGTGTTTGTGGTCCTGACGATTTTTGTTGTGTTTCGTGATATCCGACTGGCGCTGGGCAGTATTTTTCCCAACCTGCTGCCCATCGTGTTCGGTCTTGGCATTTATGCTTTGTCTGGCCAGGCGCTGAACCCGCTGCCGGGCATTGCCTTTTGTATTGCCATTGGCATTGCTGTCGATGACACCGTACACCTGTTTGCCCGATTCAATGAGGAACTGGCCAAAGGCAGCGAAAGAAACCAGGCCATTCTGGATGCGGTGCGCGAAGTGAAGGGCGCGCTGGTCAGCTCCAGTGTGATGCTGACTGCCGGCTTCGCGGTATTCCTGTTGTCGGCATTTACCTGGAATCGCGAGCTGGGTATGCTGGGTGTGGTATTGATCCTCAGCGCGCTGGCGGCTGACCTGGTGTTTACCCCGGCTATCCTGTCCTTTCAGCGCGCCACTCCTGCCCTGGACAAGCCATGACGGAAAAACAACTGCTGATTGTCTTCCATTCGCAATCCGGTCGTAACCAGCAACTGGCGCTGGCCGCCTGGGCTGCTGCCAGCAAACAGCCGGGAGTGCTTGTCACCATGCGGCGGGCAGTGGATGCCAACAGCAGCGACATGCTGGCCGCCGATGCGCTGTTGCTGATTGGCCCGGAAAATTTCGGCCAGATTGCCGGTGGCATCAAGGATTTTCTTGACCGGGTGTTTTACCCGCTGGAGCGGGCCGGCAAAACGGCATTGCCGTATGCGCTGGTGATCGGTTGTGGCAATGATGGCAGCAACTGCGAACGTCAGCTGGACAGGATTTTTACCGGCATGCAGGCAAAAAAAATACAGCCAACGCTGTTTGTTTATGGTGAACCGGATAAGCAGGCGCTGGCACAATGCGCCGAACTGGCCGAAGGCATTGCCGCCGGCCTTGACATGGGAGTGTTCTGAATGCGTGATTTTATTCTTTATTCCACATCGGCCTGTCATTTGTGTGAGCTGGCTGAGGATATCCTCTGGCCGGTGATGGAGCAGCAGGGCCGTTTTATGCAGAAAGTGGATATTGCCAGCGACGATGCATTGCTGGAAACCTACGGTGTGCGCATTCCGGTATTGTGCCATCCGGACAGCGGTGTGGAACTGGGCTGGCCATTTGATCGCAGCCAGGCGCAGTCGTTTGTTGCCCGTTGCAGCAAGGCAGGTGGCTGATATGGCAGACGTGATAATGCCGCTGTTGCTGGGCCTGGCGATTATCCTGTGCCTGGTTTCAGGCTATGCCTGGCTGGCAGGCAATCGCAGCGGCCAGGTGGTGCGTGAGCAACTGGCCGCTGAGCGTTCGGCACGTGAACAAGGGCAGCAGCAACAGCAGCAGCTGCTCACACAGCTGGAACGTTTGCAGCAGGAAAACCGCGAACTGCAACAGCAGGCGCTGCAACTGCAAACCGAACAGGCACGGCTGGAAGCCGGCTATCGCGAGCGTGAAGCCGGCCATCGTCGGCAGCAGGAGCAGCTGGAGCAGCAAAAAAAGCAGCTGGCCCAGGAATTCGAGAACCTGGCCAACCGTATTTTTGACGAGAAAAAAAGGGATTTCAGCCACAGCAGCCAACAATCCATCGAGCAGCTGCTGAAACCGTTTCGTGAGCAGATCGAGGCGTTCCAGAAACGGGTCAATGATGTGCACAGTGAAACCCTGCGTGGCAATACCACACTGGAAGCGGAAATCCGCAAGGTGCTGGAAGTTGGCCTGAAAATGCAGGATGAAGCCGGCAACCTGGCGCGTGCCTTGAAAGGCGATTCGCAGCAGCGCGGCGCCTGGGGTGAGGCACAGCTGGAACGTACCTTGCAGATGAGTGGCCTGGTGGAAAATGCCCACTATGAAAAACAAACTGCGTTCAAGGATGGCGAGGGCCGTTCACGCCAGACCGATTACCTGATCAAGCTGCCGGACGGCAAGCACATTATTATCGACAGCAAGGTGACGCTGAATGCCTACGACCGGCTGATTGCCGCTGACAATGAACAACAGCAGGCACTGGCACTGGATGAACACGTGCAGGCAGTGAAAAAACATATTGATGACCTGGCCGGCAAGGATTACAGCAACCTGATCGGGGTACGCAGCCCCAGCTTTGTATTGATGTTCATGCCGATTGAGCCGGCCTATATCGAGGCGCTGAAACACCAGAAGGACCTGTTTGGTTATGGCTATAACAAAAACGTTATCCTGGTGTCGCATACCACACTGGTGCCGGTACTGCGCACGGTAGCGAATTTGTGGATGCTGGACCAGAGCAACAAGGAAGCGCGGGAAATCAGCGAGCGCGCCGGCGATATCTTCAACCAGGTGTGCCTGGTGGCCGATCGGCTGCACAAGCTCGGTGGCACGCTGGGCACCGTTACCAATCACTATAACAATACCGTGAAGGCGCTGGTGGGGCAGCAGGGCTTGTATGGCAAGGTCGAGCGTTTTGGCCAGTTGTCCAGCAAGGCCAGCAAGCAGCTGCCACCGCTGGAACCCCTGCACAATGATCATGATGTTGAGCGACTGCAGATTATCGAGCTGGTTGAGCCACCGGCAGATGAGCTGTCAGCGCCGGATACAAGCGAGGATAACTGATGTCGATTGAAAACCGTTTTGAGCGAACCCTGTTTGCCAGTCGCTGGTTGCTGGTGCCTTTTTATGTTGGCCTGGTCATCTCGGTACTGTTGCTGCTGTTCAAGTTTGTTGGCGAGCTGTTGCACTTGCTGCTGGACATCGCCTCGCTGAGCGAAAGTGATGTGATTCTTGGCATCCTGACGCTGGTGGATCTGTCATTGATCGCCAACCTGCTGTTTATCATTATCTTCAGTGGTTATGAGAGTTTTGTATCGAAAATCAATGTCGATGACCATGAGGACAAGCCGGGCTGGATGGGCAAGGTGGGCTTCTCGGCACTGAAGATCAAGGTGATCGGGTCGATTGTGGCGATCTCGGCCATTGAGCTGCTGAAAGTCTATATCAATGTCAGCGCCTACTCGGAACATGAAGTGATCTGGAAGGTGCTGATTCACCTGACCTTTGTTGTTTCTGGTGTTCTTTTTGCGCTGATGGACAAATTATCAAGCGCCAGCCATTAAGCAGGAGTTGTCATGACAGACAAAGAAAAAAAGCACAAGGCCAGCATGCAAAAGCAGAAGGCAAAAGTGGACCAGCGTATTGCCGAGGCCGATAACGAGCGCGGTGTACTGATTCTGTTAACCGGCAATGGCAAGGGCAAGTCCAGTTCGGCTTTTGGCATGGTGATGCGCAGCCTCGGTTATGGCTACAAGGTCGGTGTGGTGCAGTTTATCAAGGGTGTGCAGCTGTCCGGTGAGGAAATTTTCCTGAAGGAAAAACACCCGGAAGTGTATTTTTACCAGATGGGTACCGGCTTTACCTGGGATACCCAGGATCGCAGTGCTGATATCAAGGCGGCCGAGGAAACCTGGGCACATGCCGAAAAGTTGCTGGCCGATGACAGCTATCACCTGGTGGTGCTGGACGAGCTGACCTATATGCTGGCCTACAAATACCTGGATGAACAGCGGGTGCTGGATGCGCTGCGCAACAGGCCTGCTGAACAAAGTGTGGTGGTTACCGGACGCGGTGGCGGCACGGCCTTGCGTGAACTGGCCGACACGGTGGCCGAGATCAGCGACATCAAGCATGCCTTTACCGCCGGCATCAAGGCACGGCGTGGCGTCGATTTCTGAGCAAGGCCATGCCTTTCCTGCCGTCTGGCAGCAGTTTCTGCAGCTGGACCAGGTAAGCGCCAGCGATCGCCTGCACTGGCCTGACTGGCACCGGGGCCGGCCGCAATTCTGCTTCTGGGGCATTGCCGTGGAAGATGCGCAACTGGGCCGGGAAATGCAGCGGCTGCGCCAGCGGCTGTCGCCGTTTTTGCGCCCTGATTACCAGCGCAGTGAACATATCACCCTGTATGCCGCCGGCTTTGTCATGCCGCAAGCCAGCCAGCCGGATGAAACCGATGGCCGGCAGCTGGCACGGCAGGCCGCGCTGATCCGCTCGGCAATGAATGGGCCGTGGCAGCTGCAGACCGGCGCGGTCAGCAGCTTTGCCGGCGCGCCGTTTGTTGAGGTGATTGACAGTGACGGACGGCTGGCGGCGTTACGCCGGGCATTGCTGGGCTGCTTTGCCGATGACCGTGATGTGCCGTTTACCCCTCACCTGACCCTCGGCCTGTATCGCCAGCCATTTGCCGTGCGGCTGTTGGCAGAGCGGCTGGCGCAGCTGTCCTTGCCGGCGTTGACTATCCCGGTGTCGGCAATCAGCCTGTTCAGCTATCACACAGGCCATCTTTGCTCACCCTTGAAAATTGAACAACAGCTGCCATGTTGACAGGGATCATGGCCGGACGCGTGCCGTTTGGCTATAGTGTGGACGTTTCTATCAGTGAGTGGGCTTATGGAATTCAAAGACTATTACGCCATTCTCGGCGTTGACAGCAAGGCCGGTGCCGACGAGATAAAAAAGGCCTATCGCAAGCTGGCCAGGAAATACCACCCGGATGTCAGCAAGGAGGCCGATGCCGAGGACAAATTCAAGGAAGTCAGCGAAGCCTATGAGGTGTTGCACGATACGGACAAACGTGCCGAATACGACCAGCTGCGCCAATATGGTGGCCGCCAGCAAGGCGCCGGTTTTGAGCCGCCGCCGGGCTGGCAGTCCGCAGGCGATGCGCATTTCAGTGGCGATTTTTCCGATTTCTTCAACCAGATGTTTGGTGGTGCCGGCGGTTTCCAGCAGCGTGCCGACAGCGGCCTGTTCCGTGGCCAGGATGTGGAGCTGGAAATGCCGCTGTTTCTTGAAGATACCCTCGGGGATATCAGCAAAAGTGTGTCATACCGGGTGCCGGTGGTGGATGCCCACGGTCGCATGGTCTACAGCAATAAATCGCTGAAAGTGAAAATCCCGGCCGGTGTGGTCGATGGAGAACGCATCCGCCTGAAAGGCCAGGGGGCACCAGGACCCGATGGCGGCCAGCCAGGTGACCTGTTCCTGCATATCCGGCTGGTGCCGCACCCGTTGTTTGATGTGGATGGCCATGATTTGTATATCACCGTGCCAGTGGCGCCGTGGGAAGCAGCGCTGGGCGAAAAAATCACCCTGCCGACCCTGACGGGCAAAATCCAGCTGCGCATTCCACCCGCCAGCCAGGGCGGCCAGAAACTGCGTATCAAGGGCAAGGGACTGGCCGGCAAGGGCGATTTGTATGCGGTGCTGAAAATTGTCATACCGGAGCGGCATTCGGCAGAAACAGAAAGCCTGTGGCGCCAGCTGGCCGAGAAGGCAGCATTTGATCCCCGCCGGCAATGGAGTCAATCATGAACAGCAAAACCATGACCATCAGTTTTTACCAGCTGTGCCAGTGTGTGCCGTTGTCCGATGCCCTGGTCTGTGAAGTCATCAGTTACGGCATTGTTGAGCCGTTGCAGGGCAATGATCCGGGCAGCTGGCAGTTTGATGAGCACAGCCAGCTGTTGCTGCAAAAGGCGGCCCGTTTGCAGCAGGATCTGGATATCAACTGGCAGGGCATTGCGCTGGTACTGGATTTGCTGGACCAGCGTGATCGCCTGTTACAGCAGAACCGGCTGTTGCAGCAACGGCTGGGCCGGTTTGTGGACGAGTGAACCGGGCGCCGGGAGGTCATGCGAAAGCCGCAGCCGGCCAATGCCTTCAGGGTGAATGCACACGCTGCCATGGCACCAGCGAGTAGGCATCATCATCACAGAACATTTTCAGTGTAATGCCGTAGGTGTCAGCCAGCAGCTTGTCTGCCAGCAGTTCACTGATGCTGCCGCTCCTGACGATTTTTCCGTGGTTTAACAGGATCAGTTCATCACAGAAGCGGCTGGCCATGTTGATGTCGTGCATCACCACCAGCACGGTGCCACCGTTGCGTGCATGTTGCTGCAGGATTTCCATGACATGCAGCTGGTGGTAGGGGTCCAGCGCGGCGATCGGCTCATCGGCAAAAATCACCTGTGGCCGGGCAGCCAGCAGCCGGGCGAGGAATACCCGGGTTTTTTCGCCACCGGACAGGGTGGTGGCGATACGATCCAGCAGGTGTTCCACCTCACACAGGGCGCAGGCGTTGGCAACGGCCCGGCTGTCCTCGTCACTCAATGCCTTGCGATAGCCCTGGTATGGCAACCGCCCCAGTTCTACCAGCCGGCGTACTGTCAGCGGCCAGTGGGCGGTGGCATCCTGGGCCAGGTAGCCTATCTGCCGGGCCAGTGTTTTCTCGCTGTAGCTGGCAATCGGCTGGCCGGCAAAATGATAATCACCGCTGCTGGCCGGCAGCACATGGGCCAGCATTTTCAGCAGGCTGGTTTTGCCGGCGCCATTGGGGCCAATCAGGCCGACAATGCGCCCCGACGGAATCTGTATGCTGGCCTTGTCAACAATGCATTGCTTGCCGATAAAAAGGCTGAGTTCATTGGCATCAATCAGCATCAGTACACCTCGTTGCGCATGCGGTAGATCAGCAGCAGGAAAAACGGCCCGCCCACCATGGCGGTGACCACACCGAGTTTCAGCTCC
>DATCSZ010000268.1:0-5013 GCA_036568205.1 Pseudomonadales bacterium
AAAAGCCGCCCGCCGGTGAAACAGCGGGCGGCTTTTTTATTGTTGCAATGTTTACAGCGCGATGCGGCGGGCAGGCTGTTGCTGCAGCTGCTCAAACTCGACCAGTACCTTGGCCAAAGCCAGGGTTTTTTGCTGAAAAGCCAGTTGCAGGATTTGCCTGGCCAGCTCCCAGCGCCGGTGTTCGCGGGTATGCCATTGTGCCGGCAGGCCCTGCTGCTGGCAGGTCAGCAAGGCATTAAGGCCAATCAATGCAGCAAAACGCACGTCATCGGCATCAACTTTCAGCTGCTTTTGCCCAAGCAGACTGGCATACGCCAGCGCCACTTCAATCTTGTTCTGCGGCATCACCTGCTCAACCAGGCTGGCAGCACTGCAATAACGCTCATAACAGGTGTTTTTCAGCTCCAGCAGCAGGCTGGCATAATCAATAATATCCACCGAACTGCCCTGGCCGCTGATCGACAAATCCACAAAACGTCGCCGCTGGATCACGGAAAAACAGGACACATAGGCCGGATGGGTAAGAATATCGGCAAACACGGCCAGCAAACCGGGGCCATTGGCCGGCTCCAGATGCTGCTGATAGGTGATGGCACGCTGGCGCAGGCGACTGATCTCGGCTTGTGCCT
This sequence comes from Pseudomonadales bacterium, assembly GCA_036568205.1. Classification (GTDB taxonomy): domain Bacteria; phylum Pseudomonadota; class Gammaproteobacteria; order Pseudomonadales; family DT-91; genus DATCSZ01. The sequence continues at coordinate 630 of DATCSZ010000268.1, forward strand.
GGGCAATCAGGCGCCGTTCTCGCCGGCAGGGCAGCCAGGGTTCGATCAGCGCCGGCAAGGCGGTCCAGCGACTGGCAGCCGCCAGCGCGGCCGGCGCCAGCAACGCCAGTAACACAGCAGGCAGCACAGCGACGCCGGCCAGCACAAGCAAACCCAGCAACAACAGCCACGCTGCCGCCCCCGCGGCCACCAGCGTGCGCTGGCGGATCTGGCGGATGCGTTGTTGATGCTGCCAGATGTCATGTTTCAGTCGTGACTGCTCACCGGCAATCACCAGCGGTTCCAGCTGCAGGGTATTGAGAATAAATTGGCGATAGGACTGGGCCATGACCACTACCTTTATTTTTGTTGTCTGCCGACCATCATATGGCAGGCAGCCACGACTGCCAGCAGCATCAGTACAAAGCGCTGACTGCATCGCAAAGCCTGCTGCGGCATCGTCACAAAAGATGACTTGCAGCACTGTTTTTAACCTTCTAGAATGCGCCGAGACTGCTCCTGCCAACCCTGTGAGACCCTGCCATGAAAATGATCACCGCCATCATCAAGCCATTCAAACTCGAAGACGTGCGGGAAAACCTGTCCGAGATCGGCCTGTCCGGCATGACAGTGGAAGAGGTCAAGGGTTTTGGTCGCCAGAAAGGCCATACCGAGCTTTACCGTGGTGCCGAATACGTGATCGATTTCCTGCCCAAAATCAAGGTCATGGTGGCCGCTGCCGATGACCAGGTGGATGCCGCTATCGAAGCGATCATCAAGGCGGCCAATACCGGCAAGATTGGCGACGGCAAGATTTTTGTCACCCCGCTGGAGCAGGTCATCCGTATCCGCACCGGTGAAACCGACCAGGAAGCGCTGTAAGCCGGTGACAGCAAAACACCTGCCGGCCTGCCCATGACCCGCGCTGAGCTGCTCCAGCTGCTGAACCAGCCACTGCTGACCGTTGGCAACACCGTGATCAGCACCAACAGTATCCTGTTCAGCCTGCTGGCACTGCTGGCCACCTGGCTGGTGACCCGCCTGAGCAGCCGCTTTTTTGTCCGCCTGCGCAGCCGCTCCGACCCGGCCAATGCCTCATCCCTGTATATCCTTGAACGTTTTGGCCACTACCTGATCCTGGCCATCGGCCTGATGGTGGCGCTGTCCGCACTGGGCATTGACATCAGCCACCTGGCGCTGCTGGCGACGGCACTCAGCGTCGGTATCGGTTTTGGCCTGCAGTCAATCTTCAACAATTTTTTTTCCGGCATTATCATCCTGCTGGAGCGCAGCCTGAAAGTCGGTGATTTTATTGAACTCGACAACGGCGTCAGCGGCTTTGTCCAGGCCATCAATATCCGCAGCACCCAGATCCTGACCCGCGACAACCTGGATATCCTGGTGCCCAATTCAGAGTTTGTGAACGGCCGGGTAACCAACTGGACGCTGGGCGACCCGACCCGCCGCCTGCTGATCCCGTTCGGTGTAGCCTATGGCAGCAACAAGGACCGCGTGCGCCAGGCCGCGCTGGAAGCGGCCGCCCGGGTGGAATTCACCCTCAACGAGCCCGGTCGTGAGCCGGATGTCTGGCTGGTCAACTTTGGCGACAGCAGTCTCGACTTCCAGCTGGCAGTATGGGTAGACCCGCGACGTAACCTGGGCAAAAAGAACCTGCACGGCAGCTATCTGTGGGAGCTGGAAACCAGCCTGGCTGCCCACGGTATCAACATCCCGTTCCCGCAGCGTGACCTGCATATTATCCCGCCGCCGGCCGCACAGGTGAACCATGGCTGACGGTCGTATTCGCACCATGCTCAACGACTTTATCAAGCCCACCCTGCTGGGCGGCGTGATTGTGCTGCTGCCAGCCTTTTTGCTGTTCAATATCCTGATCTGGCTGACCGCAATTGTGCACGAAAGCACACTGCCACTGGTCGATTTCGCCAGCCAGCAGCTGGGGCTGTCACTGTGGTTTGCCCAGATGCTGGTCCTGCTGTTGCTGATTGGCATCTGTTTTGTTACCGGCATGCTGATCCGCAACAGGCTGGGTGCCTTTATTGTGGAAAAAACCGAATCGCTGGTGCTGAACCGCTTTCCCGGCTACCAGTCACTGAAAGAGCTGGTCGGTTACTTCCTGTCGCCGGACAAAAAATCGGTGTTTTCCCAGCCGGTGCTGGTCTGCCCGTGGGGCAACGACACCTGGATGACCGGTTTCCTGATGGACAGTGACGGACAAACCAGTACGGTGTTTGTACCCACCGCCCCCAACCCGTCCACCGGCCTAGTGCTGCATGTCAGCAGCCAGCAGGTGCAGCCACTGCCGGTCAGCGGCAGCGATGCGTTCAAAAATATTATTGCCTGTGGTGTCGGCTCGGCATCGCTGCTGTACCGGCACAAAAACTGAACACTATACAATTGTGTAATTTGTTCCGCCTGTCCTTATCAACCTGCCGTTTATCGACTAGTATGCTGTCATTACAACAATAATGACGGTTTACACGATGCGCCTGTTATACCTGCCGATGCTGCGCTGTTATTGCTTGTGGCTGGCCCTGCTGCTGCCAGCTGCCGGTCATGCCTTTAGCCTGACCGGCATCAGCGATGCCAGTGTGATGGAAAACACCGCCTATAACAGCCCGATGCCGGCCGTCAGCGGCACCATCAGCGGTGCCATCAGCTACGCGCTGATAAGTGACGGCCTGAACCCGCTGGACAACCTGGATTACCTGAAGGTGTTGCCGGTATTCAGCGGCATGAACAACTTCCAGATTGTGCTGTGGCTGGTGTTTAACGATGACTCCTCGCTGTTCAGTGCTGATGCCATGACCGGCGTGGTCAGCATGCCGGCCCGCTGGGCCGATCCGGCGCTGGACAAAAACGGCGACAATATTCACAACGTCATCCTGGTCGCCACCGATGGTGATGGCAACAAGGCAGCCCTGCACTGGCAGGTCACTTTGCAGGAAGAACCGCCACTGAGTTTTGCCATTGCCGGCATCAGCAACAGCACGGTTTATGAAAACACGGCCTGGGTGTCACCACAGCCGGTGATTACTGACCGCTACCTCGGCAGCATCAGCTACAGCCTGGCCGGCAACGATGCCGCCCTTTTCACTGTCAACAGCAGCACCGGCGTGGTCAGCCTGCCGGCACGCGATTTTGAAAACCCGCAGGACCAGAATCTCGACAATCGTTATGACGTCACGTTGCTGGCCACGGACAGCAAAAACAACCAGGCCAGCCTGGCCTTCAGCGTCACCGTACTGGATTTGCCATCACTCAACTTTACCCTGCAGGCCCGTCACGACCAGGTTGACGAAGGGCAGACCTACCAGAGCCCGCCGCCATCAACGTCCGGCGCGTTCCGGCCGCCGCTGACTTATTACCTGGAAGGCCCGGACAGTGCACTGTTTGCCATTAACAGCAGCAGCGGCCGGCTTACGCTGGCCGCCCAACGGTATGCCAACCCGTCCGATGCCGATGGCGACAATATCTACCGGCTGACGCTATGGGCAGTGGACAGTGACAACAACAGCGCCAGCGTCGACTGGACGGTCACCGTACGTTTTGTGCTGCTGAAAGACAGCGATGGTGATGGCGTGCTGGACCCGTTTGAAATTGCCGACGGCAGCGACCCCGGCAACCCGCTCAGCTTCCGTGACCGCAATGCCAACGGCATTGCCGATGCCCAGGAAAACGATGCCGACAGTGACGGCATTGACAATACCAGCGAAAGTGGCGGCATTGACCCGTATGGCGACCACAATAATGACGGCGTACCGAATGTCCTCGACCCGCTGGATCGCGGCGATGGCCAGCCCGCCTCGTGCACGCTGGTGACCATCAACAATTTCCCGGACGCGACCGATGGCAGCCCAACCAGCCGTGACATCTGCGACATCCATTCCGGCCTTGACCCATTGTTTGACCAGGACCAGGATGGCGTGCCCAATTTCCGTGACAGTGACAGTGATGGTGACCTGATCCCTGACATTATTGAGGCCGGCACTGACATCAACGGTGTGCCGCGCGATACCGATGGCGACGGGGTAGCGGATTTCCTGGATATCGATAGCGACGGCGATGGCATCCCGGATATTGTCGAAAACATGCCTTACAGTGTCGACAGCAACAACAACGGCATTGCCGATGTATTTGATGCAGCCATTCACGGCTTTGATATCAGCCCGGCCTTCCAGGGCGAGCTGGTCGCCCAGTTGCTGGCCGAAGTGCGCATCAGCGAAGCACTGGCCAGCGGCCAGTGGCTGGCCGATCATGACAATGACGGCGTGCCGAATTATCGCGACATCGACAGTGACGGCGACGGCATTCCGGACGCACTGGAAGGCTCGCTGGGCCGCGACACGCTGGGCAATGGCATTGACGACAGCTATGACGTGCTGGT
>DATCSZ010000269.1:0-1128 GCA_036568205.1 Pseudomonadales bacterium
CAGAAACATGCCGGAATGACGTCCTTTTTTGGCGCAGGAAGCTTAACTTAGTGCCATTCGGCAGATACTCCAAATGACAACAGGGCCTGAACCATGAATGCCGAATCCCGTCCTGCCACAGCAGCAAAATTTCCTCGCAGCATAAAATGGATCTCGTTCGGCCTGGTGGGCCTGCTGATACTGGTTGCCTTGCTACTGGCATTTTTGCCCATTATTGCCAATATGGCAGCGGTCTACTGGTTACGGCAGCAGGGCGTGGAAGCCAGCATCGAAAAAATTGGCATCGATTTCAACGACGGCATCATCAGTGTGCGCAATGCCCATGGACAAAATGCCCAGGGCAGGGGCTTCAGCCTGCAAAACTTCCAGCTGGATCTGGCCTGGCAACCGCTGCTGCACAAACGGCTATACATAGAAAACATCGAACTCAACGGCCTGCGACTGGATTCCATGCAGGATGCCAGCGGCCTGCAGTCGGTTGCCGGCATCCGGCTGGGCGGGCAACAACAGCCGTCGCCGCAGGCCGCAGCAGCGGATAACGGCGCGGCCTGGCCGATCGAACTGGGCAATATCAGTTTGCGCAGCATCCGGGCCTGTCACCGGATGGCAGATAAAGACCAGCACCTCTGCCTGCAGCTTGACGGTTTCCAATGGCTGGGTTCGCTGCTGTTCGATGCGGGCAAGCCAGCAGCACAACGCCTGCAGGTCAATGGCCGTTTGCAGATATCGGCTATTGCGCTGGAGGATAAAAAACATCAGCAGTCATTGCTGAGCGTCGCCGATATTACATTATCCGGCCTGGCCCTGCACAGCATGGACAACCTGGAGGTGAAGACTATTGGTCTCGATGACTGGCGACTCATGTCGGGGAAAACCGCACTGGATGCACCGCAGCTGGTGGCATTTGACAGCCTGCAGATAAACAATGTGCGTTATAGGGAGCGGCAGCTCGCCATCGATGAGCTGAGCCTGAGTGGCATAGCGGCCAGCATTTACCGTGATAAACAGGGACAACTGGAACTGTTAAGTCGGTTGCAGGCCTTGCAGCCCGAGGAACAACAACATGTAGAACAACAGCATGCAGAACAACGACCTGCTGAGCAGCAGGTGGCGCAGACCGGCGAGCGG
>DATCSZ010000270.1:0-25264 GCA_036568205.1 Pseudomonadales bacterium
GGCAGATCAGGCGGCTGCGCTGGGTGTCGAGGTGGCCGAGCAACTGCTGGCGCAGGGAGCCGGAGAGCTGCTGGCAGCCATTTACGCACCATGAAACGGGTGCTGCTGACCCGTCCTGACGGCCAGAATGAGGCGCTGGAAGCGGCACTGGCGGCGGCAGGTTACCGCACTGATAGCCTGCCCTTGTTGTCGATTACGCCTTTTTCGGAGCCGCAGGATGCGCCTCAATGCGCGTTGATTCGCCGCCAGATTGCCAATCTTGATCATTACCGGCACCTGATTTTTGTCAGCACCAATGCCGTGGCTGCGGCATGGCCGTGGATTGCAGCGGCCTGGCCGGTATTGCCGGCGACCTTGCACTGGTATGCGATTGGCAAGGCGACAGCAGCAGCGCTGGCCAGCCATGGTGTGGCTGCGGTGTCGGGCCGTCAGGCAATGAACAGTGAGGAGCTGCTGGCGCAACCGGCATTGCAGCAAGTGGCCGGTGATCGTGTGCTGATCTGTCGCGCCGACGGCGGGCGCGACCATTTGCGCACGGTGTTGCAACAGCGTGGTGCCACGGTGGAGTACTGCAACCTGTACCGGCGCCAGCCAGTGGTTTACCCGCCGGGCACGCTGGCGGCGTTGTTGTCACCAGCCCCTGATTTTTTGCTGCTCAATAGCAGCGAAACTATACAGGCCTTGCTGGATCAGGCTATCATCGACAAGGTCAGACAGTCAGTAGAGGATGTCACAATCATTGTGCCTGGCCAGCGTGTTGCACGCCATGCCAGCGAGCTCGGGTTCAACCGGGTGATCTGTGCGCGCAACGCCGGCCTTGATGCAATAATGGATGCGCTTGAACAAGCCAATAACTGAAAGGGTACGGGTCGTGAAGAATAATAATTCTGCAACAGCTTCCATCGTCAATCATTCTGCAGGCATCACCGGGCAACGCGGTTTCGCCCTGTGGTTGTCGGTATTTTTGCTGCTGGTAATCGGTGCGCTACTGGCCGGCGGCTATTATCTGTGGAAACAGCAACAGGGCGAGATGGAGTTGCTGCACCAGTATGTCGCCAAGGTGGAAACCCAGCTGGGTGTCAAAAACGAGGCAGTCCAGGAATTCAAGAAAAGCCTCGCCAAGCTGACGGCAGATGGCCAGAGCCAGGATGTGATTATTACCGATCATTTGCGCCTGCTGGAGGAAGACATGGCGCGGGTCAAGTCAGACGTTGGCCGCATGCAGCAGAACATATCGCAGGAGAACTGGCTGCTGGCTGAAGTGGAATACCTGCTGAAAATGGCCTCGGTGCGCATCATGATCAAGCAGGATGTGAAAAATGCGCTGGCCTTGCTGCGCAAAGCCGAAGCACTGATCGGTGAGCTGGCCAAGGAAGACCAGGGCCTGCTGGATGTGCGTGTTGCCATTGCCAAGGATATTGCCTCAATGGAAATGTACCGTGAGGTTGATGTGCCGGGTACTTATGCCGAGCTGGTCAGTATCGGCGAGATGATTGAAAAGCTGCCACTGGTGCCGACTGCCATTCCGGCCGGGGCGGCTGGTGAGGATGGCGAGGCAGCCAAGGCGCCGGGCATCCTGGCTGATATCAACGAGGCATTTGCCGGTTATATCACCATTCGCCGTCACGACAGCGAAGAGCTGAAAGCCTTGCTGTCAGAAGAACAGCTGCTCAATCTGCGTGACAGTATCCGCCTGGCTCTGGAGCATGCCCAGACCGGCCTGTTGCGTGGCGATCAGCGCATTTATGATGACAGTTTGTCCAAGGTGCGCCGCTGGGTGCTGCAGTATTTCACGCCGGACAATTTCCGCACCCAGATGGTCACCGGCCAGCTGGAAAAACTGATCAAGGTGCGTGTTGAACATGATTTGCCGGATCTTGCCGTTTCCCAGCGAGAGCTGAAGCGTTACCTGGCCGATCGCATGCGCCAGCAGTAAGCGGCGGGACAGACACCATGATCCGGGTATTTCTCTGGCTGCTGCTGGCCCTGTCGGCGACCTGGTGGGTCGCCGATGTGATCAAGCAGCACGGTCCCGGATATGTGCTGCTCTACTACAATCATTATTCTGTTGAAACCAGTGTCTGGGTGGCCATGCTGCTGCTGTTTGCGCTGGTTTTATTGTTTTATCTGTCGATTCGTTTGCTGCACAACATCAGCAGGCTGGCGCTGCTGGCGCGTCGCCAGTCCGTGCAGCGCCGGCTGCGGCACCATCGCAACAGTGTGCAGGCCCTGCTGGAACAGGATTATTCAGCCGCCGTCACTGAAGCCGGTCGGGTGGCGCATTCACGCAGTCAGGATGCGCAGCCGTTGTTGCTGGCCGCCCGTGCCGCGCTGGATGCCGGTGTGCCGGAAACTGCCAGCCAGTACCTGCAGCAGGCACTGCAGCTGGATCAGCCACCCCAGCCGTTATTGACGCTGTTGCGTTATGACACCTTGCTCGCCTCAGGCCAGCTGCAACAGGCCGGTCAATTGCTTGACAGCCTGTTACGCAGCGATGGCCGGCATATCGCGGTATTGCAGCGCGCCGTGACAGCGTTTGTTACTGCCGGTCGCCATGATGAGCTGCGTTCCCTGCTGCCGGCATTAAGCCGCAAAGTACCGCCCTTGCATGTGCCATTGCAGCGCCATTTGCTGTTGCAGGCGGCCCGTTGCCTGCTGCAGCAGGCACAGGAGACCGGCAGCGCCCAGGCTGTCCGGATGGTCTGGAAATCCTTTTCCCGCACGATTGCACATGATCCGGTGTTGCCGTGGTATGGCCGGGCACTGCTGGCCTGCGGTGAGCGCGAGCGGGCGCACAAGCTGCTGCTGCGCCATCTGCAGGCAGGTTTTGACAAGGCCTGTCTGGTGCCGTATGCACTGAGCGTGGATGACAATGACGACCAGGCGCTGGCGTTTTTGCAGGACCTGCACAAGCGTCATGGCGACAGTGCCGAACTGGCACTGGCGCGCGGCATTCTGTTACTGAAAAATCGCCAGCTGGATGAAGCCCGCCAGGCGCTGGAGCACAGCCTGCAACTTCAGCCAGGCGCTGAGGCCTACCGTTATCTGGCCGCATACCATGATCGGCGCAATGATGAAAAACATGCGCGGCAATGTCTGGAGAAAGCGCTACAGCTGGCGTTGTGACAGCAGCTGCAACAGCATGCCAATACTGCAACACAAGGTGTGACCTATGATCAAACAGCTTGTCAAATTTCTCCGTTTGCTGGGCAGTGATGTTGCACCATGGCAAATTGCCGGCGGCCTTTGTCTCGGGCTTTTTATGGCCTTTACCCCGCTGATGAGCCTGCATAATCTGCTGGTTTTGTTGCTGGTTTGCCTGCTGCGTATCAATGTCACGGCAATGTTGCTGGGGCTGGCTTTATGCACACCACTGGCCTACCTGCTGGATCCTGCCTTTATCCGTCTTGGTGAATATGTACTGACCCATCCGCAATGGCAGGGCCTCTGGACGGCGATGTACCAGCAGGATATCTGGCGCCTGGCGCATTTCAATAATACCCTGACCATGGGCAGTTTCCTGGCCAGCTGTGCGTTGCTGTTGCCGGCATTCCTGCTGTTTCGCTGGCTGGTCATCCGTTATCGCCAGCAGTTTTTGCAATACATCAACCGGCTGGGTGTGGTGCGCTGGCTGAAGGCCAGCAAGCAGGTGCAGATGCTGGCCGGAATCGCCGGCAGGATGGAGGGCCACTGATGAAAAGTGTTATTCGCTGGCAGGGCCTGGCAGCTTTTGTGGTGTTGGTCGGTCTGCTGGCCGGTTTTTTCCTGTTGTTTGCCGACTCGCTGCTGAAGTCGGTTATTGAAAAACAGGGCAGTAACCTGGCCGGGGCAAAGGTGGAGCTGGCGGATGTGTCACTGAGGCTGCAACCTGCCGGCATCGAACTGCATGGCCTGCAGGTGGCAGATGCCGGGCAACCGATGCGTAATGTGGTCACTATCGAGCATATTGCCCTGCTGGTTGATCCCTGGAAAGCATTGATGGGCCAGTTGATCATCGACCAGGCTGATGTGACAGGCATGCGTTTTGATACGCCACGCAGCAAGTCCGGCGCGCTGGAGAAAAAGCCGGCTGCTGTGCGTGAAGAGCCGGCGGAACCGTCGTTTGCCAGCCAGCAGTTTGCTGCCCTGGCCGGTAATCTGCCGGACAGCAAAACCCTGCTGCAGCGCGAGCCACTGCTGCTGGACCAGCGCAGTGATGAGCTGCAACAAAGCTACGACAACAAAAAAGACCGCTGGCATGAGCTGCAGCAACAGCTGCCAGACCAGCAGCGGCTGGACGAATACCAGCAGCGGCTGGACACGATTTTGCAAGGCAAGATCAGCAGCCTGGAGGATTTTCGTGCCCGTGAAGCGGCATTGAAACAGCTCAAGCAGGATATTCGCAATGACCGTGCATTGCTGCAGTCAGCCAGTGATTTTGTCAGCAACAGTGAGCGGGAACTGGCACAGCAGCTCGGCGCCCTGCAAAAAGCGCCAGGCGAGGATGTCGAGCGGATTAGCGGAAAATACGGCCTGGATGACCAGGGTATCAGCAATGCCGCGGCGTTGCTGTTCGGTGACAAGCTGGCCACCTACCTGCAGCAGGCGCTTTACTGGTACCGCAAATTGAGCCCGTACCTTGCCAGTGACGAGAAAAAAGCAGAGCCAAAAAAACAGCGTATGCAGGGCCGTTTTGTGCGCTTTGCCGAGGCTGAGCCATTGCCCGATATACTGCTGCGCGAGCTGCATGCCTCGGCCTTGCTGGAGGCCGGCCCGCTGGCTGTCGACTTGCGTGATGTAACCCATCAGCAGGATATTCTCGGTAGGCCGAGTCGCTTGCAGCTGTCTTCAGCGGCACTGCGTAATATTGGCCATCTTGAACTGTCGGCGGTGTTTGATTATCGCGGTGTGGATAACCACAGTCGGGCGGATTTTGCCGTCAGCAATATGCGTGTGGAAAACTACCGTATCAGTGGCGGCAGTGACTTGCCGTTGCAGTTGGCCAGCGCGATGACGGATATTCATGGTGAGTTACGACTGGCGCGTGACAGTTTGTCTGGCCAACTGCTTGCACAGGTGCAGCAGGCGCAGTTCCGTGGCGAGGGAAAAAATGCCGTGGCAAAAGCCCTGTTGGAGGCACTGGCCGGCATACAGCGTTTTGACATTGAGGCGGATATCAGTGGCCGGCCTGCCAGCCCGGATATCGATCTGCGCTCAGATATCGACAAGCAACTAAAAAAAGCGCTGGATGCGCAGCTGGCAGCCAGGAAAGCCGCCTTCAGGCAGCAGCTGGAAGATGAGCTGGCGGCACGCCTGGATGCGCAGCTGAGCCGGATCGGCATGGAGCCGCTGGCCGGCGGGACTGATCTTGACCAGCGTATTGGCCAGCTGGATGAGATGTTGAAATCCCAGCTGGCGGATTATCAGCAGCAGCAAAAACAGGAAGCCAAGGACAAGGCCAAGGACGAGCTGAAAGACAAACTGAAAAAACTGTTCTGACCGGTGTTCAGATAAAACCGGTATCCCGGTTTTCATCTGCGTCTGGCCGGGCAGATTCTGACTGTTGTGCCCATTGCGCCGCCTTGATATAGGCGGCCAGTTTTTCCACACTGGTCATCTCGAACAGCACGTTCAACGGAATATCCATCGCAAAGCGCTCACGGATCTGCACAATTGCGCGGGAAGCCGCCAGCGAATGGCCGCCGATATCAAAAAAGTTGTCATAAATGCCAACCCGCGCTGTCCCCAGCACATTGGCAACGATATGGCATATTTGTTCTTCAACCTCATCGCGTGGTGCGACATAGTCAATCAGTGAGGCCTGGTCAGCCGGTTGCGGCAGCGCATTGCGGTCAATCTTGCCATTGGCGCCAAGTGGCCATTTGGCCAGTGCCACATAGGCAGCCGGTATCATGTACGCTGGCAGCCGGTCGGCCAGGCGCTGGCGGTATTCGCCGGCCGTCAGTGAGACATCGGTCAGCAGGTAGGCAACCAGGCGGTTGTCGTTTGCTGTTACCAGCGCTTCAGTCGCCGGTGTGGCCGCCAGCAAGGCCTGCTCGATTTCAGCGAGTTCGATGCGCAGGCCGTTGATTTTTACCTGGTGATCGCTGCGGGCAACAAAGACCACATTGCCGTCATGATCATAAAAACCCAGGTCGCCGGACAGGTACAGCCGGCCGTTGCCGAACGGATTGCTGATAAAACGCAGCTGGTTGCGCTCGTCGTTGTTCAGGTAGCCACGGCCGACGCCGTTGCCGGCAATGGCAATTTCTCCCACCAGTCCGGCTGGCAGCAGCTGAGCCATCGGGTTGAGGATAAACACATTAACGTTATCGTTAGGTTTGCCGGCGGGGATCGGGCGATCGGTGTAGTGACGGATATTGTCGACCGGGAAATACAGGGCAATATCAGTGCATTCGGTCGGGCCATAATTGTTGCTGAGGCGCAGCCTGCTGCCCGCTGTTGTCAGCCACGGCAGCAATTTTGCGCTGTTGATCGGCTCGCCGCCAAAAACCAGCTGTTGCAGTGAGTCCAGTTGCGGCCAGTGATCGGCGTTTTCCAGCAGCGGATAAAAGGCACTGGGTGCGCAGTTGATATGGGTAATCTGCTGGCTGCTGATCAGCTGGCGAATGTGGTCAATATCAAAATAATCCAGCCGTGACAGAATCAGCTGGCCACCACTGACCAGTGGTGCGAACAGGTTTTTCTGGGTCAGGTCGAAGCCGAGCGCACTGATGATCAGGGTACGTGACTGTGGGGTGAAAGCAAGTTCCTCCACATACCAGCGCAGCAGGTTTATTTCTCCCCGGTGGGTAATCCCGGCGCCTTTGGGCAGGCCGGTAGAGCCGGACGTGAAAATCACATACAGCAGATCGTTATCGTCACCCGTGACAGGCAGGTTGCCGGTAGCCTCAGCCTGCAGCAGCGGTTCCGCCTCATCAATGCACAGCAGCAAACCCTGGTAGTGGCCAAACAGCGCCTTGCTGTCGCTGTCGGTAATCAGTACGTGGATTTGTGCCTCGGCCAGCATGTGGTCAATACGCTGGCGGGGATAGCTGGCGTCGATGGGTACATAGGCACCACCGGCTTTTATGGTGGCCAGAATTGCTGTTACTGCATGGATGCTGCGTGGCAGGCAGATGCCGACACAGACATCCGTACCGATGCCGTTACCGTGCAGCCAGTGGGCAAGGCGGTTGGCCTGTTCATTCAGTTGCCGGTAGCTGAGCTGGCCATGGTCATCACGGATGGCGATGGCATCCGGGGTGCGCGCAGCCTGTGCCTCGAACAGCGATTGCACATGGCCTGTACCGCCGCTGTCGTCAACCGGGCCATTCCATTGCTGCAGCAGCTGTTGCCGTTCACTGGCATCTACCAGTGACAGGTCAGCGATGTCGCTAATACCATCGGTCAGTTGCCGGCACAGGTCGGCCAGGCGCTGCAGCATGCCAAGATCATTGAAGACATGACTGGGGTAATACAGCTCAAGGCTGATGTGTTGCTCATGTTCCTTGGCAACAAACTGCACGGTCTGCTCGATAAACGGTGGCGTTTCAATGCAGGTGATGGCATGACCCATCATGGTCTGCTGCTGCGGGAAAAAATGATAATAGTTATACATGAAGTGCAGCCGGCCCTGGGCTGCCAGTTTGCGCAGCTGGCCGGTGGAGATGGCATCAAACGGCTTGATTTCCTTGCGATACTGGCGCAGGTAGTCAAACCAGTCTTCAATGCAGCTGCCCTTGTGCAACAGGCTGGCGGAAAAAACAAACGGCGTCTGGGTGAAATAACAGCCCAGTGATGTGGCGTTGTCACGGCTGCGGCCGGCATTGAATTCACTGATATAGAATTCATCCGTACGGCAGTAATTGGCAATCAGGAAGCAGTACAGCAGCTTGATCAATTGTGCCGGTGTCATGCGTTGCCGGCGGCAGTATTGCTTGATCTGCCGGGTCAGCTGAGGTGATAGCGGCAGGCGTTTGACAATCTGGCGTGGCGGGTCGCTGCAAAGGGCAAGCGGAAAGTCCGGTGCCTCGCAGCCGGCCAGCCGGCGGCGCCAGAATGCCAGTGCTTCGCTGTTGTTGGTATGACGCAGGTCTTCTGCAACCAGGCGGGCGGTATCGGCAACCGGTAGCGGGTCTGGCTGGTTTTCCGCACGACACAGGGCTTCATAATGGCGGGCTGTTTGCTGGGCAATCAACACAATCGCGACACCATCGAGCAGCGCGTGGTGGGAAGACAATAACAGCACCGTCCTGTCGCCAGCCAGCCGCATCAGGCCATAACGGATAAAAATGCCCTGCCGGTAGGCTGCCGGGCGATAAATAAAGTCATCAACCAGCCGGTCAACGGCATTGTTATCCAGGCACTGGTCACGGTAGTCCATCACCTCCAGCTCGATGTCCAGCTGGCGCATGACGCACTGGTAGGCAATATCGCCATATGCCCTGGCATTGGCTCGCAGCAGTGTGCGGGTAACCGGTTGCTGGTCGCATACCTGTTGTATGGCCTGGCGCCACAGGTCGGCATCAACAACAAAATCCACCTCGGCACGATAACCCAGGGTATTGGCCAGTGAGTCCGGCAGCAGCCATTGGGCCAGGGTCATTTCCCGCTGCAGGGTGGCCAGCGGCAAAATGGTTTCCACCTGCGCAGCATCAAGGCCAACGGCATCGGCCAGTTCGCTGTCATCCAGCAGGCTGATGGCTTCAATGCCCTGGTGGGTGTCGGCCAGGCTTTCGCGCAGCAGGTGGCTGAAATGGCCGGCCATACCGGCAATCGTGCTGCGATCAAACAGGTCGCTGTTGTATTCAAAATTGAGCTGCAGGCCACCCGCCTGTTCGATGACAATCAGGGTCAGGTCATATTTGGCGACAACACGCGGATAATCCATCAGGGTGATGCACAGGTCATCCAGCTGCAGGGGTTTGGCCAGTTCATCATTGATCAGGCTGAAGGCGGCCTGGGCCACCGGCGGATAGCTGAGGTTGCGTTCAATCGGCAGTGCTTCCAGCACGTTTTCCACCGGTATGTCCTGGTGGGCAAACGCAGCCAGTGCAGTTTTCTGCAGCCGGCGTAACAGTTCCATGACATCCGGGTTGCCGGACAGCTGGCAGCGAATAACCACTGCATTGACAAAATAACCAATCAGCGGCTGCAGTGCCGGGTTGTCCCTGCCGGATACCGGTGTGCCAATGCAGATATCATCCTGGCGGGCGTATTTGCCGAGTAACAGCGCATAAAACGACAGCAGCAGTGTATAGAGCGTGATGCCATGCTGGCGTGAAAAAGCGGCCAGCGCGAGACTTAGCTCTTGTGGCAGATGGCAGCTGAACATGTCGCCATTGAATGTCTGGCGGGCGGGACGTGGCCGGTCAGTCGGCAGGGTCAGGCAGGATGGAATGCCGTCCAGTTGTTGCAGCCAGTAATCCAGCTGGTGCTGTTGCTGCTCCTGTTGCAGCTGGCAGCGCTGCCAGACACTGAAATCGGCATACTGGAACGCCAGTTCCGGCAACGTGTCTGTCCGGCCGGCAGGATACAGTGCAGCCAGCTCACGCTGCAGAATTGTCAGCGACCAGCCATCGGCAATGATATGGTGCAGGCAGACAATAAATACATGGCGATGCTTGCCGAGATCAAGCAGCTGCAGGCGAACCAGTGGCTGGCCATTGATATCAAACGGTGTGTTGGCAGTATCGGCAAAACGTTGTTCCGCCTCGGCCAGGGCATTGGCCGAGGCGGATAAATCCGCTTGCAGCACCGTGATCGATTCAGCCGGCAGGATGTGCTGGCAGGCATTGCCATTGCTGTCCACCGCAATCGTGGTGCGCAGGCTTTCGTGGCGTTGCACAATCTGCAAGATGGCATGCACAAAGGCCTGCTTGTCCAGCTGGCCGTCAATCTGCAGTGCCAGCGGGATATTGTAAGCCGCAGTGCCCGGATTCAGCTGCTCAATAATCCACAGGCGTTGCTGGGCATGGGACAGTGGCAGGGCCTGGCTGCGGTCGGCTTTTTCTATAACCGCCTGCTGTTGTAACTGCTGCAGGCTGTTGCCCTGCTCGATAAACTGCGCCATGGCGGCGATGGTAGGATTGGCAAAAAACAGCGGCAGCGGCATGTCGATGGCGAAGTTTTCGCTGACGGCAGCGATCAGCCGGGTGGCCGTCAGGGAGTGACCGCCGAGTTCAAAGAAGTTGTCGCCAGTGCCGATGGGATCCTGTTCCAGCACCTGTTGCCACAACTCGCACAGCTGTTGTTCCAGCAGCGTGGCCGGTGCGATATGTGTGGCATGCACGCTGTGCTCAGCTGACGGGGCAGGCAGGCGTTTTTTGTCAATCTTGCCGTTGGCCGACAGCGGCCAGCCGCTCACCGGCACAAAAGCAGCCGGTATCATGTAGTCGGGCAGCTGTTTTTTCAGTTGCTCACGCAACAGCAATGGTGTCAGCGTTGTATTGTCTGCGGCAATATAATAGGCAACCAGGCGCTGGCGGGCCGCTTCGCTGTCATGCACGATGATGGCTTCACGAACACCTTCGCAGGCCATCAGGCGGGCCGAAATTTCGCCCAGCTCCACCCGGAAGCCACGGATTTTTACCTGGTCATCCACCCGTGACAGGAATTCCAGCGGCATGCCTGGCAGGTCCTTGCGATACCTGGCCCGATCCCGTGTGCGGTACAGTTTGCCATCGCCAAACGGGTTGTCGACAAAGCTGGCGGCAGTGAGGTCTGGCCGGCCGAAATAACCGCTGCCGACACTGTTGCCGCCAATAAACAGCTCGCCGGCCACACCGGCTGGCACCAGGTTGCGGTCGTCATCAAGCAGGTAGGTGTACACGCCGTCAATCGGCTGGCCGACGGGGATGTTTTTGCCGATGTAATTGCGTGGCTCGACCAGGCTGTAGGCACAGGTAATGTCGGTGCATTCGGTAGGCCCGTACATATTGTGGATCAGTGCCTGGCAATGCGGACTGTCGGTCCAGTCCAGCAGGTTGTCGATAATGATCGGCTCACCACCAAACAGCACATGGCGCAGGCTGGCGAGGTAATGCAGGTTCTGCTGGCGACGGGCTGTTTCCACCAGTGGATAAAACGCACTGGGTGCGCAATTGATATGGCTGACCCGGTGCTGCCTGACGGTTTTAATCAGCGTGTCCGGGTCATAGGCCGGGCTGTCGGCAAACACAATCGCCGCACCACTGACCAGCGGTGTCAGCAGGTTTTTCTGGGTCAGGTCAAAACCGAGTGCCGAAAATACCAGGATGCGGTCATCGGCGTTGATCCGGTAGTGATGCCAATACCATTGCAGCAGGTTCACCTCATTTGCAGCCGACACCCCTGCCCCCTTGGGCAGGCCGGTAGAGCCTGAGGTGTAAATCAGGTACAGCAGACGGTCTTCGTCGACATCCGGCAGCGGTGGTGAGGCATTGTCACTGACGACAATGTTGTCGATATCAATAAGGGTGATGCCGTACTGCAGGCGTGCCAGCTGCGAGGCATCGCTGATAATCGCGCACATGCCGGCGTTGCTGGCCATGTGTTGCAGACGGTCATCCGGATAGGCCGGATCCATTGGTACATAACAGGCGCCGCAGCGAATAATCGCCAGCAGTGCGGTCATCTGGCTGATGCCGGGTGACAGGCATAAACCAACCCGCTCTCCCGGTGTGATAAAACTGGCCAGCTGGTTGGCCAGCCGGTTGGCGTGCTGGTGCAGGTCGCCGTGACTGATACTGTGTTCGCCGTGGTAGATGGCAATGCGGTCACGATGTTGCCGGGCAGCGTTGTCCAGCATGTCAAACAGGCGCAGCGCCGGTTTGCGGATAACGGTTGCCGGTGCCAGCAGGGCGCGATCGCCAGCATCAAAAATATCCAGCGTGCACAGTGCGCTGTCCGCCTTGCCAAGCGCATTTTTCAGCAGCACGCCATAGTGGCGGGCGATGGCAGTTACCGTGTCATGATTGAAAATATCGCTGTTGTATTCGATATCAATGGCCAGCCTGCCGTCGCTTTCATCAATATGCAGCTGCAGGTCATACTTGGCAGCCTGTGATGACTGGGGCAGCAGTTCCAGTTGCAGCCCTGGCAGGTGAATGTGTTTTGCCAGGTCCTGCTGGTGGGTAAACAATACCTGGAACAGCGGGGTGTGGGACAGGCTGCGTTGCTCGCTGCAGTGTTCGGCTACTTGTTCAAACGGTACATCGCTGTTTTCCTGGGCAGCCAGCAAGGTGTTCGACAGCTGCCGGACATGATCGGCAAATGAACGCTGGCTGTCGACCGTGCTGCGGATGGCCAGCAGGTTGATAAAACAGCCGATGATATTTTCCAGTGCCCGGTTGTTGCGGCCGGCTACCGGCGTGCCAATACAGATATCCTGCTGGCCGCTGTAGCGGTACATCAGCACATGGAATGTCGCCAGCAGAACGGCAAAGGCGGAGGTATTCAGGGCGTCGGCCAGCTTATGCACGGTGGCGGCATGGATGCCATCGAGCGCCATGCGTACACTGCCGCCGCGTGCGCTGGACTGGCGCGGACGGGCATGATCCAGCGGTAAATCCAGTACCGGTACGCCGGCCAGTTGCTGGCGCCAGTAATCGAGCTGCCGGGCCATGCCATCGTTGTCGGCCTGTGCCTGTTGCCAGGCAGCATAGTCGGCATACTGGATATCCAGTGCGGGCAGCTGCGGCTGGCGTTGTTCGCTGATGGCGTGGTAAAGCTCAACCAGTTCACGCACCAGCAGGGTCACTGACCAGCCATCGGCGATGATGTGGTGCAGGGTAATCAGCAGCCGGTATTCCGGTGTTTCTGCCTGGCCAGCCGACAACCGGACAATATGCATACGCAACAGCGGCTGCGGGTGTTGCGGGTCGCCTTGCAGGGTGAAGGGGCGCAGTGCCTCATGGGCGATGATCTCTTCCAGCTGCCGATGGCGGCTGGCTTCATCCAGGTGGCTCAGGTCATAGTCTTCCTGTAACTGCCATGGCATGGCTGGCAGGATGTGCAGCCGTGGCTGTTTGCCGGCATCACTGACAAAAATGCTGCGCAGCATTTCCTGGCGCTGGCAAAGTTGCTCCAGTGCCTGTTGCAGATGACCGATATCCAGCCTGCCACGGATGGCCAGTACGGCCGGAATATGCAGTGACGGGTTGCCGGGCAGCAGCCGGTCCAGGAACCAGAAACGCTGCTGGGCGTAAGACAGGGGGAAATCGTTATGATGGTCGCGCGACAGGGGCTCGATCGCTGTTTGCCGGCCGGCGGTGGTCTGCTGCAGGAAGCTGATCAGGGCCTGTTTATTGGCGACCAGCTCGGTTTTCAGGGCTTCGGTCATTGCCCCTTTGGGCGCACGAAAGCGCAGTTGCCCTTCATCATCAAGCCACAGCCTGATGCCGGCAGCACCCAGTTTGCCGATCAGTTGCACGGCTGTGGTCATAACAATCCTTCTTCGAAACTGTCGTCCTGGTCGTTACCCTGATCAGCGGGCTGGCCGGTGGCCTGCAATATGCCCGCCAGTCCTTCAATGGTGTTGACCTCAAACAGCGTGCGCAGCGGCAGTTCAACCGCAAACGCCTCACGTATGCGGCTGATGACGCGGGTGGCCAGCAGCGAGTTGCCGCCCAGCTCAAAGAAGCTGTCATCAATACCGACCGGGTCAATGCCCAGCACCTCGTGCCAGATCGCGGCCAGCTGTTTTTCACAGTCTGTGCGTGGTGCCACATAGTCACTGCTGCGGCTGATATGGCTGCTGTCGACAGCGGGCAGTCGTTTCTGGTCAAGTTTGCCGTTCGGGGTCAGCGGAATGCTGTCGAGACGGCAGAATGCCACCGGCACCATATAGTCCGGCAGCTGGCGTTGCAGTGTTTTGCGATAGTGCTGCGGTGCCCAGCTGGCAGCATCCGTGCAGGCATAGGCCACCAGCTGTGGCTGGCCGGCAATCTCGCGCACGGTGACAACCGCATCGTCAATGCCATCGAGCTGGCGCAAACGGGCCTCGATTTCGCCGGGCTCAATACGCAGCCCGCGGATTTTCAGCTGTTCATCCAGCCGGCTGACAAACTCCAGTTCGCCGTGCCGGTTCAGGCGTACCAGGTCACCGCTGCGGTACATGCGTTCATCACGGCGGAACGGGTTGGCGAGAAAACGCTCGGCCGTCAGCTGCGGGTTGTTCAGGTAGCCCTTGCCAACGCCGATGCCGCCGATAAACAGTTCGCCTATGGCGCCCTGGGGCAACAGGTTCAGCTGTTCGTCCAGCACATAGGTAAAAACATTGGCGCATGGCCTGCCAATCGGTACTGTCTCGCCGGCTTTCAGCGGCTGGTCAATGGTATGGCTGGTGGCGATGTCAGTGCATTCGGTCGGCCCGTACATATTGGTGATGCTGGCGTGAAAATCAGGGCTGGCGGCCCAGTCTGCCAGTTTATCCATACGAATCGGCTCGCCACCGAAAAACAGTTTGCGCAGGCTGCGCAGGTCACTGAAGCGGGCGCTGTCCAGCAGCGGGTAAAACGCGCTGGGTGCACAGTTGATCCAGCTGATCTGCTGGCTGGCAATGCAGTCGAGCAGGGCGGCGGGCTCATAGTATTCGGTGTCGCAGAAATGCAGCCTGGCACCATGGCACAGCGGTGCCAGCAGGTTTTTCTGGGTCAGGTCAAAGCCGATGGCAGAAAACACCAGCACCCGGTCATCACGCCCCATCGCGAACTCACGGCCATACCATTGCAGCAGGTTGGCCTCGCTCTGGTGGCTGATCAGCGCCGCCTTGGGCAAACCGGTAGAGCCGGAGGTGTAGATGATATAGAGGCTGTCGTCGGGCGTCAGCTGGCGTTGCGGGTTGCTGTCCGGCAGGCCGTCAAGCGCCAGCTGTTCCAGGCAGACCGGCCGCTGTGCGTTGAGGCCGGCGACCCGGTGACGTTCACTGTACAGCAGCACCCGGATGCCGGCATTGTCGATCATGTAATCCAGCCGCTCGACCGGGTAGGTCGGATCCAGCGGCACATAGACGGCGCCGAGTTTGATGGTGGCCACCAGGGCCACGGCCAGCTCCATCGACGGTGCAAAACACAGGCCGACAAAGTCACCCTGCTGCACGCCTTGCGCCTGCAGGTAGTGAGCCAGCCGGTTGGCCTGCTGGTTCAGTTCACGGTAAGTGAGGCTGCGTTGCCCCTGCACCACCGCCGTTTGCCCGGCGCTGGCGGCAGCCTGCTGCTCCAGCCAGCTGGCGATGTCGGTACGCGGGTAATCATCATGCGGGTTTTGTGCCCGCAGCAGGCGGCGTTGTTCATCACCATCGAGCATGGCCAGCTGGTTGATGTCGGCATCCGGTTGCTGGCAGATCGCTTGCAGCAGATTGTGAAAGTGCTGTGCCAGCTGTTCAATGGTGGCCGGCAGGAACAATTCACTGTTGTATTCAAACAGGCAGCACAAACCGTTGTCGTGATCACTGACAATCAGGCTGAGGTCAAACTTGGCGGTATCGGTGTCGGCCTCAATCAGGCGGGCCGTGATGCCGGGCAGCTGGATCTGTTGCTCAATGGCGCCCGGGTTGTAGCTGAAAAAGGCCTGGAAAACCGGGCTGTAACTGCTGTCACGCGGTAATTCCAGCTTGTCTACCAGCTGTTCGAACGGGATATCCTGGTTGTCCTGGGCTTCCAGCGTGGATTTGCGGATCTTGCGCAGCAGGCCGGTAAAGCTGTCGCCATCGCGGATATCGCAGGGCAGCGCCAGGGTGTTGACAAAAAAACCGATCAGCGGCTCAAGATCCGGATGAATGCGGCCGGCCACCGGGGTGCCGATACAGAAATCCGTCTGCCGGGTGTAACGGTACAGCAGGCATTCAAAACCGGCCAGCAGGCCGTGGAACAGTGAGCTTTTGTGCTGCCGGCACAATGCCTGCAGTGCCTGCAGCAAATCGGCATCCAGCTGCAGGCGATGGCAGCTGCCGCGATTTTGCATGATCGACGGGCGCGGGAAGTCACCGGCCAGGTTCAGGTTGGCCACACCTTCCAGCCGCTGCAGCCAGTAATCCATCTGCTGCCGGCTGTGTGGCTGGGCCAGCCAGTCCTGCTGCCAGGCGCTGTAGTCAAGGTAATGGATTTTCAGCGGCGGCAAAGCCAGTGCGGTTTTTTGTGCCAGCGCAGTATAAATTCGCGACACCTCTGCGAGCAGCAGCTGCGATGACCAGGCATCGGAGATGATGTGGTGCATGACAATCGACAATGCCGCCCGCTCGTTGCCCAGCAGGTACAGGCGCACCCGCAGCAGCGGCCCGCAGGCCAGGTCAAAGCCGCGGTTGGCATCCTCGTGAATGGCCGCCGGCAGTTGCTCCCCGGTTAGCGGAATCACCGCCATCTGCCAGTCCAGCCGAGGCAGGATTTTTTGCCGGGCACCATTGGCAGTGTCGATAAACACGGTGCGCAGGCTTTCATGGCGCTGGATAAGGCGCTGGAAACTCTGTTGCAGGATGTGGCTATCCAGCGGGCCGTTCAGTTCGATGGCGGCGGCAATATTGTAGATGGCGCTGTGCGGGTTCAGTTGTTCAAGAAACCACAGTCGTTGCTGGGCAAACGACAACGGGTAGTCAGTGGCAGTGCGGTCACAGGCGGCAATGGGTGAATCCAGCAGCGGTTGCCGGCTGTTTTTTTCAGGCTTTTGCTGTTTCAGCTTCTTCAGCAGCGCTTCCCGCTGGGCGGGCGACAGCTGGTTAAGTTTGGCCATGAGCAAATCGTCGGGTTTTTTCATTGCGCTACCTTGGGAACCGGCCTGAATCATCTCCCTGGCCAAATTGCCGTGAATGCAGTTGGGTGTGGTGTTGTCTTTATTATAGTGTTGTTGACGCTGTGTGCCGGTTGATGGCGTTGTGCCGGCACAACTTAACGTTTGTTAACAATGCCGGGCAATATACCGCAATCACACAGAAAATGCAGCTACCCGGCGGGCCGGGCCGGCTAGCTGTCTTCATCCAGTTCGTTGAGCAGGGCCTGCAGGTCATCTTCGTCGATATCCAGCGCATCCAGCGCCTGTTCCAGAATCGCCAGCGCCAGCTCGGCAATGGTCGGGTGCTCAAAAATCATGCGCAATTCCAGCGTGCAATCCAGCCGGCTGCGGATTCTGGCGGCCAGCCGGGTGGCCAGCAGCGAGTGGCCACCCAGCTCAAAAAAGTTGTCATGGATGCCGATTTTTTCAATGCCGAGTACCTCGGACCAGATCGCACACAGGGCCAGCTCGGTGTCATTGCGTGGTGCGACATAGGCCTGGCTGCCGGGGTTGTTGTCCGGCTCGGCCAGCTGTTTTTCATCGACCTTGCCATTGGCTGTAAGTGGCCACTCGCTTACAGTGATGAGGGCAGCCGGCAGCATATAGTCCGGCAGCAGCTGGCGCAGTTGCTGGCGGATATCGGCGTGATCCGGGGTCGTGCCGGGCTTGGCCAGCAGCCAGGCCAGCAGGCGTTTGTTGCCCTGCGGGTCCGGCCGTGCCAGCACCAGGCTTTCCTGGATGCCGGGCAAGTGGTTCAGGGCGCTTTCGATTTCGCCGAGCTCAATACGGTGACCACGGATTTTTACCTGGTGGTCGATTCGCCCCAGGTACTCGATATCGCCATTGGCCAGCCGTCGTGCCAGGTCGCCGCTGCGGTACATGCGCCGGTGATGGCAGGCGATATCATCCGGCAGCTGGCCGGCAAACGGATTGGCCAGGAAACGTTCGGCCGTCAATGCCTCGCGGTTCAGGTAACCGGCAGTCACGCCGGGGCCGGAAATATACATCTCGCCGCTGACACCGACCGGCACCGGCTGTAAATGGGGATCGAGAATATGCACCTGCAGGTCGGCCAGTGGCTGGCCGATAATGCTGCGGCCACGTTGCAGGTCGCTGTCGCTGATGCGGTGCCAGGTGACATGCACCGTGGTTTCGGTAATGCCATACATGTTGATCAGCCGGGTGTCTGCCAGCGGATGGCGTTCTGCCCACAGCCGCAGGGCAGAATAATCCAGCGCCTCGCCGCCAAAAATGACATGGCGCAGGCTGGCCAGATCCCCTGCCGGCCGCTCCAGGTCAACACTGACCAGCTGGGAAAAGGCGGACGGTGTCTGGTTCAGCACCGTGACCTGCTGTTCTTTCAGCAGGCGGTGAAAATCGTCCGGTGAGCGACTGAGCCAGTACGGCACAATCACCAGCCGGCCGCCATACAGCAGTGCGCCCCAGATTTCCCAGACTGAGAAGTCAAACGCCGGCGAATGGAACTGGGTCCAGACATCGTCGGCAGAAAAGCCGAACGGCTCTTCACTGACACTGAACAGGCGCGCCATGTTGCGATGGCTGACCACACAGCCCTTGGGTTTGCCGGTGGTGCCGGAGGTGTAGATCACATACGCCGGTGCATCGACCGGGATATGGATGTTCAGGTTGCCATCATCCAGTGTTGCCAGCGAATCCTGCAGGGTATCCGGGGTAATGCAGCTGGCCGTGATGGTGCCGGCCAGCTCGCTGCGGGTCAGCACATGGCGGATGCCGGCGTCATTGATAATAAAGTTGACCCGCTCGGCCGGTGAGTGCGGGTCAAGCGGAATATAGGCAGCACCGGTTTTCAGGATGGCCAGCAGGGCGGTGACCAGCTCGATGCTGCGCTCCATGTACAGGCCAACATAATCACCGGCACCAATGCCCTGCTGCCGCAGATGCTGTGCCAGGCGGTTGGCGCTGGCGTTCAGCCGGCCATAGCTGATGGCCTGGTCTTCACACTGCAGGGCGGTTTTTTTGTGGTATTTACCGGCCTGTATCTCGAAGCGGTTGACGGCACTGATAAAGGTGCGCTGGTTCAGCTCACGCTGTTTCTGCCAGTCCGGCACAAAGCGGCTGCGCTCGTCATCATCAAGCAGCTCCAGTTCGAAGCTGAAATTGTCGGCCCGTGCCGGCAGTTGCTGCAGCAACCGGCAGAAGTGCCGTGCCATTTGTGCCACCGTGGCCTGGTCAAACAGGTCGGTGCTGTATTCCAGCACCGCCTGCATGTCACCCTGGCTGTCATAACAGGTCAGGTTGAGGTCGTATTTGGCAATATGCCAGTCCAGTGCCTGCTGGCTGACGCTATCACCAAAGGCTGCCTGCAGGCTGTCATCCAGGCTGGCATTTTCCAGCGCAAACGAGACTTGCAGCAGCGGTGTGTAGCTGAGCGAGCGCTCCAGCTTCAGGGCATCAATAATCAGGTCAAACGGCACATCCTGGTGGGCATAAGCATCCAGCGTGGCCTGCCGCACATTGCGGATGTGGCCGGCCACCGTCAGGTTGTCGTCAAAATGGCTGCGTACCACCAGGTTGTTGACAAACAGGCCAATCAGCGGCTGCAGGGCCTTGTGCTGGCGGCCGGCAATCGGGAAGCCGATGCAGATATCATCCTGCTGGCTATAACGGTTCATCAGCAGCGCATAGCCGGCCAGCATGACCATAAACAGGCTGGCATTGTGCTGGCCGGCCAGGGTTTTCAGCCTGGCAACGGTGTGCTGGTCGATGCTGAAATGGTATTGCGCACCGTGCTGGCTCAGCACCGCCGGACGCGGCCGGTCGCCGGGCAGGTTGATCAGTGCCGGCGCACCGGCCAGCTGCTGGCGCCAGTACTGCAGCTGGCTTTCCAGCCGTTCGCCATGCAGCCAGCTGTGCTGCCACAGGCTGAAATCCCGGTATTGTACGGTCAACGGCAGCAGCGGGCGGGGTGGTTCATCAAGCAGCGCGCCCAGTTCCTGCAGCAGCAGGTTGACCGACCAGCCATCAATGATGATGTGGTGCAGGCAGAATGCCAGCACCGACTGGTGTTGCGGCAGCTTGATCAGCACGGCGCGCAGCAGCGGCCCCTGGGCCAGGTCAAACGGCTGGTTGGCCAGAAGGCTGATCTGTTCGTGTGCCTGACGTTCAGCCTTGTCGGCAGCCAGCTGGCTGAAGTCCAGCATCGGCAGGGCCCAGTCGTTATGATCGTCGACCTGCATCAGGGCGACGCCTTCGTTGTCAATAAAACGGGTACGCAACACCTGGTGACGCTGCAGCAGGGTGTGGATGGCCTGCTGGATACGGGCGGGTTTCAGCGGCCGGGAAAAACGCAGCGCTACCGGCATATTGTAGGCGCTGGAGTCCGGGTTCAGTTGCTGCAAAAACCACAGGCGTTGCTGGGACAGGGCTGCCGGCACACGCTCGTTGCCCTGCTGGGCAATAATATCCGGCAGCGCCTGCTGGTGGCGGTTGCCGACCGCTTCACACAGCGAGGCAATATCCGGGTGTTCAAAAATCGTGCGCATGCCAATATCAACATGCCACTGGCCGGCAATCGCGCTGGCCAGCTTTACCGCCAGCAGTGAATGGCCACCCAGCTCGAAAAAATTGTCATAAATGCCGATCTCGCTGATGCCGAGAATGTCCTGCCAGATGGCCGCCATCCACTGCTCCTGGCTGTTGCGCGGGGCGACGTAATCCTGCTGCTGGCTGATCAGCGGTGGCGGCAGGTGGCGCCGGTCAATCTTGCCGTTGGCGCTGAGCGGCAGGGCGTCCATCTGCAGCCAGGCTGCCGGCAGCATGTAAGGAGGCAGCTGGCGGCGTAAAAAACTGCCCAGGCTGTGCGGGTCGACAGCGCTGTCGGCCACATAATAGGCCGCCAGCAACGGCTGGTCGCCCTGGCGATGCACAACCACACAGCACTGGCGTATCGCCGGGTGCTGGGCCAGCGCCTGTTCGAT
This sequence comes from Pseudomonadales bacterium, assembly GCA_036568205.1. Taxonomy (GTDB): domain Bacteria; phylum Pseudomonadota; class Gammaproteobacteria; order Pseudomonadales; family DT-91; genus DATCSZ01. Next base: position 20,685 of record DATCSZ010000270.1, read on the forward strand.
TTCACCGAGCTCGATACGAAAGCCGCGAATCTTGACCAGGTCGTCAGCCCGGCCGGCATACATGATCATGCCGTCGTCACGCAGCCAGGCCAGGTCGCCGGTGCGGTATAACAGGCCACGGCCACGGTGATGGTCGGCGATGAATTTTTGCGCGGTCAGTTCGCTCTGGTGGATATAACCGGTGGCAATGCCGTCACCGCCGAGTATCAGCTCGCCGATTACACCGATCGGTGTCGGGTTGCCATAGGCATCCTCGATATAGGCCTGGTTGTTGCTCAGCACCCGGCCGATCGGGATGGCACTGTGGCCGGTTTGCTGCTCGATATCGAATACCGTGCTGAGGCTGCCATTCTCGGTCGGCCCGTAAGCATTCAGCAGGCTGGCGGGTTTGCCGGCACGCAGGCAGGCATCAATAAAAACATTGTCGAGTGCCTCACCGCCAACCATCAGGCAGATAAAGTCACGGAACAGGTCAGCCTGGTAATCCACCAGCACATTGAACAGCGCGGTGGTGATAAAGGCGTAATGCGGTTTTTCCTGCTGCACAAAAGCGGCAAAGGCCTGCGGGCTGAGCAGGGTGTTGTTGTCGATGCACAGCAGTGTGGCGCCATTGAGCAGGGCGCCCCAGATCTCGATACTGCTGGCATCAAACGAGACATTGGAGAAATGGCAGAAACGCTGGCCAGGCTTGACGTGAAGGTAATTGGTGTTGAGTACCAGCCGGGCAGCAGCCCGGTGCGGCACCTGCACGCCCTTGGGGGTGCCGGTAGAGCCGGAGGTGAAAAAAATACAGGCAACATCATCCTCGCCCACCGCACCGTTGTTGACAATGGCAAAGGCCTCGTGACGGTCGCAGGCCGGCAGCTGGCGGATATTGATCAGCAGCGGTGCCTGCAGTGATGGCGGCCGCTCGCCGGCGCAAATCAGCGCGGCAGCCCCGGCAGTATCAATAATCGCCTGGCTGCGTTCGGCCGGGTGGGTCGGGTCAACCGGCACGTAAATGATGCCGGCTTTCAGGCAAGCCAGCAGCGTGGCCAGCATGTCATAACCGCGGCTGATACACAGTACCGCATGCTGGCCGGGCACAAGGCCGCAACCGGTCAGGTGGTGGGCCAGCCGGTCGGAATAGTCATCCAGCTCGCGGTAGCTGTAATCCAGCCGGTTGGCCACATCACGAAAAGCCGGCGCCTGGCCGTGGCGTTTGACACTGTTGCGGAACAGGGTGGCCAGGTTGCAGTGTTTGGGATACACGCTGGCGGTATTGTTGATCGCCACAATCAGCTGTTTTTCCGCATCGCTGAGAAAACGCAGCCGGCCAAGCAGCTGGCCGGCATTGTCGCAACTGGCAAGAATGGCATTGCACAGGTGCTGGTGCAGGCGGGTAATGCTTTCCGGCTTGTGCAGTTCGCTGTTGAAGCGCCAGGATACACGGATGTCGTCGCCCTGGTCGTAACAGGTCAATACCAGCTGGTAAACCGCGCCGCGTTGCTCCATGCGGATCACGTCGTCGATCAGCCGGCCACCGGCCTGATGCCGGTCGTTCAGCTGGTTCCAGGAGATGGCTACCTGGAACAGCGGTGAGCTGCCCAGCTGGTGGGCCGGCTGCAGTTCCTCGATCAGCTTCTGCAGCGGGTATTGCTGGTGCTTCATTGCCTGCAGCACCCGCTCCTTGTTGCCCTGCAGCAGCTGGTCAAAGGCGGTGTTGCCATCCAGCTGCGCGCGCAGTACCACCGGGTTGGTAAAGTGGCCGGCCAGCAGCTGGTAATCTTTCTGGGTGCGGCAGGCCACCGGTGAGCCGATGGCAATATCCTGCTCGCCGGTATAACGGTGCAGCAACAGCTGGTAACAGCTCAGCACCCAGACAAACGGGGTGACCTGCTGCTGCCGCGCCGCGGCTTTCAGCTGGCGGGTCAGCAGCTCGCCGAGGGTAAAGGACAGCTCCTGGCCATGAAATTGCGGCCGGGCCGGGCGCGGGTAATCGCAGGGCAGTTCCAGTGTCGCCGGCAGTGGTGTCAGCTGCCGGTGCCAGTAATCCCTGGCTGCCGCGCCTTGCGGGCTTTGCAGCCAGTCCTGCTCGTCGATGACGTAATCCTTGTACAGCTTGCGGATTTCCGGCAGATCCGGTGTGCGGCCAGTCAGGCCGGCCAGGTAAATGCTTTCCAGCTCGCGGATAATCAGGTGCAACGCCCAGAAATCAGCAACAATGTGGTGAACCAGCAATAACAGGTGGTAGTGCGCCGGTTCGCTGTCGGTGATCAACAGGCGGGCACGTATCAGCGGCTCATTGGCCAGGTCAAACGGCTGGTCAGCCTCGTTGTCCAGCCAGTGTTGCCAGCCGTCTGCGCTGCGTATCGGGGTGGTTTCCTGAGACAGGATGGAGGGCAATGAATAGCTGACCTGCTGCGCCATTTCGCCATCCAGCTGGCGGATGGACATGCGCAGTGGCGCATGGCGTTGCAGCAGGATATCCAGGCTGCTCTCCAGCAGGACGGTGTCCAGGTCATCGGTCAATCGCAGCAGGCAGGCCTGGTTATAGGCGGCACTGTCGGGCGCCATGCTTTGCATCAGGTAAATCGCCCGCTGGCCGTGGCTGAGCGGAAAGCCGCTGTAGGCCAGCGGCTGCTGCTGCAACAGCTCAATGATGGCGGGCTTGTTCTCGCGCAGGGATTTCAGTGTGTCGCCGGCCAGCAGCTGTTTGCTGCCCTTGAAGCGCAGCTGGTCATTTTCCAGCCACAGTTCGACACCCTGGCGCCAGAGGTCTCGCAAAAACCGCTGTAATTCACTGTGTGTCATCAAAAGGCTATGGCAGATATCAAGTTATTATTATAGCCCTGCAGCAAGCCATCATCCTGAAGGGCTTGTCGTGGCCCTAAATCGTGTTCAGGCGGGCAAGCATAGACAAGCGCGGGGCATATTTGAATGGCTTTTTGCAAAAAAGCCGAACATTGGTGGTAAAAGCCCGGCCGGCGCGCCTGCCGGGGCGTTTGCATTTTGCCAATACCGGCGGTATCGCATAGAATGGACACCTTTTTTAAACCGTCTGCAGGAGAACCCGTCGTGCCAATTCCCGAGGGCAACTACGTTACCATCGCCAATGGCTACCGCATGCATTATATCGACCAGGGCCAGGGCCAGCCGGTGGTGTTTCTGCATGGCAGCGGCAGCGGTGCCAGCGGTCATAGCAACTTCAAGGGCAATTACCCGTTTCTGGCGGCCAATGGCTACCGGGTGATTGTGCCGGATCATATCGGTTACGGTTATTCCGACAAGCCCGATGACGTGGAATACCCGCTGTCGTTTTTTGTCGAGTGCCTGAAACAGACCCTCGATGCCATCGGCATTGAGCAGTGTTCCTTGATCGGCAACTCGCTGGGCGGCGCCATTGCGCTGCAGTTTGCGCTGGATTATCCCGACCAGGTGCTGAGCCTGAACCTGATGGCGCCCGGCGGCCTGGAAGAGCAGATGGACTATTTCACCATGCCCGGCATGCAGATCATGAAAGAGGTGTTTGTCAACGGTGCCAGCCGTGACACGCTGGGCGAGTTTATCCGCAAGGCACTGGTGTTCAACCAGGACTGTGTGGATGACGAGCTGATTGACGAGCGCTGGGATATCGCCCAAAAGCAGAATAACCAGGTCATCATGACCATGAAAGTGCCCAACCTGACAGCGCGTCTTGGCGACATCCGCTGCCCCAGTATCGCCTTCTGGGGCCTGAACGAAAACATGATGCCGGAAACCGGCATCATGAAGCTGGCCAAGGGGCTGGCCAATCACCGCACCGTGCTGGTATCGGAATGCGGCCACTGGGTACAGGCCGAGCACCGCGAGATGTTCAACCGCTACACGCTGGATTTCCTGCAGCAGCAGGTACGCAAGCCCACCAATCTGCCGGCGGCGACTATCCGCCAGCTCGGTGATGAGCTGTACCAGGCCTTGCAAAACCGCAGCACCATCAACCCGTTTACTGACCGCGATATCGGCATCACTATTGATGATGCCTATTACATTTCGCTGCGCATGCTGGAAAACCGCCTGCAGAAAAACGGCGAGAAAGTGGTCGGCAAAAAAATCGGCGTCACCTCCAAAGTGGTGCAGGAAATGCTGGGTGTTCACCGCCCGGATTTCGGTTTCCTGACCGATACCATGGAATACGCCAACGGCGCCGATGTGCGTATTGCCGATTGCATGATCCAGCCGCGTGCCGAGGCGGAAATCGGTTTTCGCCTGAAAAAAGACCTGGTTGGTCCTGGCGTTACCGAGCAGGATGTGCTCGATGCCACCGATTACATCATGCCGTGTTTCGAGATTGTCGACAGCCGCATCGATAACTGGAAAATAAAAATCCAGGACACCATTGCCGACAACGCGTCCTGCGGCGTGTATGCACTGGGCAATGAAAAGGTAGACCCGCGCAGTGTGGATCTGCCCAACCTGAAGGTCAAGGTGTACAAGAATGGCGAATTCCTCAGCGAGGGGCTCGGTTCTGCAGTGCAGGGCAATCCGCTGACGGCAGTGGCCTGGCTGGCCAATACCCTGGGTGAATACGGCATCCCGTTCAAGGCCGGTGAGGTGATTCT
>DATCSZ010000271.1:0-7844 GCA_036568205.1 Pseudomonadales bacterium
CCGCCTGCCGTTGGCTATCGTCACGGTCTTCTCTAGCCAGTCGTTGTTGGTAGCCGGTTCGCCAGCTGCGCCAGCGCTCACGATCAACAAAGCTGTCATCCAGTGTCGCCAGTTCAGCGGCGGCAATATTGCCCAGGCGGCGGAAAAAATCGTGATAATCACGTCGCTCGGCAGCCAGCAGCTGCAGCAGCTGGCCAACCAGCTCGTCATCACCTGGCTGGTCAGTGGCAAGCCCCAGCTTGTGTTGCATGCGCTGGCGAAAACGGGCCAGCAGTACCGGCTCGTATTGCATCAGGCAATCCTTTAATGCCGGCACCGGTATCAGCGGTGACAGGGCATGGGCCAGCGCATTCAGGTTCCACAGGCCGATGGCCACCTGGCGGTTGTAGGCATAACGGCCGTGGCTGTCGGAATGGTTGCAGACAAAGCCGGGATCAAAATCATCGATAAACGCAAACGGGCCATAGTCGATGGTCAGGCCCAGAATCGACATATTGTCAGTGTTCATTACCCCATGGCAGAAGCCGGCTGCCTGCCAGTCGGCAATCAGCCGGGCAGTGCGTTCAACCACCTCAAGCAGCCATTGCTGGTAACGGGCCGGTGCCGGCAGCCCGGCGCAATGCGGGAAATGCTGCTCAATCACATAGTCGGCCAGCTGCTGCAGGCAATCGTGGCGGCCGCTGTGGAAAAAATACTCAAAATGGCCAAAACGGATATGGCTGGGCGCCATGCGCAACACCATCGCCGCCGATTCGATACGTTCACGGTATACCGGCGTGCTGCCGGTGCTCAGTGCCATTGCACGGGTGGACGGGATGCCAAGGCTGTGCATGGCTTCCGAGCACAGGTATTCACGGATGCTGGAGCGCAGCACGGCGCGGCCATCGGCAAAACGTGAATACGGTGTCTGGCCGGCGCCTTTCAGCTGTAACTCCCAGCGCTGGCCCTGGCGGTTCTGCACCTCGCCAATCAGCAGTGCCCGGCCATCGCCCAGTTGTGGGGTGTAGCCGCCAAACTGGTGGCCGGCATACACGCTGGCCAGTGGCCTGGCGCCAGGCGGCAGCTGCCGGCCGGCCATCAGTGCGATAAAATCTGCCGAGGCCAGTGCGGTGTCATCCAGGTCAACCAGCGAGGCTGCTGCCGGATTGACGCTGACCAGCCGGGCATCGGCAATCGGCTCGGCGCGTACCGGGCTGTAAAAATCCTCGCCGAGGCGGGCAAAGCTGTTGCTGAAATGCAGGGAGTCAAACATTACACGGCCATCAAGTGGGAGCTGCAGGCCGCTGATGATAACACGGCAATAATGCCGGTGTGCGGTTCTGGCCGTTGGCACCATCTGCTATCATGGCGCAGCCTTGTCGCTATCCAGGAGTCGCTTGTGTCCAGTCCATTCCGTTTTCGTCGTTTGCGTGCCAATGCCACTACCCGCAGCCTGCTGCGTGAGCATACGCTGGCGATGACCGATTTTATCTATCCGGTGTTTGTGCAGGAAAACATCAGCCAGCCGGTCACGATTGACAGCATGCCGGGTGTGCTGCGTTACCCGGAAGCCCAGCTGGGCGAGGTGGTGCAGGCGGCCTGGCAAAAAGGCATCCGTGCCGTGCTGCTGTTCGGGGTATCAGAGCACAAGGACGCCTGCGGTTCGGACAGCTGGCAGGAAAACGGCCTGATGGCGCGCATGATTCGTCAGGCCAGGGCGGCACAGCCGGAGATGCTGGTGATCAGCGACAATTGTTTTTGTGAGTATACCGAGCATGGCCATTGCGGGGTGGTAAAAAACGGTGATGTTGACAACGATGCAACGCTGGCCAACCTGCAGAAGCAGGCACTGGTGGCAGCGCGTGCCGGTGTCGACATGATTGCCCCATCCGGCATGATGGATGGCATGATCCGGGCCATTCGTGATGCGCTGGATGGTGAGGGCTTCAGCCATGTGCCGGTGATGTCGTATTCCACCAAGTTTGCCTCGGCATTTTACGGGCCGTTTCGTGATGCGGTGGACAGCAGCTTCAAGGGCAGCCGTTCCAGTTACCAGCTGGATATGAGCAATGGCCGTGAAGCACTGGCAGAATCACTGCAGGATGAACAGGAAGGTGCGGATATCCTGATGGTCAAACCCGGACTGGCCTATCTGGATGTGCTGGCCGATATTCGCCGGCATACACTGCGACCGCTGGCGGTTTACCATGTCAGTGGCGAGTATGCGATGATCAAGGCTGCCGCCAGTGCCGGCGTGATTGATGAAAAAGCGGTGGTGCTGGAGACCATGCTGGCGTTCAAGCGTGCCGGTGCCGACCTGATTATCAGTTATTACGCGCCACAGATAGCCGACTGGCTGGCGCAACGCTGACCGGTAGCAATAAAAAAAGCCCTGACGGGCTTTTTTTATTGCCGGATCAGTGCTCAGTGGCTGGCAGCCTGGCTGTTTTTGACATTTACCCGGCTGTTCTGGTGACGGCTGCTCAACAGTTTCACTTCTTCCAGTTCCAGTGCCTCGATAATGCTGTCCAGCGTGCGGCTGATCTTGGTGCAGTTGCGAATCCATTCGATTTTTGGCCAGGTGGCTTGCTCACCAGCCTTGACCAGCTGGGCAATATCCTGGGATTCCGGGTTGCTGAACAGTTTCCACGGATTCAGTGTGCTGAAATTCGGTGTAATGGTGATGTCCGCCGTGTAATCCTGGGATACCAGTGCATGCACCTGGGTCAGGAAATAGCCCAGTGCCGGCGAACGCAGGTTGTCGGTGGTCTGTTTCAGCACATTGCTGACAATGTTTTTGGTGGTCTTGGCGGTGATCTCGGCGGTCATCTGCAGGATGCCCTTGGCCTGGCCTTTTTCCGACACAAACGGCACCACATGCGGGTTCACCTGGCTGGCGATAAAGTGATTGACGCCATACAGCCGTGACAAGCGTTTGCCGGGCAGGTCGCTGGACAAGGTGCCATCCACCCACTGGCGTGACGGGTTATAGGGTTGCGGCTCGCCATTGTAGTTTTTGGCCACCAGTGTTACCGGCGGGAACAGGCCCGGCACGGCGGTGGAAGCCAGTACCCCCTTGCGTACGTACACATTCGGCGAACTGGTGGCATTCAGCATACGAGATTCGTGATTCAGGCGCGCCGGTGAAATGGTGATATTGATCGCCCGGCGGGTTTTGGCGAACGCTTCTTCAAACGTCAGTTCGGGGATGAATTTTGACAGTGATTCTTCCAGGTGATTGCCATCGAGCAGTGACTCACCCTTGAACAGGCGTTTCCAGCCCATGAACTTCATCGCTTCGTGCTTGATCTGTTCGAGCTTGAAATATTCACGCAGTTCGTCATCGCCATGGGTGCCGATCACCGCTGCCACTACGGCGCCGGCGCTGGAGCCGGAAATCACGGTAGGCAGCAGGCGTTGCTCATGCAAGGCCTTGGTAACGCCAACATGGAACATGCCGAAGTTGGCACCGCCGCTCAGCATCAGTGCCGAACGGCCAAAGCAGTGGCTGGCACGGCGGAAAAAATCCAGTTTGTCAGCAAAACTGATCTGCTCGTTTTCCATTTGTGCGATATGCACCAGTGCCGCCACGACCTCGTCGATGTATTCAACAATCAGTTTTTTGGTGCCGAATTTGGTGTAGGTGTACAATGCGGCGCGGCCCATGCCGCCGAGATTACCGTGAATGCCCTCATTGAGGGTGTAAAACAGTTCGACATCTTCCTTCTTTTTGCGCAGTTCCTTCAGCTTGTTCAGCCGCGAGCGAATCAGGTGGTGGTCATAGTATTCCGATGTCTGCCGCTGTTTCCATTCTTCCAGCCCGCTTTCCTGGTCAAATGCCAGCGCAAGCTCACGCCATGTTTCATAATCCTGGGCATTGTCGATTTCGTGTTGCAGGGTTTTGAGACGGCGCGACATGGATCACCTTGGCAAGAGTAAATGGCAGCATGATTATAGCGCCTGGCGGGGGGTGCTGGGAACCGCGCGGCCGAATATCCTTATCCACCGTAGTAGATTGCACAGGCCAGCAGGCAGGTAACTTCGCCCAGCTGTTCTGCAGCGCCAAGGCAGTCGCCGTTGTAACCACCCAAACGGTGGATAAAAAACCGCCGGCAGATCAGTGATAATAGCGCCAGTGCCAAGGCCAGCAGCAACACCAGCACTGGCGGCAGCAGCACCAGCGCCAGCAGCAGGCAGAACAGCCCGGCGGCATACAGTTGTTGTCGTGACAATAGCAGGCCGGCGCTCATTTTCGCCTGCGGGTTGCTGATACGCGGTGTGCCGGCTATCAACAGCAGGGGTACATAACGGCCCAGTACATGCATGGCGGGCAGGATCAGCCACAGTTTTTCCGGCAGCGTCTGCATCAGCAACAGGTATTTGCCGCCCAGCAGTGTGATCAGGCCGATCGTGGCATAGCTGCCGACCGCCGGGTCTTTCATGATGCGCAGGATATCGGCCGGGTTGCGGCTGGCGGCAAAACCGTCGCAGCAATCGGCAAAACCGTCCTCGTGCAGGGCGCCGGTTAGCAGGATGCCGCTCAGCAGGGCAACAAACACGGCAATGCCGGTTGGCAAAAAACAGGCTGTCAGCGCCCCGGCGGCGCTGGCAAGCAGGCCGACCAGCAGGCCGGCTGCAGGCAGGTAGGCAATCGCCTCGCGAAAGTCATCGTCGTGCAGGGCGTCGCCGGCAAGCGGCAGGCGGGTATAGCTGATCAGTGCCGCCTTGAGGCGTGAGAAATGGCTTGTCATGCGGCGATTGTAGGAGCCCGGCTGCCATCGTCAAGCGGATTCTGGCGATATTGAGTTACGCCGGCGACAGTGCGACAATACGCGCGCCTGAACTTCGTGTCACCGCAACCTGTTTGCGATTCCAGGATTTTATCAACTGCCGGTCGTTTGTACCCGGCAACACCGTGTGCCGGCCACAGGCCGGTAAATTGTTATTGACCAAACAACGCCAGGGGAATGAGATGGCCGAACAAAAAGCAACCAATGTGTATTGGCATGACGGCGAAGTCAGCCGTGACGATCGTGCCGGCCTGCTGGGACAAAAAGGGGTAACCCTGTGGTTTACCGGCCTGTCCGGCAGTGGCAAAAGCACTGTTGCCGTCGCCCTGGAAAAGGCACTGCTGGCACGTGGCAAACTGGCCTACCGGCTTGATGGCGACAATGTGCGCCTCGGCATCAACAAGAATCTTGGCTTCAGTGCCGAGGATCGCACCGAAAACATCCGTCGTGTCGGTGAGGTTTCCAAGCTGATGGCCGATGCCGGCGTCATTGTGCTGAACAGCTTTATCAGCCCGTATGTCGCCGATCGCGACAATGTGCGCAAGCTGCATGAATCTGCCGGCCTGCCGTTTATCGAGGTGTTTGTTGACTGCAGCCTGAACGAGGCGGAAAAGCGCGACCCGAAAGGCCTGTATAAAAAAGCCCGTGCCGGTGAAATCAAGAACTTCACCGGTATCGATGACCCGTATGAGGCGCCTGCCAACCCGGAAGTTCACCTGCGCACCGACAGCATGTCGCTGGAGCAGGAAGTGGAGCACCTGTTACAAAAACTGACCGAGCGCGGCATTTTGCCGGCCGCTTGAACCAAGGAGAAAACGATGATCAAACCGCACGGTTCGGACAAGCTGATTGCCCTGTATGTCGAGGATGCTGGCCAGCGCGCAGCACTGGAAAAAGAAGCCGAAAGCCTGCCACAGCTGCTGGTCAGCTCGGCCGCAGCGGCCAATGCCGTGATGCTGGGCGGTGGTTATTTCACCCCGCTGAAAGGTTTCATGAACCTGGCTGACAGCCTGAAGGTTGCCAGCGAGCTGCACACCACAGACGGAGTGTTTTTCCCGGTGCCGGTGGTTAACCTGGTGCCTGACGCATCCGCTGTGGCGGGCGCCAAACGCATTGCCCTGCGTGACCCGAATGTGGCCGGCAATCCGGTCATTGCCATCCAGGATGTTGAGGCGATTGAGGAAGTCAGCCAGGCGCAGCTGGAGCAGATGGCCCGTGAGGTATTCGGTACCCTCGATCCTGAACATCCCGGTGTCAAGGCATTTATGGCGCAGGGCAACCAGCTGATCTCCGGGCCGATCCAGGTGCTGAACTTCAGCTACTTCGAGAACGATTTCCCGGCCACCTTCCGCACCGCCGTGCAGATCCGCAACGAGATTGCCGAGCGCGGCTGGAACAAGGTGGTAGCTTTCCAGACCCGCAACCCGATGCACCGTGCACATGAAGAGCTGTGCCGCATGGCGATGGATGACCTGGGTACCGATGGCGTGCTGATCCACATGCTGCTGGGCAAGCTGAAAGAAGGTGATATTCCTGCCGATGTGCGTGACAAGTGCATCCGCGTCATGGTTGACAAGTACTTCCCGGAAAACACCGTGATGATTACCGGCTACGGTTTTGACATGCTGTATGCCGGCCCGCGTGAGGCAGTGCTGCATGCCCTGTTCCGGCAGAACTGCGGTTGTACCCACTTTATCGTTGGGCGTGATCATGCCGGTGTGGGTGACTATTACGGTGCCTTTGATGCACAAACCATTTTTGACGAAAAAGTACCTGCCGGCGCCCTGCAGATCGAGATCTACAAGGCTGACCACACCGCCTATTCGAAAAAACTGAACAAGGTGGTGATGATGCGCGACGTGCCGGATCATACCAAGGACGATTTTATCCTGCTGTCCGGCACCAAGGTGCGGGAGATGCTCGGTAACGGCATTGCCCCGCCGCCGGAATTCTCGCGTCCGGAAGTGGCCCAGGTGCTGATGGACTACTACCAGTCGCTGGACAAATGATCACAAAGGCCTGCTTGCAGGCCTTTTTATTGCCACCAAAAAAACCATAACAATGATGCGCAATGCCGATATTGACCAGCTGATCAGCGATTGTTACAAGGGCCCGCTGGAACAAAGCCCGTGGCAAAGCTTTATGCAGGGCCTGCAACAGGCGCTGGATGCTCCCTATGTGACGCTGTTATTGCGTCCGCCGCGTGATGGTGATGCCGGTGTGGTGCTGAATGTGGTGCTGCATTCCGGTGATGCCTACCAGCGTTACAACGAGCACTACTATGCCCAAGACCCGTTTGTTGACCTGCCACCCGGCGCCGTGCTGACCGTTGATGAGGTGGTTGATATTGGTGAGTACAAGCAGAGTGATTATTACCGCCAGTACCTGCAGAAAGTGGATGTGGAATATATCCTCGGTGCCGACCTGGTTGATGACAACGGCTACAGCACCCAGCTGCGTATTTCGCGTGGTGCCCGGCAATGTAATTTTTCTGCGTCTGACAAGCAGCTTGTGGCGCGGCTGCTGCCGCACCTGCGCCAGTCGATCGAGTTATACAGCCGCATCATCCATGCCCAGGCAAAAAGTGATGCCTACCAGCAAGCCTTCGACCAGATGGAAATGGGCTGTATTATCCTGGACCGCAAACAGCAGGTCCTGTCGCGTAACCGGGCTGCCGACGAGCTGATCCGCCAGCGTATCGGGCTGGTATTGCAGGAGCGCATGTTGCTGGTGGGCAGCCGTGACGAGAACCGTGCCTTTCGCCAGCTGGTCAGCCGGATGCTGGAAGGTCAGGCCGGCACAGGGGCCGATGTCATGGCGTTTCGGGTTGCCTTGCCGCAATCGGTGACCGGGCTTGGCCTGTTATGCCGTGCCCTGCCGCCGGCACTGACACCGGATGCCGGGCCATCGGTAGCGATATTTATCAGCCACCCGGAAAAAAACCGCCTCAGCCGGGTGGAAATCCTGCAACAGCTGTTCGAACTGACCAGTGCCGAAGCGCGGCTGGCGCTGCTGCTGGCCAACGGCCTCAGCCTGGATGAAGCCGCCGACGAACTGGGCATTACCCGCAATACC
>DATCSZ010000272.1:0-4819 GCA_036568205.1 Pseudomonadales bacterium
CGATTGTCGCGTGGTGGTATCAGCCCCGGAAGATGCCGGCAACCCAGTGGTGCTGGCAGCAGTAAAAAAGCGTGGTCGCTGGATCTATCAGCAGCTGCGTGATTTTCGCCAGCAACTTGAGCACACAAGGCCGCGCCAGTACATCAGCGGTGAAAGTCATTTTTACCTGGGTAAACAGTACCTGCTGAAAGTGATTGATGCCCCGGAACAGGTTCAGGGTGTAAAGCTGCTGCGCAGCAAACTGGAAGTATCAGTACGAGCGAAGTCCACCGACAAGGTAAAAGAGCTACTGACTGACTGGTACAAAGCACGGGCCAGGGAAACCTTCGCCAAGCGCCTCGATGCCATGCTGGAGCAAGCCCTTTGGGTGGATGAGCGCCCTCCACTGCGCATTCTGACCATGCAAACCCAATGGGGCAGCTGCTCACCCAGTGGCCGAATCACGCTCAATCCGCATCTTGTCAAAGCACCCCGCGAGTGTATCGACTACGTGATTTTGCACGAGCTTTGCCACATTGCCGAACACAACCACAGCGAGCGTTTTTACCGTTTGATGAACCAGGTGATGCCGGGCTGGCAGCGCACCAAAGCCCGCCTGGACGGGCTGGCCAACAACATCCTCAACTAAACCGCCCTTACCCTGCCCGCTGTCGTGCCACGTTTCAAAACCGCAAACCCAGCGACAGCTCGGCGCCATTCAGCGAGGCGCTGACGTCCTCGTCTATCCAGTCGTCTTCCTCGTTCAGGGTGCGCGTGCCGGATGTCAGCATCAGCTGCAGGTAAAACTGCTGCACCGGGAAGTAACTGACACCAAGGCCAAGCCGCGTGCTGACATCACTGCGCACGGTGTCAACGGCGTTGTCGTGTTCTTCGGCATAGGAGCTGACATCCAGCCGGGCGAAAACGCCGAGCTGGCGCAGCGGGTAGTAGCGGACAAAGCCGTACAGTTCAAACTCGCCGGCCTCGATGTCATAGCCGGGGTCGACCACCGGCTCCAGCTCGACATTGCGCATTGCAAAGCCGCCGCCGGCCGCCAGGTGCTGCGAGCCAATGCCAAGCACGTTGCGGTATTCCAGGCCAAAGCCGGTTTTTTCCGCGCCGTCCACGTCCCGCTCCAGCGGCTTGTCGTTATCAACATACAGGATAAGGCTGTGCTCGCCGCCGGCGCTGAAATAACTGCCAATGCCGGCGCGCAGGTAACGGCTGCGCTCACGCAGGCCGGCGGAGGGCTTGTAGCGGTCGCTGGCGGCCTGCAAATCCCAGATAATCATGTCCTCGATAACGATATGTGCAGCCAGTGCGTTGCTGTCGCTATCGTAGTCTTCGCCGGCCACGGCGCGGCTTTCACCATTCACATCACTGCCCTGCAGGCTGAAGCTGCCGGCACGGCTGGCAAATGCGGCTTCGGCCAGCGGCATTGTGTTGTTGTCGACATCCTTGAAATACAGGCTGAGGCTGGCGCCACGCCGGGTGCGGCGATCATCCTCGACGGCAAAAAAGGCATCCCTGTCCCAGTCGGTTTTCAGGTAACCGGCATCAAGACGGGTTTCCAGCCGGTAGGCATGGCCCGGTGCCGCACAAAGCAGGCCGGTGAGGATTAACAGGCTGTGGGTGGTCAGGCGGGACATACGCTTCTCCGTGCAGTGGCAGACAATAAAAGCCAAGCATGCGAGCTGGCGGCAGCTTCGTCAAGCCTGCTGGTGGTTGCCGGCGGCTGGCGCATGGCAGGCGGCAGCCATAAAAAAACCCCGGCCGCTGGCAAGCGACCGGGGCTGAAGATGGCGCAGTGTTTACTCAGCGTAGGCCTGGCCGGCGGCAATGCGCTTGCCCAGCTCGGCCAGCAACGCGGTGGAGCTGCCCAGCTGCATCTCGATCTGGCGTGCCCACAGGCAGTAACGCCACAGGTGGTAGTCCTTGTCGATGCCGGTGCCGCCGTGCAGGTGCTGTGCGGCATAGCTGACCCGGTGGCCGGTGTCGCCAGCCCAGATCTTGGCGATCAGCACTTCGTTGCTGGCCGGCTTGCCGGCATCCAGCCTTGATACGGCCTGGTAGGTGGTCAGCTTCAGGCACTGCACATCAATAAAACAGTCGGCAGCGCGGTGCTGCACTGCCTGGAAGGAGCCGATCGGCACATCAAACTGGATACGCTCGCAGGTGTACTGGGCGGTGGTGCGCATCGAGAAATCGGCCACGCCGATCTGCATCGCACAGTAGGCGGCGGTGGTGCGTTCCAGAATCCAGCGCGCGGCCTGCTCACCGGCATCCGGGCCGGCCAGCACATCGTCGGCGGCTACCCGCACCTTGTCCATGGCCAGCTCATACCAGGGTTCATTGGTGGTGGAACGCTGGCGGGTCAGGGTCACGCCAGCGGCGTTGGGATCAACCAGTACCACCACCACGCCATTGTCGGCCTGTGCTGTCAGCAGCACACGCTCGGCACGGTCGGCAAACGGCACGGCGATCTTGGCGCCACTGATGCACCAGCTGTCGCCATCGGCGCTGGCGCGGGCGGCCGGCCGGGTCGGGCATTCGGCCAGTGCTTCGCTCAGGCCTGCTGTCAGCAGCGCTTCACCGGCGGCGATGCGCGGCAGGTAACGCTGTTGCTGTGCCTTGCTGCCAAACTGCTGGATGGCCAGGCCGGCACTGACCAGCACCGGCACCACCGGTACGGCAGCCACGGTGCGGCCCACTTCTTCGATAAACAGGCACAGCTCGGTAAAACCAAAGCCCATGCCGCCGTTTTCCTCGCTGAAGGCCGTGCCCAGCAGGCCGGCTTCGGCCAGTTGCTGCCATAACGGTTCGTCAAAGCGGTCGTCCTGTTTGTCAATCGCGTTCAGGCGCTCGGTGGTGGACAAATCACCAAGGATACGGTTGGCCAGTTGCTGGACTTCTTGCTGTGTTTCGTTGAATGTAAAATCCATGTTTGCCCCCTATCAGCGTTTGGCGCGCGGCATGGCCAGGCCACCGCGTGCTATCAGGTCACGTTGCAATTCATTGGTGCCGCCACCGAAGGTGATGATCGATGCGGTGCGGTACAGCACTTCCAGCCGGCCGTTCAGGATTGAGCCCTTCGAGGTGCGGTGCAGCACGCCGGCGGTGCCGAGGATTTCGCCAAGGCGACGGTACAGTTCGACAAAAAACTCGGTGCCGTACACCTTGGCGGCCGAGGCATCTTCCATCGGCAGGCGGCCGTGGGTCATTTCCGAGGCCTGGCGATAACAGATCAGTTTCAGTGCTTCCAGGCCGGTGCGGCACTTGGCCAGGTTGATCTGCACCCAGGGCTGGTCAATCATTTTTTCGCCATTGGGCAGTGTGGTATCACGGCACCAGTCGGTTACTTCGTTGAACAGGTTGGCAAAGGCGCCGACATTCACCAGCGACAGGCGTTCGCGGTTCAGCTGGCTGAAAATCAGCATCATGCCCATGTCCAGCTCGCCGACCAGGTGGTCTTCCGGCACCCGCACATTCTCGTAGAAGGTGGCATTGGTGCGTACATCACCGAGGGTATGCACCGGCGCGCAGCTGTAGCCCGCGGAATCGGTCGGCACCAGGAAAATCGAGATGCGCGAGTGTTTTTTCACTTCCGGGTCGAAGTTGGTACGGGCAGCCAGCCAGATCCAGTCGGCATGATGGGCCAGCGAGGTCCACATTTTCTGGCCGTTGATCACCCATTCGTTGCCTTCCTTGCGGGCCGAGGTTTTCAGCGACAGCAGGTCAGTGCCGGCGCCGGGCTCGGAGTAGCCAATGCCGATAATCAGCTTGCCGCCGAGAATCTGCGGCACCAGCAGTTCCTTCAGCCGTGCCGATGCGTGTTCGGCCAGGATCGGGCCAACCGATTCGGTGGTCAGGAACGGGAACGGGAAGCCGGCACGCATCACCTCTTCGACAAAAATGAACTGTTCCATTTCCGACAGGCCACGGCCGCCCAGCGCCTTGGGCCAGCCAACGCCTATCCAGCCATCCTGGCCCAGTTTTTCCATTGCCTGCCAGAATAGCGGGCCACCGCCTTCACCGACTGTTTCGGCCACTTCGGCACGCAGCGCCGGGGTCATCAATTCACTGAAATAGGCCCGCAACTCTTCCCGCAGGGCCTGCTGCTCGGGGGTAAATTCGATTTTCATTATCGCTCCTGTTGCTTGCCGGGCGGCCATGCCTGCCCTGCTGTGGTTACCGGTGCGGCCGGTGACTAACGTGGCCGCGACAGGTGATCATAGTGCGGTCACACGACGGACTCAACAATAACAGATAAGGCCATGTTGACTGACAAAAATGACAACCGCACGATTGTATTTGGCCGCGCTGGCGGGGATACTGGGCGCCCGGCTACCGTGTCTGACCGCTGACCATGCACAACAACCCGCTGCACCAGATTTACCGCCGCGAAGGCGACTGGCAACTGATTGAAATCCGCCTGGAGCGGGCAGCCCAGTTGCTCAACTCGCTGGATCCGTCACCGTTCCGTGAACGTGACCTGGATGCCGATGCTGCCCAGTACCTGATCTCGGCGATGCGTGAACTGCACGGCCACCAGGCGGTGAAGCTGGTGATCTGGCTGCCGCCCGGCGAAATCGCTGCCGGCCATGGCATTGCCGACTCGATCCACCATTATTTCCATTACCTCGACATCAGCTGCCGGCAAAAGCTGCATGACACGCTGCAGCGCGGTCGCAGCAGCCTGGTCATTGGCCTGTTATTCCTGTTTTTGTGCATGCTGTTGTCCCAATGGGTATTCACCGGCGAACACCTGCTTGACCGGGTGCTGGGCGAGGGTTTCCTGATTATCGGCTGGGTGGCGATGTGGCGGCCGCTGGACCTGCTG
>DATCSZ010000273.1:0-3260 GCA_036568205.1 Pseudomonadales bacterium
CATCACCTGGATATCGTGCCTCGCCTGCTGCTGCCAGGCAACATCACCTGTGATAGACAGCACAGGCCGCCAGAATCAACAGCAAGGTTCACAGGAATGTCGAACAAACGGCGTATACTGCGGAACCAGATCGCTGCAACAATGTGATGAAACTAACACTTTTTGTATGACGCAAATAACCGCCCCAGGCGATCTGTGCGGCTGTCATGCACTGCGACCAGGCCAATACGCAACAACGCATCGTCATTATCCAGCGGCAAATAACGCAGCAACACTGCATGACGAGCGCAATGCTCAAATCGTTGCAAGGCCTGCAAGCGCGGCAACCGGTAGCTGAAAAAAAGCCCGCCACCGGCCTTTCCCCGCACATCCGTGCCCTGCCACATTGGAGCAAACAAGCGATCAGTAAAATCCGCCATCACCTGGATATCGTGCCTCGCCTGCTGCTGCCAGGCAACATCGCGCAAGGCGTGCCGGGCGATGCATTGGGCCGGGCCATTCACCGCCCACAGACCACCCTGCAAGGCCAGTGCATCCAGCACCGCATCACAGGCCATGAAAAAACCCAGCCGCACGCCCGGCAGGCCAAAAAACTTGCCGAACGAGCGCAACACCAGCACATTGTCCGGCAGATGTTCAGACAACACACTTGATGACGGTGTCAGGTCAATAAACGCTTCATCGACAATCAGGCAGCCCCCCTCAACAAGCCGGGCGGCCCAGTCCAGCAACTGCTGTGGGGTAAACATCATGCCGGTGGGATTATTCGGGTTGATGCACAGCAAATGACAGGCACGGTTGTCGGCCAGCTGCTGCTCAATCGCAGCAACCGCCTGCTGATGTTGCCAGGCCGGATAATACCGCCGCGGATTACCGGCCCGCCGCCAGCTGGCATGGTGCTCCTGATAACCCAGATCCGGCAACAATACCGGCAAACGCGGCAACAAGGCCGGCAAGCGGGCAATCACCGCCTGGCTGCCGGCCACCGCCAGGCATCGGCGTACCCGGTAGTACTCACAAGCTGCCTGCAGTAAATCCTGATCCGGGTAAGGCAAGCGGGTAAACGCTGCCACATCAATGTTATCAATTGGATAATGCAAGGGATTGATGCCAGTAGACAGATCCAGCCAGTGCGACCGGGCAATGCCATAATGCCGGCTGGCACTGGCAAGATCACCGCCATGGATCAAAAAACCCCCTGTCATGACAACACCCACGGCAGCGACAACAGCACTGACAGCAACAGAAAAATCCCCAGGCTGCGATCCAGCAGCCGGCAAGCAGCAACAATACTGTGCCGGTTGGCTGCGCTGCCTGCCTGCAGCGCAAGACCAAGCAACGGGCGCTGCTGCCACTGACCGTGATAACAGGCAGCACCGCCCAGTGACACACCCAGCGCACCGGCACCAGCCGCCATCACCACCCCGGCATTCGGGCTTTTCCAGCGGGCCGCCTGTTGTCGCCAGCAGTGCCGCGCCTGGGCGCTGTTGCCAGCGAGGGTATACAGCAAGGCGGTCAGCCGTGCCGGCAACCAATTCAGCACATCATCCAGCCGGGCAGACGACTTGCCAAACCAGGCAAAGCGCGCATTGCGATAGCCCCACATCGCATCCAGGGTATTGCACAAGCGGTAAACCACCACCTCCGGCAGACCAGCCAGCAAAAACCAGAACAACGCCGAAAAAAGCGCATCCGCGCCGTTTTCCAGCACCGATTCGGTGGCTGCCACGGCAATGCCCTGCTCATCCAGGCTGGCGGTATCGCGGCTGACAATCATCGCCAGCGCGGCTCGTGCCGCTGCCAGATCGCCCTGCTGCAATGGCAAAAAAACCGCCTGTGCATGTTGTTTCAGGCTTTGCCAGCCAATGGTCAGGTACAGCAGCAAGGCCGATAACAAACACAATAACCACGGCGATGAAGCCAGTTGCGCTTGCAGCCATCCCGCCAGCAGTGCCGGCGGCAGCAATAACAACAGCAGCGCCAGCAGGCCTTTGGCCCATTGCCGCCAGGGTGGGTCCGATACACAATTGAGTTGTTGTTCCAGCAAAGTGGCCAGCCGGCCAAAACCGGCCAGCGGATGGTAACAACGCGGCTCGGCAAACAGCCGATCCAGCAACACTGCCAGGAAAATCGACAACACCGCCATCAGCAGGGATCACCGATACCCAGCAGCGCACACCAGCGCTGAAACGGGATGACGGCTTCCACCTGGTCAGCCAGCCGCTCAATGTTATCCTGCTGCAGCTGCGGGAAATCAACAGCATCGGCATTGTCCAGCCCGGCCCACTGTAACAGATGCGCCAGCAAGGCCGGCTGGTCAAACAGGCCGTGAATATAACTGCCCAGCACCTGGTCATCATCACTGATCGCACCATCAAAAAACGGTTTATCCGGCTGGTCGGCTGTGATCAGGGAAAAAACCGGCTGCTGCAGTGCCTTGCCCTCACTGACCCCGGCATGAATTTCATAACCTTGCACCGGCAGCTGGCCGGCCAGCATCACCCCGCTGACATTACGCAGGATTTTTTCACCGCTCAGTGTGGTCTGCATCGCCAGCAAGCCGAGCCCGTCACTGCTGCCCGGTGCGGATTCAATGCCCAGCGGATCATGGATTTTTTCGCCCAGCATCTGGAAGCCGCCACAAATGCCGATCACTTTGCCGCCCAGACGCAGGTGGCGGAAAATCACCTGCTGCCAGCCACTGTCTTTCAGCCACTGCAGATCATCACGCACACTTTTGCTGCCGGGCAAAATGATCAGGTCTGCCCCGGCAAACTGCCGGGCATCACGCAGGTAATCAAACTGTATCTGCGGGTGCAGGCGCAGCACATCAAAATCGGTATGATTGCTGGCACGTGGATACACCGGCACCACCACGTTCAGTGAGTGTTCATTTTTTTTGCCCTGGCGAAAATCCAGCGCATCTTCCGCCTCGATATACAAATCCGGGATATACGGTATCACCCCCAATACCGGCACACCGCAGCGTTGTTCCAGCCAGTCAAGGCCGGGCTGTAACAGGCTGATGTCACCACGAAAACGGTTAATCACAAAACCCTTAAGGCGCGATTTCTCGCTGTCACCGAGCAATTCCCAGGTACCCACAAGATGGGCAAAACCCCCGCCACGATCAATATCAGCAACAATAATTACCGGGCAATCTGCTGCTTCGGCAAAGCCCATATTGGCAATATCCCGTTCACGCAAATTGATCTCGGCCGGGCTTCCTGCTCCTTCGACAATCACCAGCGCATGCCTTG
>DATCSZ010000274.1:0-2113 GCA_036568205.1 Pseudomonadales bacterium
AAGGACGCGGCAGGAGGCGAACCATGACACTAGAAACCCTTGTTGCCTCACTGCAGGCGGCCCTTGCCCGGCAAGACAAAAACGCCATTGCCGCGCTGATCCACGACATCAATCCGGCCGATATGGCCGATTTCCTGCAGCAGCCGGAACTGGCCGGTGATGCCGAGCTGGATATTGCCCTGCTGATGGACATGCCGCTGGAGCGGCGTGCCGAAACCTTTGGTTACCTGCCACTGGAAATCCAGCAACGCCTGGCACCGCGCCTGAGCCCGGCACAGCTGGCCGAGCTGGTAACGGCCATGCCGGCCGACGAGCGCGCCGACTTGTTTAATGTGCTGGATGAAACCGTGCGCCATAACCTGTTCAAACGCCTGGCGCGTGAAGAACGGGAAGACCTGCGCCGGCTGGCCAGCTACCAGGAGGGTACCGCCGGCGCCATCATGACCTCCGATTACGCTGCCATCCCGGCCACCAGCAGTGTTGCACAGGCGCTGGGTGTGCTGCGCAATACCGCGCCGGACAAGGAAACCATCTACCAGTGTTATGTGGTGGATGACGAACACCGCCTGCTGGGCACCATCTCGCTGCGCGAGCTGATAGTTGCACCACCCGGCCGGCCGGTAGAGGCGCTGATGGTGCGCGAGCTGGTCAAGGCCGACGTGAATACCCCGCAGGAAGACGTGGCCCGGCAGATTGCCCGTTACGACCTGATGGCCCTGCCGATTGTTGACCACGACGAGCGGCTGGTTGGCATTGTCACCTACGATGACGCGATGGACGTGGCCGAGGCCGAAGCCACCGAGGATATGCACAAGGGCGCCACGGTCGGCAAGCTGGATGGCCCGCTGGGCAAGGCAACACCGCTGAGTCTGTACCGTTCGCGGGTGTCGTGGCTGGTATTGCTGGTGTTTGCCAATATTTTTACCGGTGCCGGCATCGCCTATTTTGAAGACACCATCGCCGCCCACCTGGCGCTGCTGTTTTTTATGCCCCTGCTGGTGGCCAGTGCCGGCAATGCCGGCGCCCAGGCATCCACACTGATGGTGCGCGGCCTTGCCACCGGCGAGGTTAATACCCGGGACTGGGGGCGCATGCTGGGCAAGGAAGTGCTGGTGGCCGGTGCGCTGGGGCTGACCATGGCTGCTGCGGTGTTGCTGATCGGCATTGTGCGGGCCGGCTTTGCCGTGGCGCTGGTGGTGGCGCTGACGATGGTGATTGTGGTGCTGGTGGGCAGCCTGGTGGGCATGGCATTGCCGTTTGTGCTCGACCGGCTGAAAATCGACCCGGCCAGTGCCAGCGCGCCGCTGATTACCACCATTGCCGATGTCTGCGGTGTACTGGTGTACTTCAGCATGGCCGCCTGGCTGCTGGACCTGGCCGGCTGACGGATACGCTCAGTGGCGCAGCCGGCGCACGCGGCGCATGCGGCCCTTGACCGGTTGCTGCTGCAGGGTGGCCAGTGCCACAGTGGCAATCTCGCGCCGCACCGCCACCGTGACCGATAACGGCAGCACACGGATCTTGCCGATCTGGCTGCCATCAATGGCCGGGTTGGCGGTCAGCGCGCCGAGAATATCGGCCGGGCGGATTTTCTGCTTTTTGCCGCCATCCATCTGCAGTGTCACCATTGCGGCCTGCAACGGCTCAGGCCGGGCCGGTGCATCCGGCAGTGGCAGCGGTTCAATATCCTGATCCAGCAGCAGCGCCAGCCGGTGTTGCTCATCGGCATCCACCAGCGTGCAGGCCAGGCCCTGCTCGCCAGCGCGGCCGGTGCGGCCAATGCGGTGGGTGTGGGTTTCCCGGTCGCGTGCCATACGGTAGTTGATCACCAGGTCCAGCGCGCTGATATCCAGCCCGCGGGCTGCAACATCGGTGGCCACCAGCACCACCACGCTGTGGTTGGCCAGCTGCATCAGCGCCTGGTCACGGTCACGCTGCTCCATATCGCCGTGCAGCGCCAGCGCATCAATGCCGTGCTGCTGCAGCTGGCGCGCCAGCTCTGCCGTTTCGCTGCGGGTATTGCAAAAAATCACCGCCGCCTGCGGCCGCTGGCAATACAACAGGCGCAGGCAGGCATCCAGCCGCTGCGTATCATCCACCCGGTAAAACTGCT
>DATCSZ010000275.1:0-2381 GCA_036568205.1 Pseudomonadales bacterium
CATGAAAGACGCCTCTGACAGCCGGGTCAGGCTGGACAGCAGCGGCTCACTGGTGCTGCCGGCACTCGGTGGCGGGCTGGAATGGCAGCTGGACCAGCGCTGGCTGCTGCGAGCCGAGCTGGACAGCTTTTCATCACGCACCCGCATGGCCAGCCTGTCAGCTGCCTACACTTTCGGCGGCACACACCACTATTATGAACCGGCAGTTGAACCGCCAGCAGCACCGGCAGAAGCGCTGCCGGCCTGTGAATGCAGCCCGGCTGTTGATGACAGCCCGACAGTCGAACAGCTTGAGCAGCGCAATGTCGAGGCCTTGCAGCAAAACACCCTGCCGGCCATCACGCTGGATGTCGGCTCGGCCGAACTGAGCGAGGCTGCGCGCAATGAGCTGGATGCGCTGGCCAATGCGCTGCAGCGCTTTCCCGATGTCGCTGTCGAAATCCATGGTCACGCCGACAGCCGCGGTGCTGACAGTTTCAACCAGCGGCTGTCCGAACAGCGCGCCAATCGGGTACGCGACTATCTGGTCGAGCGCGGCATTGACGCAGCTCGTTTGCAAACCCGTGGCTTTGGCTCCAGCCGGCCGGTTGCCGACAACAGCACAGAGCAAGGCCGCCAGCAAAACCGGCGTATTGAGTTTGTGATCCTCAACCCGGCGGACTGACTCAGTCCGCCCGCTCCAACAGTTCGGCAATCGACAGCACATGCAGGCGGTTGATTGCCAGATTCTCCAGAATAACGGTCTTTTTATGCGGTGGCGGCAGCGTGATGACCAGCTGTTCAACAGCGTCTGCATTGCCAAGACCAAAATGCAGCTGGGCCGGATTGCGTGAGACAAAATTGTTGGCCAGCATCACCTGCCGGTACTGGCGCTGGCCACCGGCCTGCAGGCTGAGCCTGGCACCCAGCGCTTCGGTATTGCCCGGTTCACCAAGCAAGCGGATCGCCAGCCAGTTACGGCTGCCGTCCAGCTGGTTGCTGAACAATACCGGCGCACCTTCCAGCGGGGTTACCACAATATCAATATCGCCATCCTGCCGGTGATCAAAACAGGCCACACCGCGGCCGTCCAGTGTATCGGCCAGGCCGTAAGCGGCGGATTGATCGGTGAAATTGCCCTCGCCGTCGTTGATCAGCAGGGTTGGCCGGGAGCCGGCAAAATGACGCAGGTTGTCAAGAAAACGATCGGTCGCCTGCTGCTGCTCTTCTGACTGGTAACTGGCACTGGCCATCGCCTCGGCAAAACCGCTGATGTAAAAAATATCCAGGTGGCCATCATTGTTGAAATCCGCTGCACAGGCTCCCCAGGACCACTCGGCTGCCTTGTTGATCACCGGCTGCTGGCGGAAACGGCCATTGCCTTCATTGATATACAGCTTGTGGCCATCAATCGCCGGGATACGGCTGTCAACAATACTGGTGACAAACCAGTCCGGCAGGCCATCACCGGTAAAGTCGGCCACTGCTGCGCCCATGCCGTTGCTGTCGTTGATCACGCTTTTGTCGGTGATGTCCACCAGCCGTCCGCCCCGGTTTTCCAGCACCTGGCTGCGCGAAAAATCGGCTGCCAGCAACAGGTCGGCATCACCGTCCATGTCAATATCCGCCAGGTTCGGGGTAAAGGTCAGGTCGGCTGCCCCGGCGCTTTGCGGTGTGATGCGCTTGACATCCTCACCGCCCCCCATGTTGCGCTGATGCTGCCGCAGCGTAATAAAGCCGTTATCCGGTGACAGGTTGCCATTGCCGTCATTGAACCAGACATGCGGCTGCTTCAGCGAATTAAAACTGCGCCATAACGCAAATACCATATCCATGCTGCCATCATTGTTGATGTCACCAGCGGTGGCGTTGATTACCGGCCCGGTCAGCGTTTGCAGGCTGATCACATCATCCTGGCGCTGCAGGAAATCAAATACCAGCGCCGCCGGCGATGCACCGTAATTGCCGACAAACAGGTCCGGCCGGTAATCACCATCAACATCCATCACCAGTGCATTGACGGCACCGGCCGGCGGCTGCCAGCCAATCGTTTGCGCCACAAATTGACCGTCAGGCTGCTGGGCATACCACAACAGGCGCCCCTGGCCAGCATCAAACAGCAGGTCATCCAGGCAGTTGCCGGTCAGGTCCTGTGCCGAGACACTGGCATAGTTGATGACATCAATCAGCCAGCCTTTTTTGATCAGGCCGATCTCGCGCTGATGAGCCAGCCCGAAGCCGCCATCATGACGTGTGAAACCGGGGCGACCCGTTTTACCGGCCTGGCCGGCCGGCGCACAGGCCAGTTGCGGTGCTTCCACAGCCTGGCGCAGACGCTGGTGCTGCGGCTCGGGCCGGCTGACCATCGGCTGGCGTGGCGATGCCACCACCGGCCGGGTCAG
>DATCSZ010000276.1:0-1388 GCA_036568205.1 Pseudomonadales bacterium
CCGGTCCAGCCTGGCCAGGGTGCCGGCCAGTATCGACAACTGCTCGCCCGCGTCATTACCGATGACGCGAATTTCCCTGCCCACCTGGGCCTTTTCCGGCGCCAGCTTCAAGGCCGCAGCCTTATGGAACTTGAGAGCTGCCGGGTCGTATTTAAAAAACCCAAAATCATGCACCGGATCGCGATACACCGGGATCAGTTCCACTTCTTCGCGATTGGAAAACAGGCCCTCGGCGATCACCGGGCCCGACTGCACCACATGCCGATTGGTGAGGATCAGGCCGCGTTCCGTATCCACTACGAAACCGGTGGCCTGGGTTGTACTGCTGGCAGCGGTATCGAATGCACGTGCTGCATCCACCCGAATGGTTACCACCGAATCGGACACCTTCTGTAATGTCGTCGACCAGCTGACATCCGGCGCGGCCTTTGCATTTACACTGAAGAACAAACACAATAGCAACAATGATCTGAACATCTCTATCCTTTAAGGTCTGAACATAACTCTATGCTGAATAAAATCTGGGCCGGCCTGATCATCATTAGCATCGTCTTCGCCATGGGTCATGACATCAGGGATGAAATCAACCACAGCTATGGCAATGGCGAAACGCTCAAAGTTTCCTATGACCCTGGTGCCGGCGACGACCAGGTCATTCTGCATTACCAGGACCGGCAACTGGCAGCGCGCATCGCGGGCGAACAACTGATCATACCGGTTACCCCGGAACTGCCAAAAAACCTGCAGTTTATTGCCGACAAACAGCCCAGCAACGACAACACCCAGATAAAAGCTCGCATCAGCAATCACGATAGCAGCAGGCGGCAACTGGCATTCATATTACCTGAAATCCACTGGGTCAGGCTAAAAGACATCACCCGGGCCGCTTTTGATATGGCGGAATTCGCCGTCAAGCTGGCACTGGGCCTGGCCGGTATCATGGCCCTGTGGCTGGGCCTGATGCAGGTGGCGGAACAGAGTGGACTGATACGGATTTTCGTACGCCTGGTGCATCCCCTGTTAGGCTGGCTGTTTCCGCAAATACCCCGCGACCATCCGGCCATGGGCAGCATCAGCCTGAACCTGGCCGCCAACGTGCTCGGACTCGGCAACGCGGCGACGCCGCTGGGCATCAGGGCCATGCAGCAGTTACAGACCCTTAACCACAAAAAAGACCGGGCCAGCGACGCCATGTGCATGTTCCTGGCGCTCAACACATCCAGCGTCCAGCTGTTGCCACCGGTCACCCTGATCGCGCTGATGGGCGCCGGCATCAGCGAGCTGTTGCCGGCCATTATCCTGGCCACCACGGCCTCTACGCTGGCCGCCATCATCAGTGTAAAGCTTTACCTCAAACTGGGCAGGCTATGATGCAGCAACTCAGCACC
>DATCSZ010000277.1:0-2839 GCA_036568205.1 Pseudomonadales bacterium
GTTTTAAACGGGTGCAGCCCAAGGTCTATGCCGGCATGTTCACGGTGTCTGCCGATGATTACGAGGACTTTCGTGACGCGCTGGACAAGTTGTCACTGAACGACGCATCACTGTTTTTTGAGCCGGAAAGTTCCGATGCGCTGGGTTTTGGTTTTCGTTGCGGCTTTCTTGGCATGCTGCATATGGAAATTATCCAGGAGCGCCTGGAACGTGAATATGACCTTGACCTGATTACCACCGCCCCGACCGTGGTGTATGAGGTCGTGCTCAAGGATGGTGAAATCCGTTATGTCGACAGTCCGTCCAAGTTGCCGGATCCATCGGTTATTGACGACATGCGTGAGCCGATTGCCAGGGTACATATCCTGGTGCCGCAGGAGCATCTCGGCAATGTCATCAACCTGTGTGTGGAAAAACGTGGCGTACAGAAAGACATGCTGTATCTGGGCCAGCAGGTATCGCTGACCTACGACATCCCGATGGCGGAAGTGGTGCTGGATTTCTTTGACCGGCTGAAATCGGTCAGTCGCGGTTTTGCCTCGCTGGAATACAGCTTTGACCGTTTTCAGCCGGCCAGCCTGGTCAAACTGGATATCCTGATCAATGGTGACAAGGTCGACGCGCTGGCGCTGATTGTGCATCGTGACAATGCCTATGGTCGTGGACGTGCGCTGACAGAAAAGATGAAAGAACTGATTCCGCGCCAGATGTTTGATGTGGCGATCCAGGCAGCCATCGGTGGCCATATTATTGCCCGCACCACAGTCAAGGCGTTAAGAAAAAACGTAACGGCCAAGTGTTATGGCGGTGACGTGACGCGTAAACGCAAGCTGCTGGAAAAGCAGAAAGCAGGCAAGAAACGCATGAAACAGGTGGGTAATGTCGAGATTCCGCAGTCGGCGTTCCTGGCCGTGCTGAAGGTGGATAGCTGATGATGGATATAAACCTGCCGTTGATTATGGTGTTGCTGAGTGCCGCCGGTATTGTGATATGGCTGTATGACCTGCTGGTGCTCAAGCGCCAGCGGGCAAAACAGGTGCTGGAGCTGCAGCAGCAATACCCGGACTGGCAACTGGCCAATACGGTTGACGGTGGACGATACCAGCGCGACCTGGTGCTGGTACAGCAGGAGCCACTGCTGGTCCGTGAGACCAAATCGCTGTTGCCGATTCTGTTGCTGGTGCTGGTGGTGCGTTCGTTTGTGGTGGAGCCGTTCCAGATTCCATCGTCATCCATGGAGCCGACGCTGGATGTGGGTGATTTTATCCTGGTCAATAAATACACCTACGGCCTGCGCCTGCCGGTCAGCAATACACTGGTGTGGCCGGTTAAGCAGCCGCAGCGTGGTGAGGTGATGGTATTTTATCCGCCGGGCGACTCGCGTTATTTCATCAAGCGGGTGGTTGGTGTGCCGGGCGACTATATTGAATACCGCAACAAGGTGTTGTATATCAATGGCGAGCGCCAGTCACAGCAGCCGGTGCCGGCTGGCTTGATGGATATTGAACAGCGTGACCTGATGCAGGAGCAGCTGGCCGATCATCCGCACCGTATATTCAACCAGCCACGCAAACCGGCGCAGGATTTTGCCACAACGGTGCGTCCCGGCCATTACTTCATGATGGGCGATAATCGTGACAACAGCAGCGATTCACGTTATTGGGGCCAGGTGCCGGAACACAATATTGTTGGGCGTGCGTTTGCCATCTGGATGCACTGGAAAGACTGGAAAAGTCTGCCAAGCTTTAACCGGGTCGGGAAAATTCAATAACAACGAGGGGTTTTATATGCTGTCTTCCTACCAGAAAGGTTTGTCGCCGTTTGGCATGCTGGCGGCTGTCTGCCTGTTTGCCCTGTTGCTGGTGTCGGCTTTGAAGCTGGTGCCGCATTATATTGATTTTAATACCCTGAAAACGGTATATCAGGATATCGGCAAGCGACCTGATACCCAGAACATGTCACCGAACGACATCTTTGACTCGATTTCCCGTGCCTTGTCGATCAATTCGGTGCGCGGGTTCAATATTGCTGACAGCACCATCATCAGCCGTGAAACCGGTCAGTTGCAGATTGGCCTGGATTACGAGGTGCGTGAACACCTGTTTGCCAATATCGATGTGGTGCTGACGTTCTATTACATGCCGGAGTAAGGCCTGTTGTTGACCCCGCTGTTTGAACTGCTTGATTACCGGCCGCACGATCAGCGGCTGTTTGAACAGGCGTTGACGCACCGCAGTTTTTCCCGTGACCATAACGAACGGCTCGAATTTCTTGGTGATGCGGTACTGGATCTGCTGATCGGCGAGTTGCTGTACCGGCAATTGCCGGATCATCGTGAAGGTGAGCTGTCACGTTTTCGGGCAAGGCTGGTGAGTGGTGAGCATCTGGCGGAGATGGCGCGGGCTATCGGACTTGGCCAGTATATTCGACTGGGTGCCGGCGAGAACAAAAGCGGTGGTGCTGACCGTGACTCGATTCTCGCCGGTGCCTTTGAGGCCCTGCTGGGTGCGGTGTACCTGGATGGTGGCCTGGCCGATGCCGGCCGTATTGCCAATCGCCTGTTTGCCGAGCGGCTGGCAGATATTGAGCAGATTGCCCGGCAGAAAGATGCCAAGACGGCATTGCAGGAGTTGTTGCAGGCGCGCCACCTGGCTTTGCCGGCCTATCGCCTGCTGCGCAGTACCGGCAGTCATCACCGCCAGACTTTTTATGTACAGTGCAGCATAGACGGCGTGTCCTGCACGGTTGAAGCCAGCGGTTCTTCAAAAAAGGCAGCCGAACAAAACGCGGCAGCAGCGATGCTGAAACGGCTACATCAAGAGAAACAGGCATGACAACT
>DATCSZ010000278.1:0-5863 GCA_036568205.1 Pseudomonadales bacterium
CCGGCATTCATGTCAAACAGGAAGGCGCCGCATTCAATGGTATTGGCCAGCACAATCGCCAGGATCGGACACAATACCAGCGGTGGTATTTTCAGGAACGACAGTGCCCGGTAGATGTAGTTGTGCTGCACCTCGCGGTTACGGTTCTGGTCGTGGGTGCTGTAGATAATAAACGCCGTCAGGTCGTGCACAAAGCGTGGAATGGCGATGACAAAAATGCCGTAATCCAGCTTCAGGAAAGTATACGTGGCCAGCAGCATCACCAGATTGCTGTAGATATACCAGCTGCCCAGCCGGCGCTGTGACTGGCGGCTGAGGCGAAACCCCTGGATTACCGCCAGCAGCACCAGCACCCCGGCTGCCGCTTCGGCCAGCTGGTACAGAGGCATGCCGCCAAGCTGGATTTTCTGCGTCTGGTAAGGCACAAACACCAGCCCATACATCGTGGTGGCGGCCAGCGTGGCCAGCCAGCGCCAGGCTTCATAACCACGGCCGCCGGGGCGCGCCCGCATCAGCATCATGCCGATGCCAAACTGCTGGGACAAGACGTGATACATGGTATAGGTGGCAAAAAAACCGAAAAACAAAAAGTGTGTGGCAACTGCCAGGTTGCGTGGAAACAGCAACGGAAACAGGACATTCACCGTCAGCACGGCAATCGAGATAATCAGCAATGCGCGGGTGAAACGCTGGCGGTAAAACGGGATGTATTCGTCATCAGCCAGTGTCACCAGGCTGGAGACGATATGCGGGAAGTTGAACACCACTGCCCAGACCAGCAGCGTGGCCGGGTTACTGGGCAGGTACACATCACGCAGCTGGTGGCCAAACCACAGCGTATCGGCCACCACCAGCACGGCACAGAACGGGATGATCAGGTACAGCGACAGCAGCAGCGGGCTGCTGACCCGGAAGTTACGTGCCGCCAGCGGCAGTGTGGCATTTACAGCAGAAGTCGTCATCGGCGCCCCGGTTGTTGTTATTCGACAGGCCTTGTCCGGATGGCGGAATTATGCGCCATCCGCAATTTTTTGCAACGTGTCGCTCAGCCACCAATCCGGTAACTGGCCTGGCGCAGCGTGACCAGCTCCTCGGCCAGGGTCGGGTGAATGCCAATAGTGGCATCCAGCTGCGCCTTGCTGAGCCCGGCCCTGACTGCCACGGCAAAGCCCTGCAGGATCTCGCCGGCCTCGTCGCCGGCGATGTGAATACCCAGCAAGCGGCCGCTGCCGGCCTCAGCCAGCAGCTTGATCATCGCCCGCTCGCTGCTGCCGGACACGGTATGCTTGAGTGGCCGGAACTCGGACAGGTAGACATCACAGGCAATGCCTTGCTGTACTACCTGCTGCTCGGTCAGGCCGACACTGGCCAGCGGCGGCTGGCAAAATACCGCCGTCGGGATGGCGGCATAATCCATCTGCCGGCTGTTATCACCAAACTGCTGGTTAACAAACACCATCGCCTGGGCCAGCGCCACCGGGGTCAGCTCCGGCGTGCCAATCACATCACCGAGCGCAAATACCGATGGCTCGGCGGTGGCAAAACGCTCATCAACCACCAGGCTGCCATCGTCACGCCGCTGTATACGGGTATTTTCCAGCCCCAGATCATCGGTCACCGGGGTGCGGCCGGTGGCATACAACACCGCATCCACCGCCAGGCTGTCGCCGCCGGCCAGCCGGCACAGCAAGCCATCGGCGTTTTTCTCGATTGCAACAATGGTGCTGTCATAGCGGATAGCCACACCGCTTTCAGCAATCTGGCCGGCGGCAAACGCCGCCACCGTGTGGTCAAAATGGCGCAGCAACTGCTGGCCGCGATACAACACCGTCACCTCGCTGCCAAGGCCATTAAAAATACCGGCAAACTCCAGCGCGATATAACCGCCACCGACAATCGCCAGCCGCTGCGGCCGCTGTGGCAGGGTAAACACATCGTCCGAGCTGATCGCATGCTCAATGCCGTCAACAGCCGGCAGTGAAGGCCGGCAGCCGACCGCCAGCAGGATTTTTTCCGCCCGGTAACGCCGGCCATTGACCTCGACAGTATGGCCGTCACACAGCCGCGCATAGCCATCGATAATGCTGACCCCGGCATCGTCCAGCAGGCGCCGGTAAATGCCGTTCAGCCGCTCGATTTCACGGTTCTTGCCTGCGATCAGTGCCGGCCAGTCATGGGTGGCGGTGGCGGTTTGCCAGCCAAAGCCTCTGGCATCCTGCTGTTGCCCGGCAAACTGCGCGGCATAAACCATCAGTTTTTTCGGCACACAGCCGACATTGACACAGGTGCCACCAAAAAAACGTGCCTCGGCCAGCGCCACCCGTGCGCCGGCAGCAGCCGCCATGCGCGCGGCACGCACACCACCGGAACCGGCACCAATCACCAGCAGGTCAAACGTTTCTGTCATGTTGTCCTCCGCCAGGCTGGAACCAGCCCAGTTCACGATGCAGCTGCACCACTTCACCAACAATAATCAGCGTCGGTGCCTGTACATTTTCGCGCGCCACCTGCGCCGGCAGGCTGGCCAGTGTGCCGCTGTAGACTTTTTGCTCCGGTGTGGTGCCTTTTTGCACCAGCGCCACCGGCGTATCAGCACTGCGACCATGGGCGATCAGCTGCCGGCAAATGTCCGCCAGGCCATGCAGGCCCATGTAGAACACCACAGTCTGGTCGTTATGCACCAGTTCGTGCCAGGGCAGCTCGCAGCTGTTGTTTTTCAGGTGGCCGGTGACAAACCGCACCGACTGGGCATAGTCACGGTGGGTCAACGGGATGCCGGCATAGGCAGCGCAGCCGGAAGCGGCGGTAATACCGGGCACCACCTGGAACGGGATGCCCAGCGCCGCCAGGCCGGCAATTTCCTCACCGCCACGGCCAAAAATAAACGGATCACCGCCTTTCAGGCGCACCACCCGCTTGCCCTGCGATGCATAACGAATCAGCAGCTGGTTGATGTCATCCTGCGCCATGACATGATCGCTGCGTGCCTTGCCGACATAGATTTTTTCCGCATCACGGCGCGCCAGGTCAACAATCGCCGGGCTGACCAGCCGGTCGTACAGCACCACATCAGCCGATTGCAGCAGACGCAGCGCCTTGAAGGTCAGCAGGTCCGGGTCGCCGGGGCCGGCACCGACCAGGCAAACCTCACCCTGCCTGTCACCGTGGCCGGCCAGCTGTTGTTCCAGCAAGCGCTGTGCCTCGGCCTCGCGGCCGGCCAGCACGTTCTCGGCCACCGGCCCTTGCACCACCGCCTCCCAAAAACGCCGCCGCTGGCGTTCATCCGGCAGCGCCTGCTTGACCCGTTCGCGCAGGCTGCCAAGAAACGTCGCCAGCCGGCCAAAACCGGCCGGTATCAGGCTTTCAATACGGCTGCGCAGGATACGGGCCAGCACCGGCGAGGTGCCGGCGCTGGAGATGGCAATCATCAGTGGTGAGCGATCAACAATGGAGCCAAGGATTACGCTGCACAGCGCCGGATCATCGACCACATTGACCGGTATGCGCTGCTGCTGGCACAGCCCGGACACCTGCGCATTCAGCACCCGATCATCGGTGGCGGCAATCACCAGCGCCATGCCCTGCTCGTCGCCGGGCCGGAACACCCGCCGCTGCACCTGGCCGCCGCTGTCATGTGCCAGCGTGGCCAGCGCGTCATTGACGTCGGGCGCGACCACATGCAGCTGCGCGCCAGCGCGATGCAGCAGACCGGCCTTGCGCAACGCCACGACACCGCCACCAACCACCAGGCAGGGACGCTTGTGCAGGTCAAAAAACAGCGGCAGGTATTGCATCGCCGGCTCAGGCGCCAATGCGGGCAAGACCGCCCATATACGGCTGCAAAGCCTCGGGCACGGCAATGCTGCCGTCGGCCTGCTGGTAGTTTTCCATCACCGCCAGCAAGGTGCGGCCAATCGCCAGGCCGGAGCCGTTCAGGGTATGCAGCAGTGCCGGCTTGCCATCGTGGTTGCGAAAACGTGCCTGCATGCGCCGCGCCTGGTAATCACCAAAGTTGCTGCACGAAGAGATTTCCCGGTAGGTGTTCTGTGATGGCAGCCACACCTCGAGGTCATAGGTTTTTTGTGCCGAGAAGCCCATGTCGCCACCGCATAACAGCATCTTGCGGTACGGCAGGCCCAGCCGCTGCAGAATGCTTTCGGCATGGCCGGTCAGTGTCTCCAGCGCCTGCTGTGATTGATCCGGGTGAACCATCTGCACCAGCTCGACTTTTTCAAACTGGTGCTGGCGGATCATGCCGCGTACATCACGGCCATAACTGCCGGCCTCACTGCGAAAACACGGGCTGTGGCAGACAAACTTCAGCGGCAGTGCGGTCAGGCCGTGTTTGTCACTGGCATCGACAATGTGGTCACGCACGATATTGGTTACCGGCACCTCGGCCGTCGGTATCAGGTAATACTCGCTGCCATCGGTGCGCAGCTTGAACAGGTCTTCCTCAAATTTCGGCAGCTGGCCGGTGCCGGTCAGCGATTCGGCATTGACAACAAACGGTACGTTGACCTCGTCATAGCCGTGCTCACTGACATGCACATCCAGCATGAACTGCGCCAGTGCCCGGTGCAGGCGGGCAATCGCACCGCGCATCACAACAAAACGCGAGCCGGTGATTTTGGCACCCAGCTCAAAATCGAGACCTTGCAGCGCCTCACCCAGCTCGACATGATCACGAACGGTGAAATCGCGCTGGCCTGGCTCGCCCCAGCGCAGGATTTCACGGTTGTCGTTTTCATCCTTGCCGGCCGGCACATCGGCTTCCGGCAGGTTGGGAATGGCCAACAAAAACGCCTGCAGTTCGGCATTCACGTTACGGCTTTGCTCCACCGCCTGCTGCAGCTGCTGGTCGATTTTGTGCAGGCTGTCGGCCACCTCGGCCTTGGCTTCATCAACACTTTTGCCGGCCTTGACCAGCTGGCCGATTTGCGCCGAGGCTTTTTTGCGCTCGGCCTGCAGGTTCTGCGCCTCGACATCACTGTGCTTGCGCAGCGCTTCAAGGCGGTTGAACTGCTCGACATCAAGGTGAAAACCGCGCTGCGCCAGCCGGGCGGCAACCGCATCAATGTCGTGACGGAGAAGTTTTATATCCAGCATACAGACTCGCTTGGCTATCAGTTAAACAACAATCGGGTAACGGTGATACCGGCCAGTGTGGCCAGCACACACAGGCTGACACTGAGCACGGCATATAACAGGGCCTGGCCATACTGGCCTTCCAGCAAATGGCCGGCAGTTTCCAGCGAAAATGCCGAAAACGTGGTAAACCCGCCAAGCAGGCCGGTCACCAGCAAGGGTTTCAGCGATTCCGGCAGCAGCGCCCGGTCATGAATCAGCACAAACAACACACCAATCAGCAATGCACCCAGCACATTCACTGCCAGTGTGCCGGCGGCAAAACTGCCGGGCCACAGCCGGGACACCGACAGCGACAGCGCATAACGGGCACAGGCACCGCTGGCACCGCCGGCGGCAATGGCAAGATACAGGCTGGTCGATGACATATCCGGCTCCGCTGGAACACAACAGCGGCATAGTTTACCTACAACTCAGTCCGGCTTATAGCGCTGGCGTGGACTTTGTCGGTTCAGCTCGCGCAGGTGCGCCAGTTTTTCGCTGATTTTCTGCTCCAGGCCGCGCGCCACCGGCTGGTACAGACGGGTGCCGGCCAGTGCCTGTGGCAGGTAGACTTCGCCGGCGGCGAACGCTTCCGGCTCGTCATGGGCATAACGATAACCGGCGCCGTAATCCAGTTCCCTCATCAGTTGGGACGGCGCATTGCGGATATGCAGCGGCACTTCCAGCGTGCCGGTTTCACGCACAAGCGCACGGGTGCGGTTATAGGCGCTGT
>DATCSZ010000279.1:0-2168 GCA_036568205.1 Pseudomonadales bacterium
GACTTACCCCGTTCAACCATCACTGACAAAAAAATCACGCAAGCGTGCACCGAATTGTTGCCAGCCAAACCCCGATGCGAAACATTGGCAGCTCACAGAGTCGACTCCCCGATCACAAGACGACAATGCTTGTGTTATCACAGATGACATACCCCGGAAATCACCGGGCGGCAACAGCCAACCCGACACCCCGTCAGCCACGGCATCCGGCACACCACCGGCAGCAAACGCCACGGTCGGCAGGCCATGTGCGGCTGCCTCAATTGCCACCATGCCGAAGCCCTCGTTATCAGATACCTGCTGCTGCACCGGAAATACCAGCACATCTGCAGCAAAATAGGCCATTGACAGTGCCTGGTCATCCGGGCTACCAAGAAACCGCACTGACTGATGCAAACCCAGCGTATCCAGGCGCTGGATCACCTTTGCTGTTTCACCACTGCTTTTCAGCAGGGCCTGGTCCGGCTCTTCACCAACCACCAGCAACATGGCATCCGGGCACTGAGCCAGCACCGCCGGCAATACCTGCTCAACAAAGGCCAGCAACCCCTTGCGTGGCACGATACGGCCGACATACAGCATCAATGGCCGATTGCCAAGTTGGTGCGTATCACGAAAGACCTGTCTTTGCTGCGCGGCCATGGCGGTATCCGGCAACTGCACGCCGGGATGCAAGATACGTATACGTGCTGCATCCACCCCGGCCTGCTCGGCCAAGCGGAAGGTAAAATGGCTGTTGACCAGCACGATATCGGCGCGGCCAAAAAATCGTGGCCAGAAGGCCTGGTAAAAACGGCTGTCGGCCTGAATATCCAAACCGTGCAGATACACCAGCCAGCGCCCGCCGGCCAGTCGTGCCGCCAGCCAGGCAAACGGCGCCGTCAGACCGCTGCCGGCCAGCACCCGGGCCGGACGCAATCTGAGCGAGAGAAAAACTGACCGGACAAGACAGGCCAGCAAAAACAGTGGCAACGGCCGGACCGCCAGCTCCGTGGCCGACACACCCTGAGGCAGAAACTGTCGGCAGCCAGCCGGACCAATAACATGTACGTCGTAGTCAACGGCCAGTTCATCCACAATATGCCAGACCAGCCGTTCCATACCGCCACGCAATGGCGGCAGGTTGCGGGTAATCACCAGCAGTCGCTGACGACACGGTGCGTTTTTGGCATGTTCCGACATCAGCTGGCCGCCCTGAAATCACGTATCCGAATACCCAGCAGCAGCAGCACAATGATATAAACCACCAGCCCGCCGGCCACCATCAGCATCAGCTGTGCAATGCGCTCCCACCAGTCACGTACCAGCCACCACTCCGGTGCCGGCTGCCAGTAAAACAACAGCGCCGCCATCAAGCCGGCCGCCAGCAGATAACGGGCAACTGCAGCAAAAAAACCGCGCTGCAATACAAATACCCGCTCGCTTGCCAGTCCGTGCCACAGCAAGCCGGCATTCAGTGCCGCCGACAATACCGTCGCCAGCGCCAGGCCGGCATGTCCAAGCTTGAAATACAGGTGCAGTGGCACCACCAGGGCAATATTCATCACCATGTTGGCTACCATCGCGACAATGCCGATACGCACAGGCGTGCGGGTATCCTGGCGGGCAAAAAAACCCGGCGCCAGCACCTTGATCAGCATAAACGGCACCAGTCCCAGGGTATAGGCACGCAGGCTGACACTCGCCATGGCCACATCGTTGGCCGTCAGCGCACCATAATAAAACAGCGTAACCAGGATCGATTCGGCCAGTACAAACAGTGCCAGCGCTGCCGGCAGGCTGATCACCAGCACCATGCGTACCGCCCAGTCCAGCGTGCGGGAAAAATAGGCATTGTCGGCCAGCGCATAGCGGCGCGACAGCGATGGCAGGATAACGGTACTGACCGCAATCGCAAACACACCCAGCGGCAGCTCTACCAGCCGGTCAGAATAATACAGCCAGGAAACCGAGCCGGTCGGCAGGAACGAGGCCAGCACGGTATCCAGCAGCAGGTTGATCTGGCTGACCGACACACCAAACAACGCCGGCACCATCAGCCACAGGATTTTTTTCACCCCGGCATCATGCACATCCAGTGTCGGCCGCGGCAGCAGGTGCAGCCGCGCCATAAATGGCAGCTGGAACAGCATCTGCACCACACCGGCAACAAACACCCCCCAGGCCAG
>DATCSZ010000280.1:0-1602 GCA_036568205.1 Pseudomonadales bacterium
AATAACGAGACTCGTTGTCCTCCCAGTTAATGCTGTCCTGCAATGCAGCCAGCAGCAGCACTGAATCCGCATCACCCGCTCCGGCTGCCATGGCGATCAAGTCATCAAGGCCGCCATCCAGCGCCGCCAGGTCCGGGTTGCTGGTCAGGTCAATCGCTGAATCGGCCTGCATGTAAACACCGCGCAAGGTCAGCCAGTCACGTTCGACAGTCCAGGCCACGCCCATGTTGTTGTCCAGCTCCAGGTCTGCATCCAGGCCGTTTTCTGTCAGCCGCTCCGATGTGCTGCCCATCCACAGCTGCAGATTGGAAATCCATTCGCCCATATTGGCCTGGTATTGCAGCTGGCCACCATCCACCGACTTGAACTGCGGAATGCCATAAACCGAAAACGGCGGCTTGATCCACGGATAGGCATAGGCCACGTCCTGGTAGGATGAATACATAAACAGCGGAATCCGTGTCCGTCCCACCGACACATTCAGGCCCGGTGCCAGGCCAATCGTGGCATAGGCCCAGTCAAAACCGGGATCAAAGTCATCCTTGCCATAGGCCACCATCTGGGCGGTAAACGACACATTCTCCAGCAGGCCGGCATCCACCCGCAGGCCCAGCAGGCTCATTTCGCGGTAATTACCGTCATTGCTCATGCCATACAGGTCTTGCTGGCGCCGGTCATCAGTAATGGTTTTGCCGTATACCAGCGAGGCAAAGCCGGCAAAATCCAGGTCAGCGGCCTGCAGCAACGGGGCGAGCATCAGGCCAGGCAATAAAAAAAGGCGCGGCAAAAAACCGGCACGTGCTTGTGCAAAAGACATGGGAACTCCACTGGCATAAGTAGCAAGCGTTAACACGCCCGCATAACTGTCAAAAAACTGACTTATTTTTTGTTTTGCAGAATAGAACAGTTGCACAGGCGGCTCAACCGGCGATCAGCCACATCCGACAAACGGCTACTCCCGCACCAGCCAGTACACTGCCGCAATGCCCGGCAACACACTGAGCGCCGCCAGCAGAAACAGCCAGCCTGGCCCATACACCCACAGCCAGCCACTCAGCAAGGCACCAACGGCACCACCGGCACCGAAACTGACGGCACTGTAAAACGCCTGTGCCTGACCACTGCTGCCCTCACTGAAATGGCGCCGCACCATTTCGATGGCCACCGCATGAAAACTGCCAAAACTGGCTGCATGCAGCAACTGGGCCGCCACCAGCACCGGCCATAGTTCAGCAAACAGCGCTATCATCAGCCAGCGCACACTGGTCAAAACCAGCGTAACCAGCAGCAGGAAACGCAGGCTGTAAGCAGACAGCAGCCGATGCATGACCCAGAACAGGATAATTTCGGCCACCACCCCCAGCGACCACAACAACCCGGTCAACAGCCTGGGATAATCCAGGCTGTCGAGATAAATGGTATAGAAGGTGTAATACGGCCCATGCGACAACTGCAACAGAAAACAGGCAAAAAAGAAGGCCAGTATCGCCGGCTGGTTCAGCTCACGCCAGAACAGCGCAATATGATTGACTGACGCTTGCCGTGGCTCTGCCGGCACCTCGTTAACCAGCAGGCTGGCCAGCCAGATGGCTGCCAGAATCA
>DATCSZ010000281.1:0-2449 GCA_036568205.1 Pseudomonadales bacterium
TCAGCAAATTGGGGAAACCACCCTGTTTATAAATGGCGATGACCTGCAACAAAAATTCCGGCGATCGTGGATGATCGGGGTTGCGCGCCACGAATGTCTGGCAGGCCTTTACCGCATCCGCATAATGTTTCTTCTGCAAATAGAACTGCGCCAGCTGATCGAACAGCATGTCTTCATACACACGTTTGTTGCGTCTGGATAAATAATCATCTGCCGATTGCGCACCCGCCTGGTAGGAAAAACTCAGGCTGATAGCGCGGAAAATATCCTCGATGAAATCCCGTTGCGAACGGCTCAAGGTTGCCATGTCGAACGGGTCCCGGTCGATATGGCGATCGAGAATCTGCATGAAGGCATCCAGCGCTGCTTCGTAATGACTCTGTTTAAAACGCGACCAGCCCTGTTTATACAGCGCCTGTTCATAGAGCTTCGACTGGCTGCCAATAGCCACCACCGCCGTGTAGGCGACCTCGGCCCGGGAATAGGCGCGTTGCACGAACAGGATCTCCCCACGCCTGAACTGGGCCTCGGCGTAATACACCGTATCCGGGTACTGGCTCACTAGCCGGTCCAGGCTAGCCAGGGCGGCAGCCTGCTGGCCGCTTTCGTCATATTCCCTGGACAGCTGGTACAACAGTCGGTCATTACGCTGTTGTGGATAGGCCTGCATCAG
This sequence comes from Pseudomonadales bacterium, assembly GCA_036568205.1. Lineage (GTDB taxonomy): Bacteria > Pseudomonadota > Gammaproteobacteria > Pseudomonadales > DT-91 > DATCSZ01. The sequence continues at coordinate 674 of DATCSZ010000281.1, forward strand.
CGACTCGAACAGGGACACCACCGCAGCCAGTGGAACCTGGCCTTTGTTTCCGGTGGAGCCGGCATCCGCCTGCTGTTGCAACTGTGCCATGCGCCGCATGCCGTCACGGCGCATGGCTTCATTGGACACCGCTTCGAACAGCCGAATAAAGCGGGCGTAATGCACTACGGCCGCATCCGTTTGCACCGCCTGGTGTTTTTCAGGCCTGCTCTCCGCCCGCACCACGATGTTCCGCTGCAGGCCACCGATGCTGTCCGCCGGCGGGCCGCCGGCGCAGGACGCCAGTGACAGGCAGACCAACGGGAAAATGCAGGCACTGAAGCGCTTCATTTGCCGTCCCCCAGGCGGTCGTAACACTGGGCCAGTGCCAGCCGCGCCTGCACCAGGTACACATCGATGTGCGCCTTACGCTGTTCCAGCAGCTGCAGTGCCCGTTGTTGCAGGCGTTTTCCATGGCTATCGATTTGCTGTTGCGCCTGCAGCATGAGCTGGTTGGCCCGCCTGAATAAATCCGCCGCCAGGATTTCCATGAAACGAATCTGTTCCCGGTTATCCGTGCCCGCCTGTGTCTGTTGCCGTACCAGCTGACTGAACCTGTCCCCGGTGAGGGTCTTAATGCGCTGCATGCGGCCTTCGGCTTCGCGCAGAATGAAACGGGCTTCGCGGTAATTATTCATGGTATTGAAAAAGTCGTCGTCATCCATCAGCTGGCGAATATAACGGGTTGCCGGCTGATCATCGATCAGGTGGATATTTTTCAGCCAGGCCGCTTCCGATGCCACATTCACCCCCGCCAGTACCTGCTGCATGACGTTGTTTTTCAGCGCCTCACGGGACTGCTGCAGGTGCTGAATCTCAGCTTCGAAATCATCTATGGCCTGCTGATAAAATTGGGCTGCCTGCCCCCAGGCATCCAGCTGTTCATAGGCATAGGGCACGGTGAGCAGCGCTTCCTGTACCGGGACCTGGCGTATGTCCCTGGCACTCAGTTCCAGCCAGGGCACCAGCGCCTGGCGATACTGCTGTAACATGGCGCTGGCCCAACCGGTACCCAGCAGGGCCATATCGGAATAGGGCCCACGCAGGCGTACCCGTTCCAGGTAAGGGCGCGCCTGCGCGGGCTGCTGTTGCTGCAGCAGCACATAGCCCAGGGTCTGGTTGATCTTGTCGATCAGCGCTTCAGCTTCTTTATTCTCGGCCGGCTTCAGGCTGGTCTGTTGCAACAGTTCCAGTCCCTGCTGCTGCCGGTTGCTGTTGATCAGCGCCACGGCCAGGTTAAAACGCTGGTACAGGTCCCAGTTGTCCGGCGCCTGCCACCAGTTTTTCTGCATCATCTCGGCGGCCTGCCGGTAATGCTGGCCGGCCATCAGGATTAGCGCCTGCAGATGCTGTTGTTGTGCACGGATCTGTGGTGAACGGGACTTGCGGTGTATCCGCTGCAGCGCCTGCTCGGCCTGCTGCAGATCGCCGCTGTGGTAATGACTGCTGGCCAGGTAAAACCACACCTGATCGGCCAGCTCGGCAGGCAATGTCTGCTGCGCCAGGGATCGCAGGATGTTGACCGCCTGCAGATGCAATCCCAGGGCGATGTACAGGCGGGCCAGGGTCAGTTTCACCGGCCGCTCGTGGTCTTTCAGGCGTCCCAGTTTCTGGTCCTTGAGAATACTGCCGATCACCGGCGACGGCTGACCGGTGTATTCGAGAAACTGATAATAGCGATAAAATGGCGGTGACAGCGGCGGCTGCGCGGCCCACAGGGACGGCAGCCACAGCAAC
>DATCSZ010000282.1:0-2164 GCA_036568205.1 Pseudomonadales bacterium
CATGATGCAGTTGAACGAGGAGCTGACCAGTACGGAAAACAAGATCGCATTTGCCCGCCAGTCCTACAATGATGCCGTGACGGCATACAATGCATTCAAGCAGTCTTTCCCGGCGCTGGTGTTTGCCGGTGTTTTTGGCCATAACAAGGACGCTGCCTGGCTGGAATTTGACGACAAGGCGGCGATCAGCCAGGCGCCGGGTGTCTCTTTTCACTGACACCGGCAATGGATTTTTTTCAGCAACAGGAAATTGCCCGCAAAAACAGCCGCTGGCTGGTGTTGTTGTTTGCCCTGGCTGTGCTTGGCCTGATTGTGCTGACCAATCTGTTCCTGCTGTTGTTTCCCTGGCAACTGGATTCTGCCGCTTTTTCCGAGCAGGGCAGCAATGCCGGGCTGGTTTGCCTGGTCACGGCCGGTTGTGATTTCTGGCGCCGGCTGGACTGGCAACAAATGGCCTGGGTCAGTGTGTTTGTCAGCCTGGTCATACTGACGGTTTCGCTGTTCAAGTGGTTGCAGATCCGCCAGGGCGGCAAGGTAATTGCCCGCATGATGGGGGCACGGCTGGTGCGACCTGACAGTGGCGATTTTGCCGAAAAGCGCCTGTTCAACATTGTTGAGGAAATGGCACTGGCAGCCAATATGCCAGCGCCGGCTGTGTATCTGATGGACGATGAAGATGGCATCAATGCGTTTGCGGCCGGCTTTGGCCAGAATGATGCGGTCGTTGTGGTCACCCGTGGCAGCCTGCAGGCTTTCAATCGTGACCAGCTGCAGGGGGTGATTGCCCACGAATTCAGCCATATTCTTAATGGTGATATGGCACTCAACATGAAGCTGATAGCAGTGTTGCATGGCATCATGTTTATTACCGAAAGTGGTTTTGCCCTGTTACGCAATTCCCGTTTTGCTTCCCGCCACAGCCGGCGTAACAATGCCGGACCGCTGCTTTTTCTGGCGCTTGGCCTGATTGTTATCGGTGCGCTGGGGACTTTATTTGCCAGCCTGATCAAGGCGGCAGTCAGTCGCCAGCGTGAGTACCTGGCTGACGCATCGGCGGTGCAGTTTACCCGTAATCCATCCGGCATTGCCGATGCACTGAAAATTATTGGTGGCGGCAGTTCGCAGGTCAGTCACCGCCAGGTTGGCGAGATCAGCCACTTCTTTTTTGCCAGTGCCGTGCCACTGGTGCATAGCCTGTTTGCCACGCATCCACCACTGCAGGGACGTATCAGGCGTATCCAGCCGCGATGGAATGGCCGTTTTATCCAGGTGCCGCAGCCGTCATCTGCCGGGCAGGATGCCAACAGCGAAAGCCTGCAGCATCGCCAGCAAATGGCGGCAGTGATGACGGCCGCCACGATGATCGAAGCAGGGCATGCTTCACAGCCGGGTAGTGAAACGTTGCGCCTGGTTGACAAGGAGGAATCCCTGCACCAGCCGATGGCTGCCGCCGCCGCCGTGGTTTGTCTGCTTTATGACCAGGCTGATCTGGCCCAGCGCCGGCTGATTGGTGCGCTGGCAGATGACTGGCCGTGCCTGTACCAGGCCATTCAGGCCAGTATCTGGCAGGGGCAAGTGCGGCAGGATTTTTTGCCGGTAATGGAACTGGCCGTTTCAGCGCTGCGCTTGCTGCAGCCATCGGAATATGAACGGCTGAAACGGCTGCTGATGCAGCTGGTACAGGCAGATGGCCGGGTGGATTTGTACGAATGGGCACTGTTTCATGTGCTCAGGTGTTCGCTGGACAGCCATTTTTTACACGCACAGCGGCATGCGCCGGCCTATCGGCATATCAGCAGCATTGCTGATGACGTCAAGACGGTAGTGGCCATGCTGGTGCGCCAGTGTATGCAGGATGAGCAGAAAAGGCGGCAGGCCTATTTTCGTGCCTGTAACAGTGCGGGCGTTTATCTGTCGGGTGAAGCACAATTGCCGGATGTCACGCAGGCGGGTTTCAGCCAGTCGGTCAACCGTATCGCCCGTGCTTTCCCGTTGCTCAAGCCGCGGGTGCTCAAGGCGCTGGTGAATGCGGTGACGATTGACAGTGATGTAACGCCACTGGAACGCCAGACCCTTGTTGCGATCAGCATGGCGATTGATGCGCCGCTGCCCGGGAGCCTGATGGCAGAGCTGGGTTTGTAGAGGGCGGTGGCATTATTTATTT
>DATCSZ010000283.1:0-8032 GCA_036568205.1 Pseudomonadales bacterium
CTACAGCTGCAGCATCAGCGATTGCATGCGGCGCGAGGTCAGGTGTTTTTCATACACCGGTTCGGCTGCCAGCTGCATTTGCGGAAAACGCTGCAACCATGCCTGCAACGTGGTGCGGGCAATGGTCTGGGCAATCGCCGAGCCGGCACAAAAATGCGCACCAACACCATAACGCAATACCTTGTTCAGGTTATCGCGTTGCAGGTCAAACTGCTCCGGCCGGTCGAATACCTGCGGATCGCGGTTGGCCGCCGGAATCAGGAAACGGATCATCTCGCCCTTGCGGATGGTGTGACCGCCGATCTCGACATCTTCCAGTGCAAAACGGATTGGCGCGGCATAACCAAAATGGTTATGGCGGGTATGTTCAAGAATAAAATTGTCGATCAGTGACGGGTCGGCCAGCAGCTGCTCCTTGACGCCCGGATTCAGCAGCATGTTGTAAATGGCAAAATTCAGGTCATCGCTGCTGGTATCCGGCCCGGCAGCAATCAGCGAGGCAACCAGGCCAATGGCCTCCCATTCCGTAATGCGGTCGCCATCTTCCACGTGGTTGATCAGCTGGCTGAGGAAATCATCCGACGGATTGTTGCGACGCTCGGCAATGTATTCGCGCATCAGGTCGACGCCTTGCTGGGCATGGCGGGTATCGGCATTCTGCGACGGGTCAAACAGCAACATCACCGACTCGGTCAGTGCCGCAAAACGCGGGTGATCGGCTTTTTTCACCCCCACCAGGGCTGCCACCACTTCACGCGGAATCTGTTGCGCCACCTGCGCGGCAAAATTGATGGTGGCACCAGGCGCTATGTCATCCAGGCAACGCTCGACAATGCCGGCACAGGCCTGTTCGATACGGCTGATGGTACGCGGCCCGAAGGCCGGTGCCGTGAGGCGACGGATGCGGGTATGGCTGGCCTTGTCCAGCGTGAACAGCAGGCCGTTGATCACCTTGTCCCAGTCGCTGTTGCCCTGGCTGGCCGGGGCAAAACGCCACAGGCGAAAATTCGGGTCCAGCCGCGGGTCACGCAGGCCGGCACTGACATCGTCATAACGGCTGACAATCCACGAGGCCATGGTTGGCGCAAAAAACACCGGTTGCTCACGCAGGATGCGGTCATACACCGGCAGCGGGTTGCGATAGAAAGTCTGGTAGTTATTCGGCTTGTAGGCAGAAAAACCCGGCTTTGTCACTGCATTGTGCAGCAGGTAGGCCAGCAGACGGGCCAGTGTCAGCGGCGACATTTTGTTCATCATTCACCCCACGGGTAATCAGTCGAAACAAAAGTTACCACAGACAAAAAGTTTTACAAGCGTAAACTTTTATTTTCTGGCCGGCTGCAGCTGCAGCAATTGCGGAATATGCCGCGCCAGCTGTTTCAGCCGCCGGGCCAGCGGATAATTGTCATCGCAGGCCCAGTTCATCATCACACTGTTGATCGCTGCCATGCTCATTTCCGCCAGGAAATCCACCGGGAATTCGCTGCCGATCTCGCCACGCTGCCGGCCCTGGCGATAGACCCGGGCAAACATCGCCGTCAGTGCCTGTAACGTGGCGATGCTGTGATTCTCCTGCGCCGCACTGCCCATGCTCTGGCGGATCAACTCGCGCTCCAGCCGGCTGTACTTGCTGAATTCCCTGTTGATCATGCGGAAAAAACCGTGCAGGAATTGCGCTGTACCGGCCGATGTACCAAGCGACTGTTCGGTCAGCTCGGCCGCCAGCTTCAGCCACAGGGTGTCGACCAGCGCCTGGATCAGCTCCTGCTTGCCGGCAAAATATTTATAGAAGGTAGGCCGTGACAGATCGGCCAGCGTGCAGATATCGTCCAGCGTCGTTGCATCACAGCCCTGTTGCTCAAACAGCGTTATTGCCGCCTGCAGGATGCGCTCGCGGAATTCCTGCTTGCGGCGCTCGCGCCGGGAAAGGGCACCATCAGAATCGCACATATACTGGCTGGCCATGCTGTCTGCCTGAAGGGAAAGCCGGCAGTCTAGCAGAGCCGGCAGGCATTTCAATCAAGGCGCCCGTCCGCCGGCAGGCATGGCCCGGATTCAGCGTATCCCGCCCAGCTGCTGCAGCAATGACTGGCGCACCGGTTTGCGCAGCCCGAAAGCCTCAACCGTCTGGCCATCACTGGCCAGCCAGCTGCCAAACCATTTATCCCATAATGGAATCATCACACCAAAATTCTTGTCGACATGCTCGGCGCGGTCGCTGTGGTGTATCTGGTGCTGGGCAGGACTCATCAAGCAGTGCTCAAAACGGCCAAAGGACAGCCACACCGGGCTGTGGCGCAGATTGCTGCCGGCCACATTAAACGCCAGGCTGAACAGGTTGGCGCCCAGCAGCGTAACCGGTGTAATACGCCCATCCACCAGGTAGATAAACAGTGCGCCGACCAGCCCGGCAACCCACAGGCTGCGCAGGCCGTTCAACAGCATTTCCAGCGAATGCACCCGATACAGTGTCAGCGGTGTCAGCACCGTGGCGCTATGGTGCACAGCATGAAAACGCCATAACCATGGCAATCGGTGGTAAGCCCGGTGCAACAAAAAACGGGTAAAATCATCGGCCACCCACAAGACCACGGTATAGGACAGACTGATCGCCAGCACACTGGCCTGGATCAGGTTGCCTTCACCAAACACCGACTGCAGCAGATTTTTGCCCGCCACTGCCAGCGCGACCTGGCTGCCCAGCCACGGTGCAATCAACAGCACCCACAATGCGTTGTTGAGAAAAATCCATTGCACATCCAGCCACACCGATGGCTGGCGCCACCAGCGGCCGGTCAGCAGCTGGCGCAGGGCCGGCCACAGCGGACGCTCCTGGCGCCACAACACCCAGCCTGCCAGTACCGCACTGCACAGCAGGTAGGCCCAGAAAACCCGGTTTTCCGGACGACTGAACAGCCACAACGGCGCTGCCAGCTGCCGCCATACCTCTGCCTCGACCATCCCCCCTCACCTGCATCACAAATAACGGCACAAATTGTATGGCCAATTATTGATTACGCAAATAAAAATTATTACTATTCGCAAAATATTTAATGTTACCAACCCAAGGATACCATCATGCCCCTTCGTCCTCGCCCGACTTTTGCGATTGCCGGCCTGGCAACTGCCCTGCTGCTTGCCGGCTGCAACAACGACAGCGATTCCAGTGGCAGCGTCTCAGCCAGTGCCGTCAAGCAGAACCATGTTGCCATGGCCCGCGCCGGCTACCAGGACTCGCTGTCCAGCGCCGAAGCCCTGCAATCGGCCGTCGATACCTTCCTGGCCAACCCGACTGCCGGCAACCTGCAGGCTGCCCGTGATGCCTACAAGACGGCACGCAAACCCTACCAGCAGACCGAAATCATGCGCTGGGACACAGCCATAACCAACGGCCAGGACCTGGCCGCCGATGGCGGGCCGGAAAGTGTTGACGCCTGGGAAGGCCAGGTCAACGCCTGGCCACTGGATGAAACCCTGATTGAAAGCATCATTGCCGGCAACGAGCCCATCACCGCCCAACTGCTGATCGACAATTTTGAAAAAGACGGCAACGAGGCGAATGTCACCACCGGCATCCACGCCATTGAATTCATGCTGTGGGACCAGGACCAAAGCGGCCCCGGTCGTGGCCCTGGCCAGCGATCGCACAACGAATTTGCGTCCAATGCCAGCTGTGCTATCGACAACAGCTCACTTGAATGCCGCAATGCCGCCTACCTGAAAGCAGCCACCGACCTGCTGGTGGATGACCTGCGCGCGATGGCGGCGGAATGGTCAGAAACGGCAGAAAACACCCAGGGCACACTGGCCTACAACTTCCTCAACAGCAACCAGGCGCTGGACCAGATTGCCCAGGCGCTGGCCAGCATGGGGGTTGGCGAGCTGGGCGGGGCACGACTGTCCGCCGGCCTGTGGCGCCCCAACCTGCCCGGTATCGGTTATGTTGATGGCGACCTGGAAGAAGAGCATGACTGCTTTTCCGACCTCAGCCATGTCGCGCTGTATTACAACTTCCAGGGCCTGCTGAATGCCTTTTACGGCAGCTACCAGCGCCTGGATGGCAGCGAGGTATCCGGCACCAGCTTTGCCAGCTACATCCGCGCCATTGATCCATCCAGCTACCAGGCCATGGACAGCATCCTGCAGGATGCCAAGGTGCAAATGGAGATTGTCTACCAGGCCGGCGAAAACGGCACCAGCTTTGATGACATCATCGCCGAATCACGTGATTACTATGACAGCGAAGAATCCGGTGGCACGCCGGCCGCCAAATCTGCCGCCCTGGTGGCGGTTGAGGCACTGATTGCCCGGCTGGCAGATATCGAACAAACCGTGCTGGACATCAGCGAGGCCCTGAGCCTGGCCGCTGTCGACCCGGATGCCATTGGCGAAACCGACTGAGGCACACAATGAACGCCCGACTGAAGCAACAACGCCGTTATTATCCGGCCGCTGCCCTGGCCGCGGCGCTGCTGGCCGCCTGTGGTGGCGGTGGCGGCAGCAACGCAGCCAGCACCACTGCCGGGCGAATTGAGCACCTGCCCGGCGGCGACGCCACCACCCCGTATATCAACAGCACCGCGTATTCCAAGCCATCGCGCAACATGACCGATGGCCAGCGCATCATTGCCTTCAACAACGGCAACCACTTTTTTGAAAACCCGTGGGTGGAAGGCTCGGCCAGCACCGAAGCCCGCGACGGGCTTGGCCCCTACTTCAACAACCGGGCCTGCCAGAACTGCCATGTCAACGACGGTCGCGGCCATGCGGCAGCCACCGCTGTCGACGGCATCAGCCAGGGAGCGGACTTTTCCTCACTGCTGATCCGGGTATCGCGCAGCCTCATCAGCCATGAGGACAAGGCGCTGATCGACGCCTCGCTGCTGGCCAAGGTGCCGGACAGCACGGCTGGCGGCCAGTTGCAGCACCGCGCCGCTGCCGGCGTGCAGAACGAGGCCGAACTGGCCGTCAGTTACACCCCGGTCAGCGTGGCCTTTGCCGATGGCACCGAGGTGATTTTGCGCCAACCGGTCTGGCACCTGCAGAGCAATATCGGTGATTTTGATGACGATAGCGTATTCTCGGCCCGGGTTGCCCCGCCGATGATAGGCCTCGGCCTGCTGGCCTTGATTGACGAAAATACCATTTACCTGCAGCAAGACATTAACGACAGCAACAACGACGGCATCTCCGGCAAGGCCAATATTGTCTACAGCCAGCAGCTCGGTGGCACCACGCTGGGCCGCTTCGGCTGGAAAGCCGGCCAGCCCAACCTGATTGAGCAGAGTGCCGGTGCCTTTCATGAAGACATGGGCCTGACCTCACGCTTTCACAGCGAGGAAAACTGTTATAACCAGCAGGCCGACTGCCTGGCGGCACCGAACGGCAATGGCGATGACAACCATGAAGTCACCGACTCGATACTGAACCTGGTCAATTTCTACACCCACCACCTGGCCGTGCCGGCACGCCGCAATGCCTACGACAGCGAGGTGCAACAAGGCAAGCAGCTGTTTACCGATATCGGTTGCGCCGCTTGCCATACCCCGCGCCACACCACCATCGCCAGTACCGAACACCCGGAGCTGTCACAGCAGGTCATTTTCCCGTACACGGATTTACTGCTGCATGACATGGGCGAAGCACTGGCAGACTTCACACTCGACAACCAGCCGGCTGATGCTGACATCAGGGTTGAATACCAGGCCACAGCCCGTGAATGGCGTACCGCACCGTTGTGGGGGCTGGGCCTGGCGCAAACCGTTGATCCCAACGCCAGCTTTTTGCACGACGGTCGCGCACGCACCATTATGGAAGCGGTATTGTGGCATGGCGGTGAGGCACAGCCAGCACGCGACCGGGTGTTGCAGCTGGATGCCGGCCAGCGTGCCACACTGCTGGCCTTTTTGCAGGATTTATAAAAGCGGGCGCACGTAGCCAATCACGGCAATAAAGTGGCACAAGGAGCCGGTCAGCACAAACAGGTGCCAGATGCCGTGGGCATGGGTCAGCCGCTTCTGGTGATCCAGCACATAAAACACCACGCCCACGGTATAGGCGATGCCGCCGGCCAGCAGCCAGTCGAGACCGGCTTTGGGCAGGGCCTGGCGCAAGGCGTCAAACTCCAGCACGCAGGCCCAGCCCATGCCGAGATAGAGCAGGTTCTGCAGCAGTTCCAGCCGCCGCGGCAACAGCACATCCAGCAAAAAACCGATGACCGCCAGCCCCCAGACAATCAGCAGCAACAGCAAGCCATTGCCGTGCCACAGCGACACCATCATAAAAGGTGTGTAAGTGCCCGCTATCAACAGGTAAATCGACACATGGTCCAGCTTGCGGAACAGCTGCTTCAGTTTCACCGGCCGGAAACTGTGATACAGCGTGGAAATGGTATACATGGTCACCAGCGTGAAGCCGTATACAGCAAAACTGAAGATCGCCTGCCAGCTGCCCAGCTGGATGGCCACCGTCAGCAGCGCGCCATAACCGACCAGCGCCAGTGCGGCGCCGACCAGGTGGGTAATGCTGTTGAGTTTTTCGCCGCTGTACATCGGTTTCACCTGCCCAAAACAGCCAGAATGATAGCACCGCCTGCCTGGTGCTGCCTGCCGGCCCGAAAAAAAACGGCAGCCGAAGCTGACGTTGCTATTACCCTGCTGTCTGCCGCTGCGGCTTATTCTTCCGATTCGAGGATAAACTGCACCTCGTCGGCATCCAGCACCTGTGCTTCATACACCAGGCCCAGTGATTCAATCACCCGCACAAAGGCCCGCAAATGATCCTTGGAACCGTCCAGCAGGTTGGAGTAAGCGAGGATCATCGCCCGCTCATCGGTTGCCTCAATCGAGGCCAGGATATCCATCATGTCCTTCTCCTCAATCAGGCCACCTACATACAGGCCCGCCTCCAGTGACTGGATGCCCTGCTCGACCAGCGTGTCATACAAGGCCTGCAACTCCTGGTCCGTGAACACACCGATATCATCGCTGATCACCGGGTCTTCAACACCGTATTTTTCCAGCAGAAACTCTATGGCACTGGTATGGGACTCTTCCGACACGGCAATCAGCGCAAACACCTGGGTTTGGGTGCCCCAGTACTGGTCCAGCGTCAGGTACACATCGCGCGCCAGTTTTTCCTCTTCACGCATAAACTGCAGGCTGGCCACCTCCTCTGCGGTTAACACCGTGCTGCTGTCACCGCCGCCACCACCTGCTCCCTTGTTGCCGCCACGGGCTGCCAGCGCATGGCCGGCAAATGCCATAAAAAACGCCAGGGTAAAGGTCATCAAGGTCTTGGTTTTCATAAGCTATCTCCGCCTGAAAATGTTGGCGAGCTAATTTGCTCGCTGTCTTTGTATATTAGAAAATACGAAAGTTCAGCGCGAAAGGGGATTGAATGGCCGGAATCGCCGTGCGTTTGATGCAGATCAAACCTGCCCGGCACCACTGTGAAGCCGCTCACAGCGGTATTGTGATACTGCGCTGGCCACAGAGGGCAGGGCTGCCCTGGCGGAAAACACCCGCCAGCCGGGCCGGTCAGGCACAAGGGCATGTCAGTCACAGCACAAAACCCGTCGCGCTGGAAGCCGCAGGCTATCCGGGGTCAAGTGGTTTTCAACATCACACAGCTTACGATTATCCACCCTGCAGAGGGCTGCCCTGCTTCGTTGATGCACACATTACTGTCCGCAATAAATTCGGGACTGTCATGCCACGCTTTATGACGATAGCTCCAGGAATCCGTCATGCCGGCGAAGGCCGGCATCCAGAGGACCATGCACTCATATATCCTGGGTTTATTCATATCTGCAATGCTCACCCCTGCGGGAGTCCCCGGCCAACGCCGCTGGCCATCACGGCCGGCAATACGCAACTTCCTGTCGAAGGCGGGTGCCAATGGCGCTAACCATCGCACTGCTTACGATTATCCACCCCCTGCCGGGGGCGGCCATACTTCTTTGATGCACAAAGAAGTATGCAAGAAAGTGCACCCGGACGCGCGCTCCCTGCGGGAGTCCCCGGCCAAACGC
>DATCSZ010000284.1:0-2956 GCA_036568205.1 Pseudomonadales bacterium
GTAGACAAATACCAGGCCATTGCGCTCCAGCGTTGGCCAGGATTTGATGCAGGCCTTGGGCGGGATTTTTTTGGCATACGGGATATCATCACACACCCCGTCGGCACCCCAGCGCCAGGCATGGAACGGGCAACGCAGTGAGTTGCCTTCCACATAGCCCAGCGACAGGTCAGCCCCCATATGCGGGCAATAGGCATCCAGAATGATGAACTGGCCGTCTTCACCGCGGTAGGCCACCAGCTTGGTGCCAAAATAATTCAGCTGTACCGGCTTGTCGCCGTATTCACCGGATTTGCCCAGGCAATGCCAGCCACGGGCATAACGCTCTTCAATCAGGGCCGCCTCGATTTTTGCGTATTGAGCCATTCGCAGCTCTCCTGTTTTTTTATGATTTTCATTTGGTTAAAAATGCCTACAATAAGGCACGCCTCGCAAAAGACCCCAGACTATGAATCAGCAAGCTGCAGAAATCAAGCGTCAATACACCCTGCTGGGCCTGCTGTGGCTGGGCTTTGTGGCCGTGGCGCTGCTGCTGCAAATCAGCGATGGCATGGCCTGGGCCAGCCTGCATGTCGGGCCCACACTGGACGGCCAGTGGTGGCGACTGCTGACCGCCCACCTCACCCATCTGGACTGGCCACACTGGGCAATGAACATGCTCGGCCTGTCGCTGTGCCTGCTGGTGTTTCGCAGCGATCTGCATCCCGGCCACTGGCTGGCCAGCTTTGTGTTTATCTCGCTGCTGAGCAGCCTGGGCTTGCTGCTGCTGTATGCGCCTGAGCAACGTTATGTCGGCTTTTCCGATGTGCTGCATGGCTGGATACTGATTGGCGCGGCGGCGATTGCCGGCAAGGAACGCAGACTGGCGATTGCTGTTTTTGTGTTGTTCTGGCTGAAGATTGCCGAAGAAAACAGTGGCCTGACATTTTTTACCAGCACCGCCGTCAGCGGCACCGTTGCCAGGGAGTCGCATATCCTGGGCGCCGTGGCCGGCATGCTGTACGCGGCACTATTTCTGCGACGCCAGTGGTGGCCCGGCAAGCGTTGCCAGCCGCCGGCGCCATAAACACTGCACACATGCCGGCACGTTTGGCCTGGCAGCCTGCGCCGGCATTCACCGAGAGCGACTGTTATGTCCCTGATGTTTGAAGAAATCGACAGCCAGCCATCGGCACTGGGCCGGATCAGCCTGCGACGCCGGCGCATCCCGGCCTTTGGCGATCGCGATATTTATGAAGTGAAGCTGGGCGAGGAATTCTTGATGTCCAGCATGTTTGTTGATGCCGAGATTGCGCTGGCCGACCTGGCCCTGGCCATGCTTGATGGCGACCAGCTGCACGTCGTGGTGGGCGGCCTGGGCCTGGGCTATACCGCAGAAGCGGCACTGCAACATGCCTCGGTGGCTGACTTGCGGGTAGTCGATGCGCTGGATACCGTGATTCGCTGGCACCAGCAGGAAAAAGCCCCGCTCGGCAAATCGCTGAACCAGGACCCGCGCTGCCATTATGTGCATGGCAGTTTTTTTGCGATGGCGCTGACCGGCTTCGATAACGACAATCCAGGCCGGCTGTTTGATGCAATTTTGCTGGATATCGACCACTCACCGCGTGCGCTGCTGCATCACGGCAATGCCTCGTTCTACCAGGCCGACAGCCTGGGCCGCATGGCCGGCCAGCTGCGTGATGGCGGTGTGTTTGCAATGTGGTCCAACGAGCCGCCGGATGACGATTTCAGCCGGCTGCTGGCTCAGGTATTCGGCAACAGCCGTGCCGAGATTGTATCGTTCTACAATCCGCTGCAGAACAATATGGCTGCTAACACTGTTTATCTGTCGCAAAAATCCTGATCAGCGCACCACCAGCATGCCGGTTTGCAGCAGCTGGTGCAGCTGGCGTTGCACTGTGGCCAACAAGCCGGCATCGGCACCGGCATGTTGCAGGTGGGCCAGCAGCTCCATTGCCGTCATGCTGCCATTCACATGCTGGAAAATGGGCGCAAAACCGGCCGACAGTTCGGCGGTGACAAAATCCACCTGCGGATCACAACCTGATGCCTCACGCACTACTGCCCTGGCCAGCAACAGCCGTGGCTCGCCGTTTGCCAGCACCGACTGGCGCACACTGGCCGGCAGCGGATGACTCTGCAAATGTTGCCACAGGCCGGCACCCGGCACCGGACACAGCGAACGCTGCAAAAAGCCATAACTGTCAGGCAATGGCGCGCTGGCGACGTAATCAGCCAGGTCCAGCGGCCGGCTGACCCAGTCATCAGCCAGTGCCGGCCATGCGTTGCCGATACCGGCCAGCTGGTCATGACGCAGCCTGGCAGCGGCAAATGCCATCGCGGTTTCTGCGGCGATAACCGCCAGCATCGCCCCGGCATCGCTGTTGCCATCAAGCGCCTGTTGCAATTGCCGGCCAAACAGCGCCTGCCTTTCTGCCGGCGGCGCCTGCATCAGCGCACTGTTAATCTGCGCTTTCAGCATATCAACGCCATGCTCCAGCGATGACACCAGGCTGAAACTGAGCGGGTACGCCTTGCACAGCTGCGCCAGCACCAGCCGGCAACGCATGTCGGCATCCATCATCAGCGCATCCGGCCGCACTTTGGTGAAATCGTTTTTTTCCTGGTCGCTGAGCGCATAATCGGCCAGTGCCGCCACCCCGTCACGGCAAAATGCTTCCCGCAAGGCCCGGTCAAACAATAAATCAAACAGCACCCGCTCCTGCTGGTAAAAACTCATGAGGCAGGCCCCAGCGTGGCCAGCAGGTCGGCACTGGCACTGAAGTTTTTCACCTTGTTGCGCAGTATCGCCAGCGTGTCGATCACGGCAGCGCCATCCACGCCCTCACACTCATAACACAGTGCTTTCACGTTAGGCAGCAGCGGCAACATGGTATCCAGCATCTGCCAGGTTTCATCCAGAATGCCGGCCTCATGGGCATCAATGTAGACC
>DATCSZ010000285.1:0-19692 GCA_036568205.1 Pseudomonadales bacterium
GTGCTGTGCAGCTGGTCACCGGCAGCCGTGCGGTGCAGCGTGAACAGGGTCATGCCCACCGCATTCAGCGCCACCAGCGTCACGTCATCCTCACCACGGGCCAGCACCAGCTGCTGGCGGCCGCCTTGCGGCTGGTCCAGCAGGTAGCTGACGCGGCTGCCGGCCTGCCCGGGTTCGGCGCGCACCGGCACATACAGGCCCTGTGACTGCCACAGGCTGCAGCCGGCCAGCAGCAGGGCCAGGCCGGCCAGCATCACATATCGCGGCATATCTCGGCCAGGGTATTCAGGCGGCGCTTGCTTTGCGCCACGTACAGGTTGTCTTCATCCCAGGCATAACCGGCCAGGATCGAGCAGATCATGCGGGTGATGCGCGGCTCGCGTTTTTTGGCAAAGATAATGTCCTGGAAACGGCCGTCGTACCAGGCCTCGACATAGTCGCGGAACACATTGACACCGCGCTGCAGCGGCTCGGCATAGTCACGCTGCCAGTCGACGCTTTCACCTTGCAGCTGGCGATCCAGCACGGCAGCGGCCATGGACGCCGATTTCAGTGCAATGGTAACGCCGGATGAAAACACCGGATCGAGGAACTCGCCGGCATTGCCCAGCAGCGCATAGTAGTCGCCGGCCAGCTGCTTGACGTTGGCCGAGTAGCCGGTCAGCCGGTTGACCGGGGTATCCCAGCGCGCATCGGCCAGCAGGCCGCGCAGGCCCGGGTCCTGACTGACCAGGGTTTGCAGCATGGCGGCATTGTCGCCATTGTCAAACTGGTCAAAAAACGCCGTTTCCGCCACCACCCCGATCGAGCAGCGGCCATTGCTGAACGGGATCAGCCAGTACCAGACATCCTTGTGTTCGGGGTGGACGACAATACGGATCTTGTCGCGATCGTATTGCGGGTCGCTGATATTGTCCTCGATATGGGTAAACAGCGACTGGCGCACCGGGAAGCCGGACGGGCTTTCCAGATCCAGCAGGCGCGGCAGCACCCGGCCAAATCCGCTGGCATCCAGCACAAAACGGGCGCTGTAGCTGTTGCTCTGGCCGGCCTTGTCACGGGCCGTGAGCTGCACCGTGCCGTGCTGCTGGTCAACGCTGAGGATTTCTTCCTCAAAATGCACCTCGACACCGGCATTGATCGCCTGCTGGATCAGCAGGTTGTCGAAATCGGCGCGCTGCACCTGGAAGGTGGTGCCGGGGCCCTCGGAAAATTTTTCGCGGAAATCAAACACCATCTGGCCCTTGCCATCACGGTCAAACATCGCGCCATTCTTGTACTGGAAGCCGTGCTGCCTGACTGCCTCGACCATGCCGGCCTGCTCCAGGAACACCATGCACTGCGGCAGCAGGCTTTCGCCAATCGAAAAGCGCGGAAATTTCTGTCGCTCGATCACCAGCACCTTGTAGCCCTTGTCGTGCAGCAGCTTGGCCGCCACCGAGCCGGACGGCCCGGCCCCAATAATTACCACATCTGCATCAGTCGACATACGATTCCCCCTTGTTGTCGGATTGCCCGGCCACCAGCGGCGCAAGCAGAAAAGCCAGAAAAATGCCCAGTGCCAGGCTAAGCCCGAATGCCTGGATAAACGCGGTGCTGCTGGTCGCCAGCAGGCCGAACGCCAGCAGGCTGGTCAACAGCGACAAGACCACCGCCATTGCCGTGCTCAGCCCGTGGCCGCCCACCCGGCAGAAAATGGCGTAATCCAGGCCAATGCCCAGTGCCAGCAGCAGGCCAAACACATGAAACATGGTCAGCGCCTGGCCGGCCAGTGCCAGCGTGGCCACCGTCAGCAGCAATGCGGCCAGCGGTGCCAGTACCACCTGCAGTGCCGCCGCCGGGCCCAGGTAAAAGGCCAGGAACAGCCAGATCAGGCCCAGCGCCAGCAGCAGAAATGTGCTGGCAATATGGCGGTAGTGGGCCAGTACCTGGTTAAACGTCTGCACCCGGTCAACAAACAGCACGCCATCATCGGCCAGTGCTGCCAGCGCGTCCAGTGTGGCCACATCAGCAATGCCGTACAGGCGCACAATCGAGCTGCAGCTGCCCGCTTCACAGCCCAGCCATAACGGCCGGTAGGGTTCACCAACCGCCGCCACCCAGTCGGCCAGCGCCAGCTGCTGTGATGCGGCGGCGGCAAATTGTTGTTCTATCTCAGCAATGGCATCAGGCCGCATCTGCAGTACCGTGGCCAGCTGGCCAGCCAGCAGGCCGTTGTCGATCAGCTGTTGCTGCAACAGCCGGTAATTTTGCTGCTGCTGTGCCGGTGATGGAAACTGGCCGGACAAGGCCTGCCAGCGTGCCAGCCGGCCGCTTTGCTGCAGCGGCGCCAGCTGTGCCAGCAATTTTTGCTCGGCGGCCAGCAGGGCATGCTGATCTGCGCCACTGACAATAAAAAACTGGCCATCCGGGCGCTGGCGGCCAATCGCGGCAATGCGTTTTTCCTGTGCCAGCAGGCCGGCATCGGGCTGTTGCAGGCTGCGGATATCGTCGCTGACCTGCACCTGCAGCAGGCCGCCGGCCAGCCATAACAACAGCAGCGCCAGCAGCGGGTAACGATGGCGACGGCAAAACGCCGGCCAGCGCGCCAGGTATGCGGCAAACAGCGGTGCCAGTGGCAGGCGGTGGCGCGGGCGCGGGCCGGCCAGCGATGGATACAGCAGCACCACCGTCAGCCAGGCCATCAGCAGGCCAACAACCGAGAACAGGCCGATTTGCTGCAGGCCGGGAAACGGTGTCAGCAGCAGCACGCCATAGGCAATTACGCTGCTGCCAAGCCCAAGGCTGATGCCGGGCAGGATGGCGCGCAGGGTTTGCCGGTTGTTGTCCTGGCTGTTGCGCAACCGGTCGCAGAAATAATGAAACGAGTAATCCACACTGATGCCGATCAGGCTGCTGCCAAACACCAGGGTAATCACATGCAGCCGGCCAAATACCAGCACGCACAGCGCCCAGGCTGCCAGCACACCGACGGCAATGGACAACAGGGCCAGCAGCAGGGGCCGCAACGAGCGCAGGCCGGCCAGCATAAACAGCACAATGGCAATCACCGATAGCGTGCCGACCAGCGAGATTTCCTGCTCGGCCTGTTGTGCGCCATAGGCCGAATACAGCGGCAGGCCGGCGGCCAGGATGTCATCACCGGCCAGGCTGGCATGCAGTGTCGCCAGCGCTTTCTGGCCGGCAAAGCCCTGTGCCTGCACATCGCCCAGCAGCAGTGCATACCAGTGTTCGCCATCACGCAGCAGGGTGACATCGTTATAAATCTCGGCGCCGGCGGTATCGTACAGCTGGTTGATATAACGGCCATAGCTATAGGCCGGGTCCAGCTGCAGCGTGGCGGCATAGGCCATGCCCAGCGGCGAAAACAGGCTTTGCAGCCGGGCGGCAAGATAGGCCTGGCTGTCATCGGCCAGCGCCTCGCGGGTGGCCGGGTCGAGCAGCTGGAAGCGGTAGGCCAGCAGTTGCTGGTAGACACGGTTGTCCGCCGCCTGCTGGCGCAGTTCAACAGCCTGGAACAGGCCACTTTGTTGCAGGGTTTGCGCCAGCGCCGTGGCCTTGTCCACCGCCTGCTGGCGGCTGTCACCACGGGCCAGCCAGACGATGGTCTGCTGCAGGCCGCCATCCAGCTGTTGCTGGGCCTTTTGTACCAGGGCTTTCTGTTTGACCTGCGGCAGCAGGTGAAGAATATCGGTGTCCACCATGCGGTGGCTGCTGCCGGCCACAAAAATGCCCAGCGCAACGGCCACCAGCGCCAGCCATAGCAGCACTGGCAGAAGCGGGCGGGCAGGGCTATGGGCCGGCGGCAAATTCATGCAGCAATCCGTCGTCGGCAGTATCGGCCGGCACAAACGCAGAAAAAACAATATCGGTGCGATCGCCGCCGGCTTCCTGCAACTGCAACTGCCGGATATGCTGGTCACCCTGCAATTCGATCGCCATGATGGCTTTTTTCAGCAGGCTGGAACGCGGCACCAGCTGCAGCTGCCAGCGGTTTTCACTGCTGCTGGCGGCAATCTCGAATTGCTGCTCCAGTGCCGACAGGTCGCCGGACAGGATGGCGTGCAGGATGTTGCCGATATAGGCCATCGCCCGGCTGTCGCCAATATCAGCGCCCCGGATGCCGTCCTTGTTGATCAGCAGCCGGGAGGCCAGCGGCTTTTCGGTTTGCCAGATCACGCCATGATCCCGCACCACCGTGAAAGCACCCTGTGATACCAGCGGCACGGCCAGTACCGCCATGTGTTTTTGCTGCACAAACCGGCCGTGCAGTACCGCCGGTTGCTGCAGGCGCGCGGCAATGTCAGCAACACCGGCTTCGGCCAGCGTGGCAATCAGCAACAGGCCCAGCAGCAGGCCGCGCAGCAGCATTATTCGGTTACCCCGAGTTTTTCCAGCAATACGGCCGGGCTGGCCAGGCACAGTTCTTCGGTTTTCATGTTCACCGCCACCTGCATGGTATGGCCCTTGGTCAGCCGGCGGCCGCTGGCGGCATCGCTGACCAAGTAGTTGATTTTCAGCCGGTATTCGTATTCGTCGATCCAGCAGTCCACCCGCACGGTCTGCTGGAACAATAACGGCTGCACATAGCGGATGTGCATGTCGATAACCGGCCAGGCATAACCGGAGGCCTTCATCTGCGGGTAGTTGTAATCAATGGTATCCAGCAGGGCACAGCGGGCTATCTCGAAATACTTGGCGTAATGGCCATGCCAGGCAATGCCCATCACATCCACGTCATGAAACGGGATCTCGATCTCAACGCTGTGCTGCCAGCGGCTTTTGGCCTTACTCATACAGTGTCCAGTGCTGTTGTTGGGTCAGTTCAACCACCTTGCGCAGCTCGGCCTCCATCGCCCGGTCTTCGGCCAGGAACGGGAATACCGCGGCGACCTGCTGCAGTGTGGTGCGCACGCCTTGCGACAGGTTTTCCAGCTGCACATCACCACTGCGGATACGCAGGTGGACACCCTGGCAGGCAGCCAGCAGCATCGCTGCGGTGACCTGTTCGGTCAGCTGCAATACCCGCAGACAGTCACGCGCGGCGATGGTGCCCATGCTGACCTTGTCCTGGTTGTGGCATTCGGTACTGCGACTGAAAATACTGGCCGGCAGGGTTTGTTTCAGCGCCTCGGCAGTCCACGCCGAGCAGCCGATCTGTACCGCCTTGAAGCCGTGGTTGATTGGCGCACGATCGGCCGGTGCGCCGGACAGGTTGGCCGGCAGGCCGTGGTTGAATTTGACGTCACACAGCTGGGCCATTTGCCGGTCGAGCAGGTCGGCCAGGTTGGCCACCGCGTTTTTCATGCTGTCCATGGCAAAGGCGATATGGCCGCCGTAAAAATGGCCGCCGTGCAGCACGTGCTCACCCTCACCGTCGACAATCGGGTTGTCATTGGCGCTGTTCAGCTCGGTCTCGATAAACTGGCGCAGCCACGGCAGGGAATCCTGCAGCACACCGATAATATGTGGTGCGCAGCGGATCGAGTAACGATCCTGCAGGCGCGAGCTATGGCGCGGCGCATCACCGACATTCAGGTCGGCGTGAATCCAGGCGGCCACCTGGCCCTGGCCCGGATGCGGCTTGACCGAAAACAGCAGCTTGTCAAAATGGTAGGCATTGCCCTGGATGGCAATCGATGCCAGCGCGGTAATACGGCTGCTGAGCCGGCACAGGTAGTCGGCGCGCTGGTAGGCCAGGCAGGCCAGGGCGGTCATCACGGCCGTACCGTTCATGATCGCCAGGCCTTCTTTCGGCCGCAAGCGCAGCGGCTGGATGCCCTGTTCGGCAAACACCTCGGCAGTGGGGCGGCGCCGGCCCTGGAACAATACCTCACGTTCCCCACACAGCACGGCGGCAATATACGACAGCGGTGTCAGGTCGCCACTGGCGCCAACCGAGCCTTCCTGCGGGATCACCGGCAGGATGTCGCGCTCCAGCAGCGTGTGCAGCTGTTGCAACAGGCCATAACTGACACCGGAGACACCCTGCACCAGGCTGTTCAGCCGTGCCGCAACAATCGCACGGCTGGCTTCGGCATCAAATATTTCACCGAGGCCACAGCCGTGAAAGGTGAACAGGTGATGCGGCAGTTCATTTACCAGTGCCGCCGGTATCGAGGTGGTGCAGGAATCACCGTAGCCGGTGGTGACACCATAAATCACGCCTTCTTCCTGCAGCAGGCTGTCAAGGAAACGTACCCCGCGCTCGATCTTGCCAACAAAACCGGCATCGTCCGACAGGCCGGTGGCCAGCTGGCGCCGGGCTATCGCTGCAACCTGCTCAATGGTGACCGGTGAGCCGTCAAAAATCAGTGTGTTATTCATGGTGTTTTTCAGTCCGTTCTGGCGCTGGCACGTGCTGCCAGTAGTCATAGAAATTGAACCACTGCAACGGTGCCTGGCGGCAGTAATGTTCCAGCCTGGCGGCAAACCGGCCAACATACTGTTGCAGCGATTCCTCGCGGTTTTTGCGCGCCAGCTTCAGCCGGTCGGCAAAGTGTTCATAATAAAAATCATAACGGCCATGGGTTTTCAGGCAGAACAGGGTATACACCGGACATTTCAGCAGGCTGGCCAGGATAAACGGCCCCTGGGCAAAATGTGCCGGCCTGCCAAGAAACGGCCAGCTAATCGTGCGGCCATTGCTGCTGACCGGTATGCGGTCGCCAACAATGCAGACAAACTCGCCCTGATCCACTTTCTGTTGCAACAGGATGGCAATGGCCGGGCTGATTTCACTGACCTCAATCAACACCACCTGCTGGCTGTTGCTGACATCGCGGATCAGGCGGTTGAATGTTTGTGCGTGTTTGGTATGCATCAGCACGTTCAGCCGGGCACGGTTGTTCAGGCTGGCCAGCGCCCGGCTGACCTCGATATTGCCCAGGTGCGAGCCGATAATCACTGCGCCCTTGCCACTGTTGACCGAGGCAAGAAACTCCTCACGGCCGTGCATGATGACCTCGTCAATGGCGATGGTGCCGTTCCAGCTGGCCAGCTTGTCCAGCATGCTGTCCACAAAGCTGACAAAATGACGGAAGCTGAGCCAGTAGCCGGGCTTCAGGCCCTGCTCCGGATAGCAGGCGGCAAAGCGTTGCAGGTACTGCAGCGACGAGCGACGCGCATAGCTGTTGGCGACAAAATAAAACACAATCGCCGGGTAAATCAGCCACAGGCACAGCCGGTTGCCGAGCAGGCGCTGCATCAACAAGACAAAACGCATGCCCCAGTACGGCCCGATCTGTTTTACTTCTGCCCAGTGCATAGTGTCCTCAACCCGGCCGCCGCCGGCCCAGCAACCAGCCCGGCAGGCGGCCCAGCATAAAAAAGAACAGCCGGGTATGCATCAGCGAGATCATTGCGTTATCACGCAGTGCCTGGAAATGGGAAACCCCGTCCAGCGGATAATGCACCCGGGTTGGCAGGGCAATAATCGGTATCCCGCGCCAGTGGCTGCGCACCAGGATTTCGCTGTCAAAATCCATGCGATTGCCAATCGTTTCCTCATTCACCAGCTGCAGGGTGCTGGCCACCGGGTACAGGCGAAAACCACACATCGAGTCACGGATTGACAGCGACAGGGTGTTCACCCACACCCAGAAGTGGGTGATATAACGGCCATATTGCCGCAGCTTCGGCACGGTTTCGTCGTACATCGCCACACCATTAATGATCGCCGCAGGGTTCAGCTGGCCCAGCGCCAGAAAGCGCGGGATATCGTCCACCTCGTGCTGGCCGTCAGCATCAATCTGTACCACATGGCTGTAACCGCGGGCCGCCGCCTCGCGCAGGCCGGTCTTGAACGCCGCGCCCTTGCCCTGGTTGTGGTCGTGCTCAATCAGCGTCACCCGCGGATACTGTGCCGCCAGCTGCTGTAACACCCGGCTGCAGTCGGCATTGCTGCCGTCATTAACCAGCAGGCAATCGACCGCCAGCGGGGCAATGCGCGCCATCATGGTGGGCATGGCATGCTCGTGGTTATACACCGGGATCAGGATGCAGGGCTTGAACACCATCAGCTTCCTTGCGCCAGCAAACGCGCGTGGCAGATGCGGCCGGAGCTGTGCTCGGCGCTGTCTGATGTCAACCGGTAAACCAGCTTGCCGCTGTCGGCCTTGAACTGGATATCAACGCGGATTTTTTGCACCGGCCGCACCATTTGTTTGAACTTGACGGCCTCCAGCCGGGCAAACTCGATCCGCAGCGGCAGGTAACGCTCGGCCAGGCTGGCCACCCAGTCCAGCATCACCACACCCGGCAGCACCGGCTGGCCGGGAAAATGGCCAGGGAAAAACGGCAGCGTTTCATCCACCTCCAGCACCACACTGATGCTGTACGGATCATGCCGGATCACCTCCAACGGTTCAGGCAGTCGTGTCATCGTTCATCAAGGCCTCTATTGCCGGGATATCGATCTTGCTCTGGGCATTCACCGGCAGCTGCGGTACAAAACGCCATTTGCGCGGAATCAGGCTCAGCTCGAACCGTTCAGCGAGCGCGGATTTTAGCAGCTTGGTCACGGCACTGCGACCGCTGCTGTCCAGCAACGCCTGGCCAGCCGGACTGGCCACCAGCGTGGCGGTCAGCGTCTGGCGCAGCCGACCCTGTTCTGTCGGGCGTACCCAGCAAAACACCTCGGCAGCGAGGCCGGTGGCGATTATCGCCTGTTCCATTTCCACCAGTGACAGGCGTTTTTCTTCCAGCTTGACGATGCGGTCGAGCCGGCCCAGCAGCTCAAAACGGCCATCTGCGGTGATACGCACCGCATCGTCAGCCTGGTACCAGCTGTCATCCCTGTTCACATGTGGTGAACGCACCTGCAGCCGGCCATCCTCACCGGCCCGCACGGCCACGCCGGCCAGCGGCTGCCACAGGGTATTGCCTTGCTGTTGCTGGCGAAAAGCAATGCCACCGGTTTCCGAACTGCCGAATACCTCCACCGGCGCCTCGCCCAGCCAGTCCGCCACATGGGCGGCCGCTTCAGCCGGCAACGGCCCACCGGAGGAGAACACGCAGCGCAGGGTATCGGCGACCGATGGCCAGGCCAGGCCATCGTACAGGCGCTTCAGGTGGGCCGGGCTGGCCACCCACACCAGCGGGCCGGTGCTGGCTTCGGCATGATGGAACACCAGGCCGTTATCCAGCACCTGCTCACTGTAAAAACAGCGCCCGGCCGCCAGCGGCCACAGCACACGAAACAGCAGGCCATAAATATGCTGGTGACTGACCGTCGCGATCACCGCCGCATCACCAATCTGCGCTCCCCAGCCGGCCTCTAGGCTGTTCAGCTCGGCCTCCAGCTGCGCCAGCTGCTTGACAATCGCCTTGGCCTCGCCGGTTGAGCCGGACGTGAAGATGGTAATCCGGCTTTGCGCAGGATCGAGCACCGGCAATGGCACTGCCGCCGCCGGCCAGTCGGCCAGTGCATTGAGTGCAATATCGTCCGTACCGGTATCACTGATCAGGCCGTCAATATGGCCGGCCAGCCGCTGGCGAGTGCTGGCCGTCAAGTTGCCGGGCAGGACAATCTGCCGGCCACTGTGCAGCAGGGCCAGCAGCGCCACGGCAAACGGGTAGGCATCTTCACAGAACAGCCCCCAGCGTTGGCGCCGCGGTTCTGCCTGCAGGCAGGCCAGCATTTTTTTGATATCGGCAACAAAATCGGCATGACAGACCGGCCGGCCATGATGCAAGGCAACCCGGCGTTGCGGATCAACGGTGGCGCCGGCTACCTGCGCCAGGGACAGGCGGTTCATCCGGCGTGCCGCCTCCGGTATAGCAGGCGCACCGGGTATTCCAGCACAAACAGCAGGCCAACCAGGCCATAGGCCAGCAGGCCGTTGTAAAGGCTCCAGACATGCAGCGGGCAGAACAGTGCCGTGTAGGCAGAGGCCAGTGTATTCAGCGCAAAAAACAGGCACCAGACCATCGTCACACCGCGGGTATACGGTATCGCATGATCCGGCAGTGTCTTGTTGTGAATGCGGGCAAAACGTTCGATCATCGATGGCGGATACAGCAGTGTGGCGGCAAAGCTGGCCAGCATGAACAGGTTGATCAGCACCGGGTAGAACAGCAGGCCCTGCTGGCTGTTCAGCGTGAAGACCAGGCCGGCAAACAGCAGCAGCACCGCCAGCAACAGCATGTCCCGGCGCTGGAAGCCCTGGCCGGGGCGCAGCAGCAGCCGCAGCACAAACACCAGCAGCAACAGCAGTGCCAGGTAACGCGGCTGGACATGTTCCAGGCCAAAAAAAACCGCAAACGGATACAGGACGGTCAGCAGGACCAGCAAGCTGTTGATGACTGTGCGCATCGCGGCATCAGGATGCTGTCGCCAGCAGTGCCTCTATCGCTTCTACTACATCACGCACGGTTCGGACGTTCTTGAAATCTTCCGGCTTGATTTTTTTGCCCGTCAGTTCGCGCAGCTGCACGACCAGGTCGACCGCATCAATGCTGTCGATATCCAGATCCTCGTACAGCCTGGCATCCAGGGTAATGTCATCCGCTTCGCTTTCAAAGGTATCCACCAGGATGTCTTTCAGCTGGGCAAAAATGTCTTGTTGGGTTTTCATAATCAGCGGGTGCTTTCAATGAATTTGGCCAGGTTGCTGACCGAGGCAAAGTGCTGGCGGGTTTCCTCGTTTTCAGCATCAATCTTGACGTCATATTTTTTCGAGATCGCCAGACCCAGCTCCAGCGCATCAATCGAGTCCAGCCCCAGGCCGTCGCCGAACAGCGGCGCATCATTGTCAATATCGGCCGCGCTGATATCTTCAAGATCCAGGCTGGTGATGATCAGGTCTTTCAGTTCTTCGGTTAGTGACACAACTCGCTCTCCTGAGGAAAAAAGTAATCATAAAACATTCGGCTAATCCGGCGCACGGCTTTCGGCGACGGCTCCAGCGGCGGCAATCGCATCGGCGGCCCGACCTCCAGGGTCCAGTGGGGCCGCCGGCGCGGGATATCATACCACTTTTGCCCTTTGGCCAAGGTGTTTTCCGAGCATTTAATCCGCACCGGCACCACCTCGGCCGCAGCCGCCAGGGCAATATTGGCAGCGCCACGCTGGAAGCGCGGCTGCTCACCCGGCACCGTGCGGGTGCCTTCGGGAAAAATGATCAGTGTCTCGCCGGCCTGCAATGAGGCCACACAATCACCAATCAGCTGTTCCGGATTGCGGTTCGGTATATAGGCCGCACCACGGACCGGGCCGCGGGTAAACACATTGTCAAACAGGCCGTGGCGCACAATACAGTTGGCGCCGGGTATAAACGACAACAGGAACGCCACATCAATCAGGGTCGGGTGGTTGGCAATCACCAGCTGTCCCGGCCGCAGGTGTTGCCGGCCATGCACTTCGTAACTGAGCACCCCGAGCGCTTTCATCTGCCAGACAAACAGCCGGTAGCTGAGATGCACCAGCTGCCGGTTGATCTGCACCTTGCGGCTGCGCGCCAGTGGCAGCACAAACACCAGCGGAAACACCACAAAGCGCAGCAGCAGTCCGCCCAGGCCAAAGTTGAAAAAACTGAGGCCGGTAGCGAACAGGCGCCAGTAATAGGCGTCCTGTCGTGCTGTCAGTCGCGTGTCAGTCGCCATGCGCCCAAATCCAGCTGTGGCTGCCCCAGCGCCAGAAACCGGATCAGGCACAACAGGTCGGGCAGCGTGTCATCGTGTTCATTGCCGCCGGTATAATCCAGCTGCAGGCTGTGTCCTGTCGCGACCGGCCGGCGGATTTTTATCGCCAGTGCACAGGTAAAATCGGTACTGTGGCAAAAGGGTGCAAAAAAAGCCGGCGCCTGTTCTTCATAAAACACCAGCAGCACCGATTCATGCCCTTCGGCCAGCAGGCCAATCGCGTCCACAAACGCGGTCAGGTAACTTTGATCCGACGGCGCCTCGGCAAAAATCGGCTGCTTGTTGCCAAACAAAATGCTGGACTGGCCGGCAATGGCATTGTGTACCGACAGGCCAAACGCCGTGGGCGACATGTCTTCCCCGCGCGCCATATCCTGCAAAATCGTATCCGAACGGCGGGTTTCGCCATAAATCGAACTGTAAATAACCGGGCAGGGCGGCGCATCGGCCATGCAGCGCTGGCTGACAAAAAAGGCAGCGCGCGCCAGTGGCGACAGGCGCCGGCGCTGCATGGCCGGCAAAAAACCAACATCGGCCTTGTCATCGGCGGCCAGTGGCCCCGGCGCGGCAAAATATGCCTGCCACTGTGCCGGCTCAACCAGGCCCGGCGCCCAGGCATGCCAGCTTTCAATGCCAAATTGTCGCGATATGCTCATTCGCCAGTGCCCCCGAGCGTGCAGATGGTAATGGATGTCATGCGTTGTCGCAGCCCCCGGTTCAGGGGTGCTGTGCCGTTTGTGGATGCAACAGGGACAGCACCAGCGGCCCGTCAACCGGCACCGCAAAGGCAGCCTGTGCCGGCAGCGGGATAATCACCTCTGGCGGCCAGCGGCCGGAAAAGGCAAACGATTCCAGCGGTATGCCCTGCGCATTGCGATCCAGCTGGCCATTGCCATTTTCATCATGGTACAAGCGGATGGCGTAATCGCCGGCGGGCAGATCCTGCAGTTGATACAGCAGCCGCCCCTGGTCATCCTGCCCGCTGGCAGCAATTTCTGCCAGCCGCAGCGGCTCGGCCTGCCAGTCCGGTGCGCTGGCGGCATACAAGGCCAGCCGGATATGTCCCTCGGCCGAACGCAGCTGGTCCAGCTGCAGTGTCAATGAATGGCTGGTCGATGCAACGCACAGGCTGGCCTGGCACAGCAACACCAGCAGGCCAAAACGTTTTTTTGTCATAGGTGTGCCGGCTGATTAGTGTTTGGCGAACACCGCGTTACACGGTACAATTCGCCGCCAAGTGTACAATAACTGTTTTTTTATCTGAACAATCAACGTTTTATTTTTAGCGGCGGCGAACTGACTTCATGAAGCGCGTGCTTTGCCTGTATTTTTCCCAGACCGGACAGCTGGAAAATATCGTCCGCTCGCTGACGGCCCCGCTGGCCCAGGATAACCGCATTGAGCTGACCCTGGCACCGCTGAAGCCGCTGGCTGCTTTCCCGTTTCCGTGGCCATTTACCACGTTTTTCAACACCTTCCCGGAAACCGTCTATAGCGATCCGGTGGCCATTGAGCCACTGCCGTTCAGCGACCAGCAGCTGGCCGGGTTTGATCTGGTGATTATTGCCTACCAGGTCTGGTTCCTGTCACCGTCGTTGCCAATTGCCAGCTTTTTGCAGGGCCCGCAGGCCAGGCCTCTGCTGGCCGGCAAACCGGTGATTACCGTCATCGGCTGCCGCAATATGTGGCTGATGGCACAGGAAACCATGAAACAGCGGCTGGCCGAACTCGGCGCCCGGCTGATCGATAATGTGGCGCTGACCGATTCAGCCGGTGCCGCAATGAGTTTTATTTCCACCCCGCTGTGGCTGCTGACCGGCAACAAGGGGCCGATCGGGCCGATTCCGGCCGCCGGTGTCGCCGAGCACAAGATCCGTGCCGCCCGCCGGTTTGGTGACGCGATTGTGGCCGCGCTGCAACAAAATGATCCGCTTGATGCCCCCCTGTTCCGGGGCTTGGGTGCGGTGGAAATCCATGAGAATCTGATTGCCAGCGAAAAAGTCGCCAGGCGCGGCTTCCTGCTGTGGGGCCGGCTGATCCGTTTTGTTGGCCGGCGTGCACCGCTGCTGCGCAAGCCGGTGGTGTATTTGTATGTGGTCTACCTGGTCACACTGATTCTTACCGTGGTGCCTTTGTCTGCGCTGATCAAAAAACTGCTTTCGCCTCTGCTGAAACAACGCATCCAGCAGCAGGTTGCCTATTTTGCCGAACCTTCCGGTAACGACACCTTTAATTTGCCTAACGGAAAACCCTGATGACAGACGCTGTATATATCACCAACGTTGCGGCATTTTTGCCCAACGATGCGATAGACAACGAGCAGATGGAAAGCGTGCTGGGCCAGGCCGGCGATCGTCCGTCCCGTGCCCGCCGTATCATCCTGCGCAACAACGGCATCAAGACCCGCTACTACGCCATTGATCCGGCTACCGGCGAGCAGAATTACAGCAACGCCCGGCTGGGTGCCGAGGCGGTGCGCAAGGTGGCCGACCAGCGCATCAACCTGGACGACATCGAGGCGCTGGCCTTTGCCACGTCGATGGCTGACCAGATCATGCCTGGCCATGCAGTGATGGTGCATGGCGAGCTGCAAAGTGCGGCCTGCGAGGTGGTCACCACCGCAGGCGTCTGTGTCTGTGGCATCACCGCGCTGAAATACGTGTATATGGGCATCAAGGCCGGCCAGTTCCGCCAGGCGGTGGCCGGTGCCTCCGAGGTGGCATCGGCGGTCATGCGCGGCCACCAGTTTGAGGCCGAGCTGGAATCACGGGTGGCGGCACTGGAAAAAAACCCGGAAATCGCCTTTGAAAAAGACTTCCTGCGCTGGATGCTGTCCGATGGTGCCGGTGCCGTGCTGCTGCAGGACCAACCGGCGGCCAACAGCCTGTCGCTGCGCATTGACTGGATTGAAATCCGCTCCTATGCCGGCGAGGATGAGCCGTGCATGTATGCCGGCGGTGACAAGGAGAACGGCCGCCTGCGGGGCTGGCTGCAATACAGCAGCGATGAGCGGGCGGCAATTTCGGCGATGTCGGTCAAACAGGATGTGCGCTTGCTGAATGAAAAGGTTATCCACTATACGGTGGAGCGTACCCTCAGCGACATCCTGCAAAAACACAGCATTACCCCGGCGGATATCGACTGGTTCCTGCCGCATTATTCATCCAATTATTTCCGCCAGAAGGTCTACGACGGGCTGTGCAATATCGGTTTTGAAATCCCGTTCGACAAGTGGTTTACCAACCTGACTGAAAAGGGCAACACCGGCTCGGCATCGATTTTTATCATGCTGGACGAGCTGTACCACTCCGGCCGCCTGAAGCCGGGCGAAAAACTGCTGTGTTATATCCCGGAAAGCGGCCGTTTCTCCTCGGCCTTCATGCTGCTGACGGTGGTCTGAACCGATGCAGGTGGACGAGGTACCCCAGGACAACAGCAGCACCTATAAAGGGGAAAAAAAACTGCTGTATGCGGTCAGTGCAGACGGTCGTTATGACACCGTCACATCGACCGGCTGGGAGGTGGAGGAATTTGTCACCAGCATGGCGGTTGCCGAGCTGGAACAACTGGCCGAGGATGCCCGCCAGCGTGTGCTGGCCGGTGAAAGCTCGCCGATTGAATACTATATGTACGCCAAACGCCTGGACGAGCCGGCGCTGGCCCTGGCAACCGGCCTGTTTCGCTGGCGCGTGCGCCGCCACATGAAACCGGCCGTGTTTGCCCGGCTGGGTGACAAGCTGCTGCTGCGCTATTGTGATGCCTTCGGCATTGATCTTCCCACATTAAAAAACGGACTCTCGTGAACCCTGAATTCCAGCACCGCCAGGCCGCCCATTGCGAAAGCGGCGTGGTTTCCGCCCTGATGCGCCACCATGGACTCGACATTTCCGAACCGATGGCGATGGGGCTGTCGTCGGCGATGACCTTTGCCTATATTCCGCTGGTCAAGCTGAATGGCCTGCCGCTGATTGCCTACCGTATGCCGCCCAGGCACATCCTGCGTGGCATCCAGAAACAGCTGGGCGTGCGTTTTCGCTTCCGCAAATTCCGTGATCCGGCGCTGGGCATGCAGGCACTGGATAACAAACTGGCCGAAGGCTCGCTGGTTGGCCTGCAGGGCTCGGTATTCTGGCTGCCGTATTTTCCCGAGGACATGCGTTTTCACTTCAATGCCCATAACCTGCTGGTGTATGGCAAACAGGGCAATGATTACCTGATCAGTGACCCGATATTCGAACATAGCGTCACCGCCGCTGCCGCCGAGCTGCAAAAAGCCCGTTTTGCCAAAGGTGCGCTGGCGGCCAAGGGCCTGATGTACTGGGTGGAATCGATGCCGCAGCAGCCGGACCTGCCGACTGCAATCCGCAAATCGATCCGCCAGAATGCGCGGGTGATGCTGAAAACCCCGCTGCCGATTATCGGTATCCGCGGCATACGTTTCCTGGCCGGCAAGGTGGCACGGTTGGACCAGACCCTGCAAAACCCGAAGAAAATCAAACTGTATCTGGGTCATATCATCCGCATGCAGGAAGAGATCGGCACCGGTGGCGGCGGTTTCCGTTTTATTTATGCCTCTTTCCTGCAGGAAGCGGCGGCAATTCTTGGTGATGCGCGGCTGCTGGAAGCCTCACGCATGATGACCGATGCCGGTGACCTGTGGCGCCGTTTTGCGCTGGAAACCACCCGCATGTGCAAGGGCAAAAACAACCTCGACCTGCCGGCACTGGCGGCGCTGATGAACCAGTGTGCCGATGCTGAAGCCGCCTGCTGGCAGTATCTGGCTAAGCACATCGACTGACGCTTTGTGAAACAAGTATGCAGTCTCGACCGCCGGGCTTGAGCCATGGCGGCCAGGCTGCCACACTGTAAACACCGTAGCGGCAAGCCGTTTTTGCCGTTTGATTCATCCTGAACGGACAAGGAGTCTGCCATGAACACCCGCCCCATGCCTTTTCGCCTTGCCCTTGTTTGCGGCCTGGCCCTGCTGCTGGCCGGTTGCCTGCCGCCAGCCATTTTCCCGGTTGGCATCCTGTATGCCGTCACCGGCGATGATGTGCCGATCAGCCTGACGGTCAGCAACAACCCGTCATCGGTCAGTTGCCAGGGGGGCGCGGTGGTGCTGGCCAAGGTGGCCACTGACACCTGGGAAGGCATTGTGCCGGCCGGCCTGCTGTCACTCGGCGACAACACGCTCAACTGCAAGGCCAGCAACAAGTACGGCAGCATCTCACAAACCGTCGGTACCATTGTTGTCATCGATAATGTGCCACCGGCACTGGTCACCTTCAGCAGCGTCACGGTTTACGATAACAATGGTGGCACGGCTATCAACGAGCCACTGGTCGATACTGGTGCCAGCAGCAACCTCGATGGCGCCAGCTATGCACTGGATGCCAGCTCGGCACCATTGCCGGCCGGGCTGTCAATCGACAGCGACAGTGGCAATCTGACCGGTACGATTGATGTGGCCAGCCAGCAAACGGTAACTGATATCTACCTGCAGGCCACTACCGCCGCCGGTTCTGATGTCAACGATGCGCCGCTGACGATTATCATTGAGGACGGCCCGTCCCCCTGATATCAACGAATAAAAAAACCGGCACTAGCCGGTTTTTTTATTCTCTCGCCACTCATGCGTGCCAGCTAGTGCAGCTGCTGCTGACGTAGCGCCTCTATCACCGGTGCAGTCGCCGGGCGCACACCACGCCACAGGAAAAATGCCTCGGCAGCCTGTTCCACCAGCATGCCCAGGCCATCGGCCAGCTGCCGGCAGCCCTGCTGCTGTGCCCAGGCCAGAAACGGTGTCAGCTGCGGACCATACATCATGTCATAACAGTGGCTGTTGGCGCCGATGCAGGCGGCCGGGATTGGCGGCACACTGCCGGCCAGGCTGGCCGAGGTGCCATTGATGATCAGGTCGATGCCATGCCAGGGCAGCTGGTCAAAACCCAGTGCCTCGATGCTTCCCTGGCGGGAAAACGCCTGCGCCAGATGCTGCGCCTTTGCCAGTGTACGGTTGGCCAGCAGCACCCTGGCCGGCTGCTGCTCCAGCAGCGGGCCCAGCACACCGCGCACCGCACCACCGGCACCGAGCAACAGCACGGTTTTGCCGGCCACCGGCCAGCCCAGGTTGGCGGTAATGTCACGCAGCATGCCAACACCATCGGTGTTGTCACCGTGCAGCTGGCCTTGCCCGTCAACCAGCAGGGTATTCACCGCACCGGCCTGGCGTGCCCGTTTGCTCAGGCTGTCGGCCAGCCGATAGGCTTCTTCCTTGAACGGCACGGTAATATTCAGCCCCTTGCCACCGGCGGCGACAAACGCCTGCACTGCGGCAACAAAACCATCCAGGGCCACCAGCTGTTTGTCATAATGCATCTGCTGGCCGGTTTGTTCGGCAAACAGGCGGTGAATCAGCGGCGATTTGCTGTGTTCTACCGGGTTGCCGAATACCGCATAGGCATCACTCATGTGCCGGACCCCAGCCAGTCGCGCGGACAGCCCAGCACGTCATACAGGCGGCTTTCCTCACTGCCCGGCGCCGGCGCCCACTGGTAATCCCATTTCACCAGCGGCGGCAGCGACATCAGGATGGATTCGGTACGGCCGCCGCTTTGCAGGCCAAACAGGGTGCCGCGGTCATACACCAGGTTAAACTCGACATAACGACCGCGCCGGTGCAGCTGGAAATCGCGCTGGGCCTCGGTCCACGCCATTGCCTTGCGTTTTTGTACAATCGGCTGGTAAGCCTCGATATAACTGTCGCCAATGGCGCGCATCAGGGCAAAGCTTTTGTCAAAACCGGGGGCATTCAGGTCGTCAAAAAACAGGCCGCCGATGCCACGTGCCTCACCGCGATGCGGCAGGTAAAAATAGTCATCACACCATTGTTTGTAGACCGGGTAGATATCCTCACCAAACGGCAGGCAGGCATCGCGGGCAATGCGGTGCCAGTGCACGGCATCCTCCTCGTACAGGTAATACGGTGTCAGGTCGTAGCCGCCGCCAAACCACCATACCGGTGCCTCACCGGGCTTTTCAGCAACAAAAAACCGCACATTGGCATGTGAAGTAGGCACATGCGGATTCTGCGGATGCAGTACCAGCGATACCCCCATGGCCTGGAATGAACGGCCGGCCAGCTCCGGCCGGTGGGCGGTAGCCGATGCCGGCATGTTGTCACCGGTCACATGCGAGAAATTGACACCGCCTTTCTCAAACACCCTGCCGCCACTGATCACCCGGCTGATGCCGCCACCACCTTGCTCACGCTGCCACTCGTCACGGATAAAATCCGCCCCGCCATCTTCATCCGCAAGCCGCTGGCAGATGTCTTGCTGCAGGTTCAGCAGGTAGCGTTTAACGGCATCAATATCAATCGTGGACATGGAGTTACTCCCGGAGAATCTGCCCTGTCAGCAGGTTGCGGATGGTACTGGGCCGGCTGGCGCCACCAAGTTCACCGTCACAGCAGGGCACGACATCTGCAAAGTAGGCCTGTACTTCGGCCAGCGAACGCGCTGCCGGCAGCGCCTGCGGATTGGCAGAACTGGACACCAGCGGCATGCCGGCCAGCTCACACAGCCGGCGCACCAGCGGGTGGCTGGATATCCGCACTGCCAGCAACGCATGCTCGCCGACTATCCAGTCCGG
This sequence comes from Pseudomonadales bacterium, assembly GCA_036568205.1. Classification (GTDB taxonomy): domain Bacteria; phylum Pseudomonadota; class Gammaproteobacteria; order Pseudomonadales; family DT-91; genus DATCSZ01. The sequence goes on from DATCSZ010000285.1 coordinate 19,297, forward strand.
AACCGTGGTAGCGTTGAACGGCACCAGCCAGGTGGTCGGTATTGCTGTTGTGCTGGCCAGCTGTTGCCATTGCTCCGGGGTCAGCTCAGCCAGCAAGGGCTGCAACTGCTCCAGCGAGGCAGCAACCAGGATCAGGCCCTTGGCTTGCGGTCGTTGTTTCAGCGCCAGCAACCGTTCAACCGCCTCACGCCTGAACGGGTCACAGCCCAGCCCCCACACTGCCTCGGTCGGGTAGGCGATGACCTGTCCCTGGTGAATGGCGGCCGCGGCCTGCTCAACCGTGATTGTTGCGCTCACCGGCGTCAACTATTTGCGTGCGGCCAGTTTATCCTGCAACGCCTGGTCCTTGGCTACCACGGCATCAGCTGCCGCCTTGCGTTCGGCAACCAGCGCCTC
>DATCSZ010000286.1:0-1163 GCA_036568205.1 Pseudomonadales bacterium
ATGCGCAATATACGCCCGGCAACGGGCGAGCGCACCTTGAACATTGCATCCGCCCCGCCCTGTATCGCCAGCAGGCCTGATTTTGCCAGGCGCACTTCTGCTGCAGCGGTTTTTGCGCGGAAGCGCGCGGCCTCCACTTCATTCGCAATCGTCACTTCGGCATTGCGCGCCTGCTCGGCCGCCTGTGCCGACATAAAGCCATCCTTTACCAGTTTTGCCACGCGTTTGCTTTCGCGTCTGGCCTGCGCCAGATCTTCCACACCATGCCGCACCTGCTCTTCCGCGGCTTTTTGCTGACTCTCGGCCGCGGCAATACGCGCGGACAATTCATCGCGCTCGCGCACATTCAGCGGCACCGGCGCAATCTGCGCCACCACCTGATCCTGCTGCACCGCATCGCCATCATGCAGCTCGATACGCGCCAGCCTGCCCGCCACCGGGGCAGTGATTACAAAGCGGTCGTGGCTGCGCGTTTCGCCCAGTTCATCCACGGTGATCTGCAGGCTGCCGGTTTCCACTTTGCCGCTATCCACCATCAACGGGGTGCTGCGCATCAGCCACGCCAGCACTGCCACGCCGGCCACTACAGCAACTGCCCAGTAAATTTGCTTGCGCGTAAATTTCATGGCTTTCCTTATTCTCGAGTTTTCAAAACTGCAATCAAATCCAGATGTTTCAAGCGACGTGCCACCAGCAGCGCAGACAACAGGGCCGACAGCAGTGTCGCGATAACAGGATAGACAAACGTCATCGTGCCTAACACCAGCGGCATACGGAACAATTCGCGATCAAACACTGGCACCAGCGCGGCACACATGCCATAGCCTATCAGCAGGCCCAGCGGTATGGCACACAAGGTAAGCAAAGCCTGCTCGCCCAGCAGCAGCACGGTTACTTCGCGCTGGGTAAAGCCCAGCACGCGCAGGCTGGCCAGTTCGTTGCCACGCTCGGACAACGCAATGCGCACACTGTTATAGACCACGCCCACAATCAGCACCGCCGCCAGCAGCATTTCTATGCCGCTGACCATGCTGAATGTGCGATCAATAATTTCCTTCACACTATTGATCATTGCTTCACGTATCGATACCCCGCTAACCGCGGGCATATGTTTTAGCTGCGTGTACAGGCGTTCGCTGTACAGCGGGTCCACACGCAGCCAG
>DATCSZ010000287.1:0-1931 GCA_036568205.1 Pseudomonadales bacterium
GAACTGGATATGGATGCCAGTGCCGAGACCGTACTGCATGCCTATCGCCACCCGGTTGACCTGCTCAGCCGACGTTATCAGTTCAGGCTGATCGATGTGGTGGATAGCAACAGCCAGACCATGGAGCAGGCACTGCACCATGAGCATATGCATTGCGATTTCGAAATCCTGTTTTTTGTCGAGGGTGACGGCCTGTTCTATTTTCACGTGGACAAAAAGGTCTACCTGGTGATGTGCGAGAAGGGCGACCTGATCAGCCTGCCGGCAGGCACCGTGCACTGGTTCGATATGGGCGATAATCCGGCCTTCAAATGTATTCGTTTTTTCACCGACGACCAGGGCCTGCAAAGCCATATCACCGGCAGCGATATTGCCGCGCGCTTTCCCAGTTATGAGCAATTCAAACAGGGACTGCAATTCCCGGCAAGCGCACGCCAGCCGGCCTGAGGCTCGCAGCATGGGGCGGCATTGATTCATGTGCCTGGCGATAGGTCCAATGAATTCGCCGCAGCGCGGCTTCTACGGTCGTGCCTGGTGGGGCATCGCCCGGGCGCCGCACAGATTATTGTTGTTTGCCGCCAGCGTCCATGGCCTGTTGCTGCTGCTACTGCAGCTCGCGGGCTTATTAGCGGGCCCGCTGGCGTTACCCCTGCTAAGCAGTGTGTTTTTTTATGGCCTGGCGGGTTTTGTCCTGCTGGGATGTCTGTTGTATTACCTGCCATGCTGGCTGCATACCTCCAGTATCGGTTACGGGGTGTACGGCAGTGTTTATAACCTGGGCTTCGTGGGTTTGCTGCTGCTGGACGGCGGGCTGATTTCGAATCGATCCCTGTTTATGGTTCCGGGGCTGGTGTTACTGGCGAGCGCCTGGTTGTTCGCCGCCCATGCCCTGAAATGGACGTTTCGCTGGACCCTGAGGGGTAATGGGACACTCAATCGCAGCATTCTGCTGCTGCTTTATCTGGTACCCCTGTCACTGTTAGTCAATACTGTTTGCCTGCTGTTTTCATCCTGCCTGATCGGTGCTAGCCTGTTATTGCTAAAAGACCTGCTGCTAGTGACTTTGCTAATGCTGGGTTTTATTGCAGTATTTGCCGGGTTTACAATGCAACACCGTTGACGCAAAGACGCGAAGGCCGCAAAGAATTCTGTTGTAAGCCGGTTTGTTCGACCAGGGTCGAACATGCATAAGATTCTTTGCGGCCTTCGCGCCCTGGTGTCAAACCAGACCCGCATAGCAACCAACCCACAGGACTTATCCATGCACTACCGTAAGCTGGGCAATACCGGCATCGACGTGAGTATCATCTGTCTCGGCACCATGACCTGGGGCGAGCAGAACAGCGAGGCGGAGGCCCATCAGCAGATGGACTATGCCATCACCCAGGGGGTGAATTTTTTCGATACCGCCGAACTCTATGCCATACCGCCGCGGGCGGATACCTACGGCCTGACCGAACGCTATATCGGCAGCTGGCTGAAGAAAACCGGCAGGCGCGATGACATCATCCTGGCCAGCAAGGTGGCCGGGCCGGCGGACGGCTGGCTGCCCCATATTCGTGATGAAAAAACCCGGCGCCTGGACCGGGCCAACATCCAGGCGGCGCTGGACGCCAGCCTGCAGCGCCTGCAGACCGATCACCTGGACCTCTACCAGTTGCACTGGCCGGACCGCAAGACCAATTTCTTCGGCCAGCTGGGCTACAGCCATCAGCCGGATGACAACTTCGTGCCGGTGGAGGAAACCCTGGCGGCACTGCAGGAGCAGGTGCAGGCGGGCAAGGTGAGGTATATCGGCCTGTCCAACGAAACCCCCTGGGGGGTGATGAAATTCATCGAGGCGGCCGAGCGCCTGGGTCTGCCCCGGGTGGTTTCCATCCAGAATCCCTATTCGTTGCTGAATCGCAGCTTCGAAGTGGGCCTGGCGGAAG
>DATCSZ010000288.1:0-1125 GCA_036568205.1 Pseudomonadales bacterium
TTATGTGTTTGTCATGGGCCGCACCGATGATGTCATCAATGTGGCCGGTCACCGGCTGTCAACCGGCGAAATGGAGGAAGTGCTGGCCAGCCATCCGGCCGTGGCCGAGTGCTGCGTGATTGGTATCAATGACGAACTGAAAGGCCAGTTGCCGCTGGGCCTGGTAGTGCTGAAAAACAACCAGGCTATCGGGCAAGAACAGCTGCAACAGGAACTGGTACAGCGTGTGCGTCAGGAGATCGGTGCGGTGGCCAGTTTCAAAAACGCCCTGATTGTGGCGCGGCTGCCGAAAACCCGCTCCGGCAAAATCCTGCGTAAACTGCTGGCACAGATCGCCAATGGCGAGCAGGTCAGCATACCATCGACCATTGATGACCCGGCGATTGTCGAGGAAATGCGCCAGCTGATCGGCAGCTAGCCGGCCCGGCAGGCAGTGGCAGCCGGGCTATCAGCCAGCGATAGCCCGCCACTGGCGGGCAAAAAAATGCTGCAACAAACGGCAAGCCAGCAAGGCGCAGGCAACCCCGGTGCCATTGGCGACAATATCCCATTCACTGAAATGCCGTGAAGGCTGCACCAGCGGCTGCAAAAACTCCAGCGCCACCGCCAGCGCCAGCATGACCGGCCAGAACAGCCAGGGTGCCACGCGCACAAACACCAGCCGTGCCGAAAACGCCATGCCGGCAAACGCCAGCAAATGCAGCAGCTTGTCACTGCCCTGCATATCCGGCATCGCCGGCTGGCTGCTGAACAAGCCATAAAAAACCGCCGACCATACCAGCAGGAAAAACAGCACACGCAAGACAAACAGCATCACAACAACCGCAGCACTCAAAAAAGCCGATTGGAACACAAACCGGCGCATGATGCACCTGGCCTGGCCTGGCCTGGCGTTGCGTCATCGCGAAAGGGTCCGGCTAAAGCCGGATCCACAGCTGGTCGTATGTCTGTGGGTTCGACTTTAGTCGAACAGGGGTTGCTCCTGCTTCGTCATGCCGGCGCAGAGCCTGCCCTCGACCCGATCGGGGGCCGACAAGCGCAGCTGGCAGCCCCGACAGGGGTGAGCATCGCAGATGCGAATACATTCATGGCAGGCAAGCGTACAGCATGAGGCAAAAACCTGGA
>DATCSZ010000289.1:0-23347 GCA_036568205.1 Pseudomonadales bacterium
ATCACAAGAATAATCCGTTAGCCATGGATGTGCTGATTGTCGATGAGGCATCGATGGTGGATTTGCCGATGATGTACCGGCTGCTGGATGCGCTGGCCGCGCATACCCGGCTTATCCTGCTCGGCGACAAGGACCAGCTGGCCTCGGTGGAGGCTGGCAGTGTGCTGGCCGAGCTGTGCCAGAGCCAGGGCCTGGCTGGCAATATTGCCCAGATTACCGTCAGCCGCCGGTTTGCCAGCCAGCCGGAAATCGGCGCGCTGGCCAGCTGGCTGAATAATCCTGACGGGGTGACAAAACCCGTTCTTGCTGCCGCAGGCCAGGTCCGCCTGCATACCTGCCAGCCCGGCAGTGAATGGCAGCCAGCATGGCTGGCCGATGCCGTGCAACAATACCGTCAGCGCGCCGATATACAGGCCGGCGCTGGCGTGCTTGATATGCTGGCGCGACAGCAGGATTTCCAGCTGCTGTGTGCATTGCGCCAGGGGCCGTTTGGTGTGGTCGGCATCAACCGCATGATTGCAACGGCACTGGCCAGGCCACATGACGGCTGGTATGCCGGCCGGCCGGTGATTGTGCTGGAAAACGCTGCCGAGCGGCAGCTGTACAACGGTGATGTGGGCATGGTGCTGCCGCTGGACCCGCTGACGGCAACACTGCAGCCGGAAGGCGGCACCCTGAAAGCCTGTTTCCTGACCGCAGACGGTTTTCGTGCGGTATCACAGGCGCAGATGCCGGCCCATGAAACCTGTTATGCGATGACCGTGCACAAGTCGCAGGGCTCGGAATACCGCCATGTGATGATTGTGCTGCCCTGTGACCGCCGCACGGTAGCGGATAACCCGGTGCTGAGCCGCGAGCTGGTTTATACGGCCGTGACCCGCGCCTCCCGGCAGATTGATATTTTTGCCGGTGACGGCGTACTGGACAGCATGGCGCAGCGCCGTACCGTACGTATGTCGGCACTTGCCAGCCTGTTACATAAACCGCAGAATGAGCCATCGGCCTGACAGGGGAGCACAGCATGAGTACCGAGAGCAATAAAACCGCCGTTATCGCATTTTTTGAGGCGATGAACCATGCCGATGTGGATGGCATCATCAATGCCTACCATGATGACGGTTACGTCTGGACCATGGGCGAGACGCTGATTTCCGGCAAGTACAGCAAACAGCAGATCCAGGCGGCGGCCGGTGGCATATTTGCCGCTTTTCCGCACGGCATTCATTTCCGCATTCTCGGCATGATTGCCGAAGCGGACCAGGTGGCGGTTGAGGCTACCTCACGCGGCGAGCATGTCAGTGGCCGGGTGTATGACAACCACTACCATTTCCTGTTTACCTTCCGTGATGGCAAGCTGCTGGAGCTGAAGGAATTCATGGATACCGAAAAAGTAACAGATATCCTGTGTGGCGGCCAGCGTCCGCCGCAGCGTACACAGGGCTAGGCAGCGACAGCAGGGTCAGCTGGTCACGCCGAACAGCAGGCCAACCGCGCTGGTCAATGCCATGGCCAGCGCCCCCCAGAACACAACCCGCCCGGTTGCCGGCAGGATCGGCGCACCACCGGTATAGGCCGCCAGTGAGCCGAGCAAGGCCAGAAACAGCAGGGCAGTCAGCGCGATGGCGCCAATCAGGTAGCCGGCCGGTGACAGCAATACCACCAGCAGCGGCAGCAGCGCGCCGATGGCAAAACTGGCAGCCGATGACAGCGCTGCCTGAACCGGCCGTGCCGTGACTATCGCCGAGATGCCCAGCTCGTCCCGGGCATGCGCTGCCAGCGCATCATGGGCCATCATTTGCCGGGCCACCTCGTCTGCCAGGGTTTTGTCCAGGCCGCGTTGCATATAAATACCGGCCAGCTCGGCATGTTCGTGTTGCGGGTCTTCGTCCAGTTCGCGCCGCTCACGCGCCAGGTCAGCCTGCTCGGTATCACTCTGCGAGCTGACCGACACATATTCCCCGGCCGCCATCGACATGGCACCGGCCACCAGGCCGGCACTGCCGGCCAGCAGCAGGGCGTTGTTATCAGCACCGGCAACGGCCACACCCAGCAGCAGGCTGGCAGTCGAGACAATACCGTCATTGGCTCCCAGTACCGCTGCACGCAGCCAGCCAATGCGATGGGTTCTGTGACGTTCGATATGACGGCTCATGTCAGTTTATCCTCGCGAGCGCAGCGGATTCAGGATCGCGCACGTTTATTGCTGCCAGAATGGTGAGCGGCATTCCGTGGCGCCATGGCCATCATCAGCGGTGCCTGGCTGCAGGTCATCCAGCTGCTCAAAGCGCACCAGCTGCCAGCGCTGATCCTGCCAGGCAAAATACAGGGCCGAGTTGATGCCGTTGCCTGCCCCTTCAAACGACAGCACCCGTTCGCCACTGTCACGGTGGCGACGGGCAAAACTGTCGTAGATGACAATATCAAAACAATCATTTTCACAGCGGTAAACATCGGGGCCTGGCATAAACACCCAGTGACTGGCAGACAGCTGGTCGACTACCGGCTCCAGGTCGGCAGTGTCATCGTTATAACACAGGGAAACGGTCACCAGCGGGAAACGGATATGCTGTTTCTGGAATTCGGGGTCGGCAAAAAAATGGCGCACAAACTCGCGGAAATCCGCGGTTTGCCGGTTGTCGGCCGGCGGGCTGGCGCAGCTTGCCAGCAGCAGGGTGAGCAACAGACAGACGGATTTGTGAGCCATGGCATCCCTCCGGGTTGGGGCAATTGGATGCCTGACTATAAGCGCATCAGCGGCAAATACCAATGGCGTGCGGGATTATTTGAACTGCAGCAGCAGTTCCGCGCTATCGGTAAAGTCGCGGGTGGTGCCACTGGTACGCAATGCCACATCACGCTGCGGGGCGCTGTAGGAATAGCAGGCATCGCGCATGGAACTGTGCCGGGCGGCAGATTCACCGGCGATTTTTTCAATATCAAAACGGCGTGCGCGGGACACAAAGTAGCCCTTCTGCAGGATAAATGCGGCTTCCTTTTGCTCTTCATCCGGGTAGGCGGCATTGGCCCAGGCCGAAAAGCCGCGAAACAGGGTATTGCCGGCCAGTGCGGCCGGTGCCTGGATAACCCAGTCACGAACCTGCCAGGCCAGCACCAGCTCGCCGTTGCGCAACACCTGCGCCTCGGTTAATTCGTCAGATTCATCGGGAACCTGCACATCGTACTGGCGCTGCGCCTCATCACGCACCGCATGGCGAATGGCCAGCAGTGCCAGATCCAGCCAGTGGGTGCAGTTGGCGCGCGGGTTAACCTGCTCGGCCAGCTGCTGCGAGGAAAGTCCCAGAGCGGTGCCGGCCAGTGCCTGCAGGGGCTCAATAGCACCGCCACAGGTGTTGAACGGCACCCGCTTGTGTTCGCCGTCAACGCGGGTGACGGTGCGGCCATTGTGATGCACGGTTACACAGAAGCCGTGATTGCAATCCTCCAGCGCGCCTTCCACCCGTCCATCATGATTGACCAGGCGGATGCGGCGGCGATAAATACCGTGGCCAAAGTCCGGATTGATCGGGTAGTTGAACGGGTTTCTTGGGTCGCTGAAGTCGGCCACGGAAATATCCCTTGTTGTTGCATGGCCTGCCATTATACTGGCAAGCCCTGCTACCCGTATGACGGTTTTTTCATTTATGACAGCACACCATGCCTTTGCCATACTGACGCCGGATTACGTGATGGATGCGCTGGATAACTGCGGTTTTGTCAGCGATGGCCGCCTGCTGGCGCTGAACAGCTATGAAAACCGCGTCTACCAGGTGGGGGTGGAAGACGGCACGCCGCTGATCATCAAGTTTTACCGCCCGGGCCGCTGGACGGATGAACAAATCCTTGAAGAACATGCCTTTGCCGCCGAGCTGCAGCAGCATGGTGTATCAGCCGTGCCGCCGCTGCTGATAGATGGCCGCAGCCTGATAACCGATGCCAATGGCATGCGATTTGCGCTGTTTGAGCGCCGCGGCGGGCGGGCGCCGGCGCTGGATAATCTCGACAACCTGCACATACTGGGCCAGCACATGGGACGCATGCACCGCATTGGCCAGGCACAGGATTTTGTTTACCGGCCGGCGCTGACAGTGGCTGATTTTGGCCAGGCCAGTGTCGACTTTATCAGTGAGCAGATGATTCCCGGCTCGCTGAAACCGGCCTACCAGAGCCTGTGCCGTGACCTGCTGCAGCTGATCACGGAACAATGGCAGGCACTGCCCCGGTTGCGGTTGATCCGCTGCCATGGCGACTGCCATCTCGGCAATATCCTGTGGCGCGACGATGCGCCACACTTTGTTGATTTTGATGATGCGCGCATGGCGCCGGCAATCCAGGACCTGTGGATGCTGTTGTCCGGCGATCGCAACGAGCAGACCCTGCAGCTGGCCGAAATTGTGGACGGTTATGCGATGTTCCATGATTTCGACAGCAGCCAGCTGGCGCTGATTGAACCACTGCGCACCCTGCGCATGATGCACCATGCCGCCTGGCTGGGCCGGCGCTGGGATGACCCGGCCTTCCCGATGCATTTTCCGTGGTTTAACAGCGAGCGTTACTGGGGTGAACATATCCTGCAGTTGCGCGAGCAGTTTTTTGCCCTGCAGCAAGCACCGCTGCAACTGATGCCGTAATGCATAACAGCCTGTTAATAAATTGTCATAAAAAATCCTGTTTTTAGACGGTTCCTGTCACCGTTCTTTCATACACGCTTGCTAGTGTGGCGCTGTTTTTCCAGCGGAGCCCTATCATGAAGTGTCTGACACGTTTGCTGTGTGTGGTGTTACTCGGCAGTTGCCTGATGGCACAGGCTGCCGACGATGTGCTGTTTCGTGTGCATGGATCCAATACTGTTGGCGCGGCGCTGGCACCGGCCTGTGCCCGCGAGTACCTGGCCAGCATCGGGGTGGCCAATCCGCGTGTCAAGCGGGCAGCTGCAGACAACGAATACGAGGTGTATGGCAGGCAGGGCAATCGCACGGTGACTATCCAGATTGCTGCCCACGGTTCCGGTACCGGTTTTACGGCACTGGCTGAAGGCCGTGCCGAGATTGCCATGTCATCACGGCCGATCAAGCGCGAAGAGGCGCTGGCGCTGCGCCACCTGGGCAATCTGCGTGCGCCGGAAGCCGAGCAGGCAGTGGCGATAGACGGGCTGGCGATTATTGTGCATCCGGACAATCCGGTGGCACAGCTGACGGTGGCCCAGGTTGCCCAGGTATTTGCCGGGCATATCAACAACTGGCAGCAGCTTGGCGGCCCCGACCTGCCGATCAGCCTGTATGCGCGGGATGACAAATCCGGCACCTGGGATACCTTCAGCAGCCTGGTACTGGGCAAGCAATGGCAGTTGTCGCCAGCCGCGCGGCGTTTTGAATCGAATGACCAATTATCCGACCAGGTCAGCAGTGACCGTTCGGCAATCGGTTTTGTTGGCCTGGCCTCGGTGCGCAGTGCGCGGCTGCTGGCGATTGCCGACAGCAGCACGGCCGCGATGCAGCCGACACCGTTTACCGTGGCTACCGAGGATTATCCGCTGTCGCGGCGGCTGTTTTTTTATGTGCCGCAGGTCAGCCGTTCACAGGCGGCTGCTGAATATGTTGCCTTCTGCCAGTCGCAGCAGGGGCAGGACATCGTCAAACGGGTCGGCTTTGTGTCACAGACAATCATTGCCTTCGACCAGCCGGCACCGGCCACCGCACCGGCAAGTTACCGCAAGCTGGCCGAGCATGGCCGGCGGCTGTCGGTGAATTTCCGTTTTGACCAGGGCAGTCCGCAGCTGGATAACAAGGCCTGGCGTGATTTGTCGCGTATCGTCGATTACATGCAGCTGCCGGAAAACCGCAATGCCCGGCTGTATCTGGTCGGCTTTTCCGAAGCCGGCGAAGCAGTCAGCCAGGATTTGCTGTTGTCACGTTATCGCGCGCTGGCGGTTCGTGGTGCCTTGCTGCGTGACAATGTGCCGGTGGCGGCCAGCATTGGCCTTGGCTCGATGATGCCGGTAGCGGCCAATGATCGCCATGACGTTCGCAACAAAAATGGCCGGGTGGAAGTCTGGCAGCTGGACAATCTGCTGGTGCTGGATGATATTGCCAGCCGCTGACGGGTGGACCGGTTAACAGCTGCTTAATCCTGGTTGCCGGGCCGGTTGTTGTCGGGCGTCAGCCAGGACGGGGTTTTTGTGTCGGTCTGGCTGGCCTGCGGGAAGATCACGCGCCGGGCACGCACACACCAGGTTTCCAGGTTGCCGTGCATCCTGACAGCATCGCTGAGCGGGCTGGACAGCTCAGGGATAAGGATATTACTGATGTGGCCCAGTGCGGTCAGGTCCAGCTTGCTGATGTAGTCGCCGCCAAACCATTTGTGATCGCCCAGCAGGGCAGACAGCTGGGCGATGTCCTTGCCGGCCTTGGCGTAGATTTCTTCACGGTTGTGGCGACCGAGGCCCTGGGCGTACAGCTGCTGGCGCACCTTGCGCTGCAGTTGCCAGCCGATAACGGTGCTCAACGGTGGCGGCACCTCGGCCAGCAGGCGGGCTTTCAGGCTGGGCCAGTTGTGTTCATCAATCCAGCGGCTGTAAACCAGCGCCCAGTACAGGTGTTCATCCAGCATGCGGATGGCGGCGTGGTGGGCGGCCTGTTGCTGGCTGTCGAGATGGCCGTCGACACGGAAATCCAGCTTGCTTTCCAGGTAGTCCATAATCAGTTCGGAGTCGCCGATGCTGATGCCGTTGTCACGGATAAACGGCAGCTTGCCCTTGGGGGCCTGGCGGGTGTCGCGACAATAAATGTTCTGGAACGGGATGTCGGCAATACGCAGGAATCCCTCGACCTTCATGCAGAACGGGCTCAGGTTGGGCACATTGAACAGTGGCGGGAACTGGTACAGGTCGATCATGGCATCAGGCGTTCAGATCGGGGATCAGCCGGCTTTCCAGCCGCACGATGGCATCTTTCAGCTGCAGCTTGCGTTTTTTCAGCCGCCGCAGTTCCAGTGAATCGATATAGCTGCGGCTTTCCAGTTCAATAATGTCCTGGTCCAGCTGGCGGTGCTGGATACGCAGCTCCATCAGGCGCTGGCGTTGTTGCTGGTGATCAAAAGTCTGGATGCTCATAAAGGGTAAAACCACGCAGGCTGGCGGTTACGGCTGTTAAGCGATTGTAGTCGCGGCTTGCGCTAAATGGTAGCGGCAGGCCTATTGTGCTGGTGTACTGCGCGGAATCAGGCGACCACACAACACACCGGTTTCAAACAGCAACCACATCGGCACCGCCATCAGGCATTGCGAGATCGGGTCCGGCGGGGTCAGCAGCATGCCGATAACAAAACAGGCGACAATCACATACGGACGTTTGGCAGCCAGTGCAGCGGCGCTGGTGGCACCGCTGTAGATCAGTAAAATGGCGGCAATCGGTATTTCAAAGGCAATGCCAAAGGCAAAAAACAGTTTTAGCACGGTATCAAGAAAGCGGGCGATATCCGGGGTATAGCTGACACCGATCGGCCCGGCGCTGCTGAAAAAGGCAAACATCAGCGGAAACACCACAAAATAGGCAAACGCAATGCCGGCATAAAACAACAGCACACTGAGCAGCAACAGCGGTGCGGCAAGGCGTTTTTCATGGCGGAACAGGCCGGGGGCAATAAAGCCCCAGATCTCGAACAGGATGTACGGGATGGCAATAAATACCGCCAGTACCAGGGTCAGCTTGAACGGCGTCAAAAACGGTGATGCAACATCCGTGGCAATCATCTGGCTGCCTTCCGGCAGGGCATTCAGCAGGGGGGTGGCGACCAGCGTATACAGCGGGTTGGCAAATGCAAACAGGCCGGCGAAGATCAGCAAAACAGCCAGCACCATACGCAGCAGCCGTGCACGCAGCTCCAGCAGGTGGGCCGTCAGTGGCTGTGCGGAATCGTGCTCAGTGTTGCTCATCGTTGTGCGGCGGTGTCGGTGCGTCAAAATCCCGGCGCAGGCGTTGCAGTTCTTCCTTGCTGGCATTCAGGCGCTGCAGGATGTCTTCGTTATGCAGCTGGCGGCGGATGTCGTCAGCGCCGATTTCGCGTTCGATCTCGGCACGGATTTGCCGGTAGCTGCGCCGGAAACGGCCCAGCCACAGGCTGATATGGCGGATTGCCACCGGCAGGCGTTCCGGCCCGAGTACCAGCAGGCCGACAATCGCCACCAGCAACAGTTCGGCAAACCCGATATCAAACATCAGTGGTTTTTCTGCTCGTCTTTCTGCTTGTCGGTGTTGTTACAGCAATCGCCGCCGGGCAGTGTGTCCCTGGCCGGCGGTTCGTCATCACTGTCGTTAACCGACTGGCGAAAACCCTTGATCGCCGCACCCAGGTCGCTGCCCAGGCCTTTCAGCCGTTTGGTGCCGAACAGCAGGATGACAATCACCAGGATAACCAGCAGTTCCTTGATTCCAAAACCCATGTTTATGCTCCCGTAGTCGGTTGCCGGCTGGCTTTTTCAACCAGCCCGGAAAGATCAAAACGCCGCTCAAGCTCATCGAGAATCTGTTGCGGGGTGATATCCAGGTGACTGAGCATCACCAGGGTGTGAAACCACAGGTCGGCGGTTTCATACACCAGATCGTCAGCCTTGCCGGATATCGCTGCATCCTTGGCGGCAAGAATGGTTTCGGTGCATTCTTCACCAACCTTTTCCAGAATCTTGTTCAGGCCCTTGTGGTGCAGGCTGGCTACATAGGAGCTGTCGGCCGCTGCCTGTTTACGCTGTTCCAGCACCTCGCCCAGGGCACGCAATATATCACTCATCGGTAAATCTCGTCCGGGTTCTTGATCACATCGGCAGTCACCTGCCACTGGCCGTCTCGCAACTCGCGGTAAAAACAGCTGCGCCGGCCGGTGTGGCAGGCAATGCCACCTCGCTGTTCGACTTTCAGCACAATCGCATCACCGTCACAATCGAGCTGGATGGCCCGGATTTTCTGCTGGTGGCCGGAGCTTTCCCCCTTGTGCCACAGCCGCTGGCGTGAGCGCGACCAGTAAACGGCATGGCCGCAGGCCACAGTCTGCTGCAGAGCCTCACGGTTCATCCAGGCCTGCATCAGGATTTCGCCGGTGTCGGCATCCTGGGCCGTGGCGCAGACCAGGCCGGCATCGTTCCAGCGAATCGCATCAAGGAAATCGGTCATTATTTTACCCCCAGCACAATGCCGGCATTATGCCACAGAATAACGGGGAAATTGTGCAGGGCCGGTCGAAGCCGGCCGCGAAACCGTCAGAACAGCTGGTTGGCCAGTGAAGGAAAAAACCGTTTCATCAGCAACACGCCGGCCGCCGACGCGGCGAAAACGATAAATGGCGCAGCCAGTGGTGAAACCAGCAGGTCCAGCCGCGTGAGCACGGAGAACCACAGCAGGTGGGTAAGATAAATGCCCATCGTGCAGTCCGACAGCCAATTGATGGTGTAGCGGGGCTGGAATGTCCATTTGGGGATCAATGCCAGGCTGGTCATGACAATGGCGATGATGTACGGAATACCGATGATAAACACCGACAAGGAAAACCAGGCAGCTGCCGCAATAAATGCGGCAATAATCCCCAGCCGCTGCCACAAAGGCATAAATGTGCTGTTAGCCATAAAAGCGCCGATAAACATGCCGGTCAGTGCCTGGATATACAGTGGCAATGGTTTGGCAAGCGTCATCGACCAGGGGCGCCAGTGCTCGGCAGTCATCAACATCAGCAGGGCAATGGCTGCACAGCTGTAGGCAAACAGGGCTTCCGGCATGCGCCGTTTGACAAACTGGAAGCTGATAATGGAAAAGAATATGAACGGCAGGTACCAGAGGTGCGGTTTGGTGCCGATCAGGATGCCGCCAATCAGGCCATGCTCGGTATTCAGGAAATCTTTTTGCATGGCCAGGTTGACGCAGCCAAAAAATACAAACCAGATCAGCCAGGGTTTCATCAGACGACGGGCGGTTTCCATCACTGGTTTGATACGCGCTGAAGGGCGTACCGCAAAAAACAGGCTGATCATCAAAAAGGCAAACATCGGCCCGGAGGCCAGTTCTTCTTCCAGCCCAACCAGTTTGCCGGCAATGTCGCGGCAGTGATACCAGACAATGCCAAAGGCACAGACAATACGGATCAGTTCGATTTCCTGGCGCCGGACAACAGGTTTGTGCGGGGAAGCTGTTTGCATGGCCAAACTCCGATAGTCTGGGCAGGGTTGGTTTACTGGGAAGGCTGGCCGGCAACAGCGGTCAGCAAAGTGTGCTTTATATCACAAAAAACATCGCATGGATGAAGCAAACAAAAAAGAAATGCGGCAAGCCCGGACGCTTACAGTACCAGCAGCGGCTGGATCAGGATCTGCACCACTTTCAGCGCCATCAGCGCCAGGATGGGTGACAGGTCGATACCACCGAGATCGGGCAGCAGCTTGCGGAACGGACCCAGCAAGGGCTCGACCAGTTGCCAGACCAGCCGGGTGATCGGGTGGCCATGCAGCGGCGGAATCCAGCTGCTGATGGCCGAGATGATGATGGCAAAAAAGTAGATTGAGATAATCAGGTTCAGCACGCCAACCAGGCTGCCCAGCAGCACACTGAGCGGGTTGATGAACTGGCCGATGATCAGGTAGGCGACCAGCAGTATCATCACCAGGTACAACAACACCGCCAGCACCAGTGACGCAATATCAACGCCGCCGATACCGGGAATGATTCGCCGCAGCGGGTTCAGCAGCGGCGCCGTGGCCTTGACGATAGCCTGGCTGACCGGGTTGAAAAAATCGGCACGCGCCAGTTGCAGCAAAAAGCGCAGCAGCACGATCACCAGATACAGCTGGAACAGGCTTTGTACCAGAAACACCAGGGCTTGTTGGCCAGAGGACATGACAGGACTCCCGTTATTGCATCTGTTCGGCGAGGGTTTTGCTGCGGGCATCGGCAGCGTTCAGGGCTTGCAGGAACAGTTCGCGCAGGCCGCCCTGTTCAAAACAGGCAATGGCGGCCTCGGTAGTGCCACCCGGTGAGGTGACCCGCCGGCGCAGCTCGGCAACATCGACATCGGCAGTACTGGCCATGTCAGCAGCACCCAGCGCCGTCTGCAGGGTCAGGTTGCGGGCTACTTCCGGCGCCAGGCCCAGCGCTTCGCCGGCCTCCATCATCGCCTGCATGACCAGGAAAAAATAGGCCGGGCCACTGCCGGACAAGGCGGTGACGGCATCCATCAGGCGTTCATCGGCCACCCAGTCGACGCTGCCGAAGCTGCTGACCAGTTCGCCGGCCAGTTGCCGCTGGCCGGTGCTGACCTGCGGGTTGGCATACAGTGCACTGGCGGCTTTCTGCACCAGTGCCGGGGTGTTGGGCATGCAGCGTACAATGGCCAGCGAATTATCCAGCCAGCTTTCCAGCATGGCACAGCGGATGCCGGCGGCGATTGAGATCAGCAATGGCTGCTGTGCCAGCAAGCTGTCGCGGATGTCGATACACAGGGCCTGCATCTGTTGTGGCTTGACGGCCAGGATGACCACATCGGCACCCTCGATGACGGCCCGGTTGTCCTCGCTGGCATGGATGCCAAACTGTTTCTGCACTGCCTCGCGGCTGCCGGCAAACGGGTCGGCGGCGCGGATGGCAGCGGGGGCAATACCGTTGGCGATCATGCCGCCGATCATGGCCTGGGCCATATTGCCGGCGCCGATAAAGGCGATGGTGGGGCTTGTCATGTGGGTCGTGCTCCGAATAAATCTGTGCCGATACGCACCAGTGTCGAGCCGTGCTTGATGGCAAGCTCCAGGTCGGCAGACATGCCCAGTGACAGCGTATCGGCATCTGTGCAAAAGGCCTGCAATTGTCGCAGCAATTGCGCCATGCTGGCAAAGTCATTTTCCAGCTGTTGTTCATTTTGGCCGGCCTTCGGGATAGCCATCAGTCCGCGCAGGCGCAAGCCGGGCAGTGTCAGCAGCTCACGTGCCAGCGGTTCCAGCTGCTGCGGTGCAATGCCGGACTTGTTGGGGTCATCGCTGATATTGACCTGGATCAGGCAGTTCAGCGGCGCCATCTGCGGCGGACGATGTTCGCTGAGCCGGCGGGCAATCTTGCTGCGCTCGATGCTGTGTACCCAGGCAAAATGGCTGGCGATGGCGCGGGTTTTGTTGGACTGGATCGGGCCGATAAAATGCCATTCGATATCGGCCGGCAGCAGCGGCATCTTGGCCAGTGCTTCGGACAGGTAGTTTTCGCCAAAACAGCGCAGGCCGGCATCATAATAGGCGCGGATGGTATTTATATCGCGGGTTTTACTGACAGCCAGCAGAATAACGCTATTATTAGAGCGGTCATAATGGCTGCAAGCGTTGGCGATGCGTTGTTTGACAACGGCGATATTGTGTTCTGGCGTGGGCATGGTTAGCATGACGACAATCCGGATACGCCCTGAACGGGCGATTATCCTGGTGACAAAACAATAAAAAGTATCGAGGGTAGCGATGGATATTACAGAATTACTGGCATTCAGTGCAAAGCAAAACGCGTCGGATTTGCACTTGTCGGCCGGCCTGCCACCAATGATCCGTGTGGATGGTGATGTGCGCCGCATCAACCTGCCGCCGATGGATCACAAGCAGGTGCATTCTTTGGTGTATGACATCATGAATGACCAGCAGCGCAAGGATTATGAAGAATTCCTGGAAACCGATTTCTCGTTTGAAGTGCCGGGTGTGGCGCGTTTCCGGGTTAACGCCTTTAACCAGAACCGTGGTGCCGGTGCGGTATTTCGTACCATCCCGTCCAAGGTGCTGACCATGGAAGATCTTGGCATGGGCCAGGTGTTCAAGCAGATTGCCGAAACCCCGCGCGGTATTGTACTGGTGACGGGGCCGACCGGTTCCGGCAAATCCACCACCATGGCGGCGATGCTCGACTTTATCAATGACAACCGTTACGAGCATATCCTGACCATCGAAGACCCGATTGAATTTGTCCACGAGTCAAAGAAGTGCCTGGTCAACCAGCGTGAAGTGCACCGTGACACCCATGGTTTTAACGAAGCCCTGCGTTCGGCGCTGCGGGAAGATCCGGACATCATTCTGGTAGGCGAATTGCGGGATCTGGAAACCATCAAGCTGGCGCTGGAGGCGGCCGAAACCGGCCACGTGGTGTTTGGCACCTTACACACCCAGTCGGCAGCCAAAACCATTGACCGTATCATCGACGTGTTTCCGGCAGCAGAAAAATCCATGGTGCGTTCGATGCTGTCGGAATCACTGCAGGCGGTTATCTCGCAAACGCTGTTGAAAAAAGTCGGCGGCGGCCGGGTGGCGGCCCACGAAATCATGATTGGCACACCGGCAATCCGCAACCTGATCCGCGAGGACAAGGTGGCGCAGATGTACTCGGCCATCCAGACCGGTGCCCAGCTGGGCATGCAGACGCTGGACCAGTGCCTGAGCAACCTGGTCAACGCCCGCCTGATCACCAAGGAAGCGGCCCGGCACAAGGCCAAGATTCCTGACAACTTCCTGTAATCACGAGGACCTATTGTGGATATCGACCGCCTGCTGCAAATCATGGTGGAAAAAGGCGCTTCCGACCTTTTTATCACCACCGGTGTACCACCGAGTGTCAAGCTGAACGGCAAGGTGGTGCCTGTCACCACCACCAAACTGACACCGGAAAAATGCCGTGAAACCGTACTCAGCGTCATGACCGACACCCAGCGCAAGGAATTTGTGCGCGACAAGGAGCTGAACTTTGCCATCAGTGCCCGCGGTGTTGGCCGTTTCCGGGTCAGCGCTTTCTACCAGCGTAACCTGGCCGGCATGGTGCTGCGCCGGATCGAAACCAATATCCCGGATCTTGACCAGCTCGACCTGCCGCCGGTCATCAAGGACATTGCGATGACCAAGCGTGGCCTGATCATTTTTGTCGGTGGCACCGGAACCGGTAAATCCACCTCGCTGGCGGCGATGATTGGTTACCGCAACAAAAACAGCAAGGGCCATATCATCACCATTGAGGACCCGATTGAATTTATGCACGCCCACCAGGGCTGCATTGTCACCCAGCGCGAGGTGGGCATTGATACCGAATCCTTCGAGGTGGCGCTGAAGAATACCCTGCGCCAGGCGCCGGATGTGATCCTGATCGGCGAGGTGCGTACCAAGGAAACCATGGAGTATGCACTCACTTTCGCCGAAACCGGCCATTTGTGCCTGTGTACCCTGCACGCCAACAACGCCAACCAGGCGCTGGACCGGATTCTCAACTTCTTCCCGCCGGAGCGCCATGACCAGTTGTGGATGGATTTGTCGCTGAACATGAAGGCACTGGTGGCCCAGCAGCTGATCCGCACACCCGATGGCAAGGGCCGCCATGCGGCAATCGAAGTGCTGCTGAACACACCACTGGTTGCCGACCTGATCCGCAAGGGTGATGTGGCGGCGATGAAACCGCTGATGGCCAAGTCCAATGAGCTGGGCATGCAAACCTTCGACCAGGCGCTGTTCAAACTGTACAAGGCCAACAAGATCACCTACGACGATGCACTCAATTCGGCCGACTCACCGAACGACCTGCGCCTGATGATCAAGCTCGATTCCGAGCACGATTTCATGAGCGAGGCGGAAAAAGGCGGGTTGTCACTGGAAGGCCAGGACGACGACAATAACCAGCGTGGCCGGCCCGGTGGCCTGCGCATGCGCTGATCAATCTGCCGCCCGGCAGTCATAACAAACCGGCCATGGCGCCGGTTTTTTTATGTTTTGATCAGGCAGGGAAGATTATCGCGGATAACATCAGCGCAGCAGCCAGTTCCACCAGTCCCAGCGCCACTGGCTGGCAAACGCGGCCCAGTCGGGATCGTTGTTGTCGTTTGCCGGTTCGCTGGCTGGTGCGCTGGTGCTGGTTGCAGCCGGCGCCAGTTCGGTGCTGGCCATCGGAAAATCAATGTTGATAAGCCCGGACAGCTGCGTGTCGATGGTAAAACGGCCGGCAAAGCTGTTGACCGATGCAATGGACGGCGCAAGCTGCACGGTTTCACTGCCGGACGGGAATGCCTGTATCCAGGGGTCACTGCCGGCACTGGCGCTGGTGAAACTGATTTTCCGCACCGGGTCGGCGCTGCCATCACGCGAGACCAGGTAGGCAGTCTGCCGGTAACTGTCGGTAAAACGGTCGCTGACGGTCAGCATCTCAACAGCAGCCCATTGGCTGAACAGCGATTTTTTGCCGGTGACATGCAACGCAGCTTCCTGGAAGCAGGCTGCCGGCAGGTTGCCCAGCAGAGCGGTCCCGTCATAAAAGGCGAAGTCGCCCAGCAAGGCATCCGGGCCGGCCACTTTTTTCATTGCCAGGCTGCCATCATAGGAGGAGCTGGCCGTCTGGTGCGAAGCGCGCCCGTCCATGCGGTTGTTACCGGACAAGGTCAGCTCGGCGACATCATCGTTGATCATCACCGTTACCTGGTCACCGGTCACCGACAGGGCTTGCGGCTGGCCGGGTGTCAGGCAGCTGCGCAGGTAATAAACACCGTCAACCCGGCTGATGGACAGTGTTTCACGGATGTGGCCGCTGATATCGTAATCAATGTCATCAATGCGCTCGTTGCGACGCCCCTGGTGGATGGTAATCCACAGGCCGCTCAGCTCATCCGTGGCGGGCATTGCCTGGTAGCTGTTGATATCAAAGCGCGACAGATTGCCGGCCAGCTCCGTGTCCGGCGTGCAGGCAACCAGCAGCAGGCAGGCCGGGATAGCGCGGCAGGGAGAAATGTTCATGGCGTGGCCAGTGGTTATTGTTATGGACGCCCACGGTATGTGACAAATTTGTAATGTGTCAAGCGGCCTGTCTGCCGATTGACAGCTTTGCGGCCTGCATCACGGGTGGCCAGGCCAGTGTGCCTGTGCCAGTTTTTCGCGCAGCCGGTGGTAAACCGGCATGTCGTCGTTATGCGTGCGGCTGCGGCTGGAAAGGGACACCAGCGCCTGCCAGTCATTGTCATCGAGGTGCTGCCGGCACAGGCGGAAAACATGGTTTTGTTCACACTCAATGTGTTTCAGCTGGTGGCGCACAAACAGGTTGACGCTGCGCATCAGTGAGGCCTTGCGGCCGGGGTTCAGCAGGTATTGCGCCAGCTTGATATCCACCAGCTCGGCCAGCGCATCCAGCATGGCATGTTCATCAATCACCTTGCTGACCAGGCCACGTTCATGTTCGGCCAGCGGTTTTTCCAGCAAGCGGGCAAACAGGCTTTCTTCCACCGGGTGGTGCCACAATTCCGGGTATTGCTTCAGGTAGTCGGTGATTTCCAGCACCGTATCCAGCCGCCGGTTGTTGTTATCCAGCGCGCTGACTTCAGCCTCCAGCTGGTGCAGCAGGCGGGTCATGTAGCGGTGGTCCTCACGCAGGCTGTCGATCAACGATTGCATAACACACTCCGGAATATTGCATTGAGCCTAGCCGATGGCCGTTGGCGGATATTGATCTGGATCAAGGCTTGCGCGGTTTCTGCAAGGCCGGCAGGCCAGCACCGCAATGCTTGATTTATATCAAGGTAGCAGCGCCCCGGCTTACATAGTCTGGCACCCAGTCACACCATTTGATCGGATAACAAGAGGACACCCATCATGAACCAGGCCGTCAAAGAACCTTATATCATCAAATCCGAGCCCGTCGCTGAACGTTATGCGCGTGGCTGGCATTGTCTGGGGCTGGCGAAGGATTACACCACGACGCCGACCCAGCTGGATTATTTTGGCAAACGCATGGTGGCCTACCGGGGTGAGCTGGACAATACCGTGCATATTCTTGATGCCTATTGCCCGCACATGGGTGCCGACCTTAGCCGTGGCAAGGTACAGGGCAATTCGCTGCGTTGCCCGTTCCACGACTGGAGCTGGGGCGCTGATGGTGTCTGTGACGATATTCCGTACGCCGACCGCATTCCGGACAAGGCGGTGATTGGCTCCTACCCGACCACCGAGGTGAACGGCCTGTTGTTCATGTGGCATGATCCCGAGCGCAACCCGCCGATCCCGGAGCAAATGCCCGAGCGCAATGAGGATTATTACAGTGGTGAATGGACTGACTGGAACATCGCCAAGTTTACGATACACAGCAACTGCCGCGAGCTGGTCGACAATATGGCCGACATGGCCCATTTTGGCCCGGTGCATTATTCGCAGGTGCAAACCTTCAAGAACATCCAGGAAGGCCACAAGTTTATCCAGTACATGTCCGGCGGCCATGACATTCTGGCCGACGAAGGCCAGGGCTTTACCAGTGTCGCCACCTACGAAGGCCCGGCCTACATGACCACTACCATGACCGGTTCCATGGACGGCCAGGAAATGATCACTCACCTGCTGGTGGCGCATGTACCGGTGAATACCGAGCAGTTCGAGATTTTCCTCGGCGTGATGCTGAAGAAAAACCCGAACCTGACGGAAAAACAAAACCAGCAACTGGTCGATGAATACACCCAGATGAGTGTTGATTCGTTTGTCCAGGACGTGGATATCTGGAACAACAAGATCCGTGTTGACAACCCGCTGATGTGTGATGGTGACGGCCCGGTGCATATGCTGCGCAAGTGGTACAGCCAGTTCTACATGGATGTTGCTGACATCCCGCCGGCGCTGGTTGCACACAAGGAACACGAAACCAAAATCAAGTACAAGCGCTAAGGAATCATCATGCAGATCAAGGCACTGGGTTACGTCATTATCGACTCGACCGAGCCGGCACAATGGTTGCCCTTTATGACCAACGTGATCGGTTTTATGCAGGCACCAATGATGCCGCAACAGGAAGACCGGCTGTACTTCAAGATGGATGAATACCAGTGGCGGCTGTGTGTACGCAAGGCGGAGAAAAACCGCTTTGCGATCGCCGGCTGGCAGCTGGACGGCAAACAGGCCTTTGACCAGGCCTTGCAGGAGCTGGGCCAGGCCGGCATTGCTTTTGAACGGCTGGACAGCGCGGCCTGTGCCGAGCGGGCCGTACGCGAGGCCATCAGCCTGACCGATCCGGCCGGCAACACGCTGGAACTGTTTTACTACATGAAACTGGATTACCAGCGCGTGAACTCACCGGCCAACGTCAAATCCTTTGTCACCGGCTATCACGGTGATATGGGGCTGGGCCACTTTGTGTTGCCCACCAGCCGTTTTGACGAGACCTTTGATTTCTACAAAAACGTGCTGGGTTTTGGCGAAACAGACTACATGCATTTCCACTTCTCGCCGGAGCCGAATGATCCCGGCCAGGGCTTGCATTTTATGCATGTGGACAACCCGCGCCATCACAGCCTGGCGATTTACCAGGACCCGAATCCGCCGGAAAGCAATTGCATCCACCTGATGTTTGAAGTGCCCGATATCGACGAAGTGGGCTACTTTATGGATCGTTGCAAGAAGCACGACGTGCCGGTGGTATCCAGCCTCGGTCGTCATACTAACGATTTAATGATGTCGGTGTATGTGGCAAGCCCGGCCGGTTTTGCCATCGAATTCGGCTGTGATGGTGTGCAGCTGGACTGGACCGATTACCAACCAACCGAAAGTTCTGTGCCTTCCTTGTGGGGCCATGACTGGAAATTAGGGTGAATACCATGACTACAGCAACCGCACAAACCACACAAAAGGAATCCAGCATGTCAGATGCCGCCTTGATTGAACGTATCTACGCTGATGCCCGCGCACTGGTGCCTGCAATCCGTGAGCGGCAGATGGAGACAGCGCGCCTCGGCAAGCTGCCCGATGAAACCATCTCTGCGATGCAAAAGGCCGGTTTTTTCCGCATCATGCAGCCCAAACGTTATGGTGGTTACGAGCTGCCGCCGCACGTGTTTTTTGAAACCCAGCAGATTCTGGCGCAGGGCTGCATGTCTACCGCCTGGGTGCTGGGCGTGGTGGCCATCCACAACTGGCAGCTGGGCATGTATGACGACAAGGCGCAGCAGGATGTCTGGGGCAAGGATGACAGCACGCTGATATCGTCCTCGTATATGCCGGTGGGCAAGGTCGAGATTGTTGACGGTGGTTATATGCTGTCCGGTCACTGGGGTTTTTCTTCCGGCTCCAAACATTGCCAATGGGCATTCCTCGGTGGCATGGTGCCGGCGCGTGATGGCCAGGGGCCGGATTACCGCACCTTTCTGGTGCCCATCAGCGATTACCAGATAGTTGATAACTGGGATGTCTCCGGTCTGGAAGGCACCGGTTCCAACGACATCGTGATCAAGCAGCCGGTATTTGTTCCTGAACACCGCACCCACCGTGCCCAGGATGGTTTCACCGGCCAGAACCCAGGCTGTGCCGTCAACGACAGCTACAGCTTTACCATGCCGTTCGGCCAGATCTTTGTGCGTGCGGTAGCCTGCTCGTCGATCGGCGCGCTGCAAGGTGTGGTGGACAGCTATGTGGCAGTGAACAAGGATCGTGTGGGCCTGAATGATGGCGCCAAAATCGCCCAGGACCCGAATGCACAAATGGCACTGGCCGAAGCGGTTGCCGCGATTCGCGAATGCCGTGCCATCCTGAAGGAAGACCTTGACTACTTTGTTGAACATGCACAGCAGAAAAAACCGCTGGATATCAATGTACGTATCGAGAAGCGGTTTAATGCATCGCGAATTTCACGCAAGTGCGCCAATGCCGTCAACGAGATGTTTATTGCCTGCGGTGCCCAGGGCATATTCAAGGGCCATCCGCTCAACCGTGCCTGGCTGGATATCAACGCCGGCCGTACCCATGTGGCTAACAACCCGTTCAAGTTCGGACGCAATCTGGGTGGTACGATGATGGGGCTGGAAAATACCGACTTTTTCCTGTAATCCCTGTGCTAGAATCAGGCCCGGATCGTGCACAGCATGGCCGGGCTTTTTTTATTCCTGTGCCAGTCAAGGCAGAAGCAGAGGCAATCACCATGAGCGGCAAAACACCCTATGAACTGTTAGGCAAGGAAGAAGGCGTCAGGGCACTGGCCAAAGCCGTTTACGAAGCCATGGATGAACTGCCCGAGGCCGAAACCATCCGCCAGATGCACAACGAATCGCTGGTCGACATACAGCAAAAGCTGTTTGAATACCTGAACGGCTGGCTGGGCGGCCCGCATTTGTACAAACAAAAATACGGCAAGGTCTGCCTGATGGACCAGCACAAGCCGTTTGCCATCGGCGAGGCCGAGCGTGACCAGTGGCTGCTGTGCTTTGACAAGGCTCTGGATAAAGTCAACGCACCGGACGAGGTGCGCAACATGGTCAGGGAGCCGATTTTTTCGATGGCAAATTTCCTCGTCAACCAGCGCTGAGCAAGCTGGCTGCAGCGCTTACTCTGAAGCTGCCGTGATGCGGTTCAGCGCCGGATCATTGGGCGGATTCTTCACACACCAGGTGCCAGCCGGGTGGTATATATAGGCCACGCAGGCATTGCAGTTGTCACAGCCGGATGCCGTCAGCTCACCACTTTTGAACTTGTTCACCAGCGCCGGATCATGGATTAGCGCACGCGCCAGCGCCACACAGTCAAAACCGTCCGCCATCGATTCCTCGGCATTGGCCAGCGACTTTACCCCGCCCAGATAAGCCAGCGGCATGCTCACCGCCTCGCGGATTCGCAACGAGTTTTCGCGGAAATACCGCTCACGGAACGTGATTTTCGGCTCGCTGGCAGCAGCGGCCTTCATCATCAGGGCAATAATCCATTCCCCCTGCTGCTTCAGTATTTTGCTGATTTCCTCGCGGTTCATGTTGCTGCCAAACATATACCAGGTGGATTCCACATTACGCCCGCCCGACAGCACCAGCATGTCGGCTCCGGCTGCTTCCAGCACTCGGGCGGTGATAATGGAGTCCTCCACCTGGGTACCGCGTGACACCCCGTCGGCGACAGAGATTTTGGCCAGCACCGCCAGCTCCTTGCCCACCGCCTGTTTGACAGCAGCCAGCACCCGGGCCGGGAAACGCACCCGGTTTTCCGCACTGCCGCCGTATTCATCCTTGCGTTTGTTACTCAGTGGCGAGATAAACTGGTTAAGCAGGTAGCCATGGCCCATGTGCAGCTCAACCGCATCAAAGCCGGCCTCGCGGCACAGCTCGGCCGCGCGCACAAACTCGGCAGTTACCCGCGTCATGTCCGCCTCGTTCATTGCCCGGGAAAAAAAGTTGCCCTTCAGCGCACCGGCCGGATTAAAGCCGGAAACCGAACTGATGGTGCGGCCCTTCACCTTCATGCCGGTGACAAACGAGCCGCCGTGGGTAATCTGGGCGGAAATCGCCGCCCCTTCGGCATGCACGGCATCGGTCAGCACCCGCAAGTCGGGTAATGCCTCCTCGCGCATCCAGATCTGGTTCGGCAGCGTGCGGCCCTCCGGTGCAACTGCCATATAGGCCACCGTGGTCATGCCGACACCGCCGGCAGCCAGCTCACGGTGATGCTTGACCAGTGCCCTGGTCGGTTTGCCGTCCAGGCACATCGCCTCATTGGCGCCAGACTTGATAAACCGGTTGCGCAAGGTCAACGGGCCAATTTGTACCGGATCAAAAGGGGAGACAGGGACAGTCATGATCAACCTCGCGGCGATGGTGAACGGATGAACAGTGATAATAGCAGCCAGCGGCGGGCTTGCAAAAAGCGGGAATCATAAATGCCAAGCCGCCAACTTGTTACTAGCTGGATAATACGGAGTCAGCTTTAAGACTGGCTTAAGCCCCGGTTGGTAAAATACATCGGAGGTTAAAAAATGGGTATAAATGCAATGCAGATGCCACAGCGCATACATACCGTGGCCGGCAAGCAGGGTGTTTTTAAAAAGTATTCAACATATGTATTGCTGCTATCGCTGCTGCTGGCAACAAGCGCCAATCAGGCATTTTTCAGTCATTTGATGGAGCTGTACAGCTGGTCGCGAGATACAGGCTTCATGGTTTCGGTGACAGTGCTGTTGGTAACCGTGCAGGCATTCTTTTTCAGCCTATTGAATTTGCTGCTGCCTGCACGTCTACTGGCTGTATTTTTGTTGCTTGTCGCGGCAGGCTGCACGTATTTTGCCAACAAATTCGGCGCCATTATTGATGCCGATATGGTGCGCAATCTGGTGGAAACCGATATTGCAGAAGCCTCGGATCTGATATCCACAGGGCTGATGCTGCATATGCTCGGTTTTGCCGTGATGCCGGCAGTTGTAATGCTGGTGCTGCCTTATCGTCCGCAATCCTGGCTTCAGGAACGCTGGCAGGCAGGAAAAACCGGCTGTGTGTCGGTGGTTCTGATTGTTCTGGCAATCATGCCTTTTAGTGATCAATACGCCAGCTTTTTTCGCCAGCACAAGTCAATCCGTTACTGGATAAACCCGGTTTATCCGCTGTACTCAATATTTGAATACGGTAAAAACAGCCTGCCGAAAACACAGAGAATACTTGAGAGCAGTGGCAGCTATGCCAGTATTGCTGCAGACAACAATGTCCGGAAAGTAGTTGTCATGGTTGTTGGTGAAACAGCAAGAGCAGACCATTTCTCCCTGAACGGCTATCAGCGTGAGACCAATCCCCGGTTGTCGCAGTTGGGCGATATCATCAGCTTCAGAAGCATCTATTCCTGTGGAACGTCAACAGCAATATCAGTGCCCTGTATGTTTTCATTTATGGGGCGTGAGGGATTCGATGTGAATGAATCTCGCTGGCACGAAAATGTTCTTGATGTGGTAAAAAAAGCCGGGGTAAATGTCGTGTGGCTGGATAATAATTCCGGCTCAAAGCGGGTCGCCGACAGGGTTGAATTCCAAGACTATAGCAGCGCTGACAAAAATCTGGTTTGTGACCCAGAGTGTCGCGATTTGGGTATGTTGTCAGGAGTAAAGGATTATATAGAAAGCCATGACGGCGACATTCTGATTGTATTACACCAGATGGGAAGTCACGGGCCAGCCTATTACAAACGTTATCCAGAAGCATTTGAGCAATTCAAGCCGGCCTGCCATACCCAGGAATTACAGGAATGCAGCGAACAGGAAATAATAAATGCCTATGACAACACCATTCTGTATACCGATTATTTCCTGTCGCAAACAATTAATCTGTTGAAGCAGTACGAAAGCCGTCTTGATACCACGATGATTTATGTAAGCGACCATGGCGAATCTCTAGGTGAAAACGGTATTTATCTTCACGGGATGCCGTACTTATTCGCACCCGATGTGCAAAAAAATGTCCCTTTGATTATCTGGTCAGGAAAGCATTCAGGTATTGATCAGGGGAAAACCATAGCCATCAGTAAAAAGCCGGGCAGTCATGATTCTCTAACAGGGACAATCCTTGATTTGTTCAATGTAAAAACCGATGCCATAAGAAAAGCATATCCACCTCTGAT
>DATCSZ010000290.1:0-7608 GCA_036568205.1 Pseudomonadales bacterium
GATGCAGCCAGCTATATTACCGGCGCCACGCTGACCGTGGATGGCGGCACGATGCGCACAGTGTGGTAGGGCGGATCAGCTGGCCGGTTTTTGGGCAATCACGGTGCGCAGCGGCATGCCGGTATCGTGCTCGATAATGTCAAAGCCGGCCGCCGGCAGCCAGCTGTCGATATCCCGCTTGTGCCAGGCGTTGATAAACGGCTCAAACACCCGGCCGGCGAGGATGTTGAAATACACCCCGCGCCAGCCATAACGGCGCAGCAGCTGCCATTTGCTGTGTTGCATCTGCACCGGTGACGGTTCGATAAACGCCAGGTGGCCGCCCGGTTTCAGTACCCGGTAAATTTCCCTGATCGCCAGCTCGGCATAGCGCGGCGGGATTTCATGCCAGACAAAACACAGGGTAACCAGGTCGGCACACTGGTCAGGCAGCTCCAGCTGCTCGGCCAGCCCCTGCATCAGCTTGATATCCTTGTGGTTTTTGGCTGCCAGCTGGAGCAGGTACGGTGATGGCTCAATGCCCCACACCTCGGCAATGCCGGCATCTTTCAGCGCCCGTGCCATATGGCCGCCGCCACAGCCAATATCCACCGCCACGCCGGCATTGGCAAAACGGCCGGCAATAGCGCGGCGCATACGTGGCACGGTGCCCAGCATGACGGCATCAAAACTGCGGATATAACCACCGGCAATGTTTTTCGAGAAATTGCCGTTCGGCAGTGAATGAAATTCCTGCAGCAGGTATTTCGGCAGTGCCATGCCGGGCAGGTTGTCCGGCAGTTCCACCCGCTGCACGGTGTGGCTGATCAGCTGGCGGGCAATGCGTGACAGGCGCTGGAAGGTATCCAGCGAGGTGTCATCCGGCCAGCTGTCGGGCAGCTCCATTTCGCGCCAGGTAGCAGCCTGGTCATGGATTTGGGTAAGGGACATGGTTTGTGATGCCTGTAGTCGCCACAATCGCGCGCTATGGTAGCGGCAGCCGGGCAGGCTGACAAGCACGGTGCCGGCAGCTCAGTGCCTGCGCAGCCAGGTGTAGATGACCTCGCGGTAAATGATGTCATCGCGCTCAAAGCGGAATTCCTCATCACAGCTGCCGATAATGACAAAACCGCATTCACTGATGCGCCGGTCGAGAATGGAGGGCAGGGTACAAATGCGGTTTTTGCCGATCAGCACCTTCGCCGGTGCATCGCCGGTGCAGACATACTGCTTTGGCGGCAGGGTGAACAGGTTGCCAAAAAAGCCGCCTTCAAAATACGGGAAGTCCTGTTTTTGCTGTTCACTGGCGCTGATCGAAAAACCGTTGCCGTCGTTATGGGTGCGCAGGTTGATCGGTACCGGTGTGCCAAAGTAGTTGACCCGCGCCAGTACACAGGCGCTGACCCAGCGCTGCTCGGCATCGGTCATCGATGAGGCGAAGCCATTCCAGCCCGGCGCGGCGCCGAGCTGGCCGTAATATTCAAACAGCACGCCCTCGCTTTGCGCTACCAGCAGCTGGTTTTCCGGTAGTGCACATTCGGTGATAAAACGCAGCAGCCCGCGTTTTTCCGGGGTCAGCAGCCAGTCGGTATTGGCCAGCGGCTGCTGGCCGGCAAGCGCAGTCAGTGGCAGCAGCGCCAGCAGGCAGGCCAGAAACGGGTTGGGTGGCGTCATGGTATCGTTACATCGGCAAGCATGTTCCTGCATTGTAGGGTAGATAGCGCCGGCCGGTAAAACCGAAATCAAGCGGTTTGTCTGGCTGGCAGACATCCAGTACACTGCGCGCCATCGGACGAATCAAACAGTGAGGTGATAGATGAAATACGTGAAGCTGGCCGCAGCGATACTGGCAGCAAGCACGCTTGGGGCACAGGCAGCCGAGGGTGACGCCTCGGCGTGGAGCGGAGAATCCGAGCTCGGTTATGTGCGCAAAGCCGGCAATACCGATTCCGAAACGCTGACCGCCCGGCAGAAACTGGTGTTTGATGCCAAACCGTGGAAAAACATCATCACCCTGTCGGCCACCAATACTTCCAGTGACGGCATCCGCTCCGGTGAAAAATACTATGCCACCGAGCAGCTGGATTATTTTTTCAGCGAGCGCAATTATGGCTTTGGCCGCGCCACCTGGGAAAAAGACCGTTTCAGCGGTTATGACTACCAGGCTACCTGGGTGCTCGGCCTGGGCCGTGCGCTGGTGCAAATGGACAGCCTGAAAATGAACGGCGAGATCGGTGCCGGCCAGAGCCAGGACCGCATCGAGGAGTACACCACCGAGCTGTCACCATCGGTCACGCTGATTGTGCCGGAGCATACGGTCAAGGAAGCCATGTTGTACCTGTCCCAGGACCTGACCTGGTCATTCAGCGAGGGTGCCGAACTGGGCCAGAAACTGTCGGTGGAACATACCGATGTCAACACCATCAGCCGCTTTGAGGTGTATGTGCAGTCAGCGCTGGTGGGCAACCTGGCGATGAAAGTCGGTTACCTGATGAAATTCAGCACCGATGTGCCAGATGGCCTTAACCGCAAGGATGAAGAAATGGCGGTCACCCTGACCTACCGTTTCTGAGCCCGTTGCCGGCGGCAATTTGGCCGCCGGCGAATAGCCCTTTGCCGGTAAAAGCATTACACTACGCGTTTGTTGCATAACGCCTTTTCAGTCGTGCAGGGACTCCTGAAAAAAGAACTTAACCATGCGTCTCAAGTGTATCAAACTGGCCGGTTTCAAATCCTTTGTCGACCCGACCACGGTCAGCTTTCCCAGCAACCTGTGTGCCGTGGTAGGCCCGAACGGTTGCGGCAAATCCAATATCATCGATGCGGTGCGCTGGGTGATGGGCGAAAGCTCGGCGAAAAACCTGCGCGGCGAATCGATGACCGATGTCATCTTCAACGGCTCCAGCAACCGCAAGCCGGTGGGCCAGGCTTCCATCGAGCTGGTGTTTGACAATGCCGATGGCTCGGTGGGGGGTGAATATGCCGCGTTTGCCGAGATTTCCATCAAGCGCCGGGTGACCCGCGAATCCGACAACCAGTATTTCCTCAATGGCCAGAAGTGCCGCCGGCGTGACATTACCGACATTTTCCTGGGTACTGGTCTTGGCCCGCGCAGCTATGCGATTATCGAGCAGGGCATGATCTCGCGGCTGATTGAAGCCAAGCCGGAAGAACTGCGTATCTACATCGAGGAAGCGGCCGGCATTTCCAAATACAAGGAACGGCGCAAGGAAACCGAAAGCCGCATGCGTCGCACGGCAGAAAACCTGGAGCGCCTGACCGATATCCGCGACGAACTGGAACGCCAGCTGCAGCACCTGCAGCGCCAGGCCCAGGCGGCGGAAAAATACACCCAGTACAAACAGGAAGAACGGCTGTACAAGGCCCAGCTGCAGGCGCTGGAGTGGCGTGAGCTGGATGTCCAGGCGCAGAAACTGGCCGGCAATATCAGCCGTTTTGAGCTGGATGTGGAAGCCGCCGTCACCCGCCAGACCACGCTGGAAACCGCAGTGGAAAAACTGTTTACCGCCCACGGTGAGGCACGTCAGCAGTTTGACCAGGTGCAGGGCCGTTACTATGCCCTGGGTGCCGATGTGGCCCGCGCCGAACAGACCATTGCTCACCAGCAGGAGCGCCACAAAAAACTGCACGACGACCTGGCCATGACCCGCGAAAACTGCCTGCAGGCCGAGCAGCTGCTGCACCAGGATGCCAGCCGCCAGGCCCAGTGGCAGGAAGAGCTGGACATGCTGGCACCGGAGCTGGAACTGCTGGCCGAGGCCGAAGAAAACTCGCAGATCACACTGGCTGAAAACGAGGAGTACATGCAGGCCTGGCAGCAGGAATGGGATGGCTTTAACAGCAAAGCTGCCGATTCACGCCAGAAAGCCGAGGTGCAGCAGTCACGTATCCAGCATATCGAAAAAGTGCTGCAGCGCATCGACGAACGGATTGTGCGTTTTGAGCACGAACGTGGCGAGCTGACCGCCGGTGAGGTGGAGCAGGAAATCGACGAGCTGGTCGAGCGTATCGCCGAGCTGGACATGCAGCTGGAAGCCGATCAGCAGACACTGGACAAGCTGCAGCAACAGATAGAACAAAAACGCCAGGCCGGTGGTGAGCATGGCCGCCGGCTGGACGAGCTGAAAACCACCCTGCAGTCGCGCCGGGGCCGGCTGGCGTCACTGGAAGCGCTGCAACAGGCCGCCCTGGGTGGCAGCAGCGACAGTGTGGCCGAATGGCAAACCCGCCACGGCCTGGCCGGCAACAGCCTGCTGGCCGAGCAGCTGGATGTCGAGGCCGGCTGGGAAATGGCCGTCGAGACCGTATTGTCCGGCCAGCTGCAATCGGTGTGTGTGGATGATATTGCCACACTGGCGGCGCTGGCCGGCGAAATCGACAGCGGCTCGCTGTACCTGCTGGATAATCACAGCAGTGTTTACCAGGGCACACTGCAGGCGCCCCGCCTGTGGGACAAAACCGGCGCCAACCCGCGTTTGTCGGCGTTGCTGGCCGGTATTTACGTGGCCGAATCACTGGACCAGGCGCTGGCACTGCGTGGCCAGCTGGCCGCACATGAATCGGTGATTACCGCCGATGGCCTGTGGCTGGGCAGCAACTGGCTGCGCTTTATGCGTGACGAGGACGCCCAGGCCGGGGTGCTGAAACGCAAACAGGAAATCGACGAACTGCAACAGCAGATTGCCGCACTGGAAGATGAAAAACAGCAGCTCGAAGCCGCGCAACAAGCCAATACCGATGCCCTGAACCACGCCGAACGCGAGCGTGACGATTGCCAGAAACAATACAAGACCGTTGCCCAGAAACACAGCGAACTGACCGCCCAGCTGAGCGGCCGCAAGGTGAAGGTGGAGCAGATAGCCGGCCGCAAGGAACAGCTGCAGCGCGATATTGATGAGGCACGCAGCCAGTACCGGCATGAACAGGAAGGGCTGGCCGAGGCACGCGCCATGCTGCAGCAGGCGATCGAAGCGATGGAAACCGATGCCGACCAGCGCGAAACCCTGATCCGCCGCCGTGACGAGATCCGCCAGCAACTGGACCAGGCGCGTGACCGCGCCCGCAATGACCGTGACCGTGCCCACCAGCTGGCGATTCGCGAGCAGGCGCTGAACAGCCAGTTGCAGGCGGTGGCCGAATCGCTGCTGCGTACCCGCAGCCAGGCCGAGCAACTGATCGAGCGCCGCTCACAGCTGGAGCGCGAGCTGGCCGAATACAGCGAGCCGGGCGAGGACCTGGCGCTGGAACTGGAAGCGCTGCTCGACAAACGGCTGGCGGTAGAGCAGGAACTGGCCGGCGCCCGCCAGCAGGTGGAAGCCATCGAACACGAGCTGCGGGAATCCGAACGCCAGCGCAATGCCTTCCAGCAGGAAATCCAGGGCCATCGCAGCCAGCTGGAGCAGGCTCGGCTTGCCGCGCAGACCATTACCGTGCAGCGCGACAACCTGAAAAAACAGCTGCTGGAAGCCGATTTTGAATTGCAGGCGGTGCTGGATGCCCTGCCGGACGAGGCCAACCAGCATGACTGGCAGCAGGAGCTGGAACGTATCGGCCAGCGCATCAGCCGGCTGGGCGCCATCAACCTGGCCGCGATTGAGGAATACAAGGTGGCGCAGGAGCGCAAGCAATACCTGGATGAGCAGAACAACGACCTGCAGGAAGCGCTGACCACGCTGGAAAACGCGATCCGCAAGATCGACCGGGAAACCCGTTCACGCTTCAAGGATACTTTCGACCAGATCAATGCCGGCGTGCAGGACCTGTTCCCGAAAGTGTTTGGCGGCGGCCGCGCCTACCTGGAAATGACCGGCGACGACCTGCTCGATACCGGCATCGCCATCATGGCCCAGCCGCCCGGCAAGCGGAACAGCACCATTCACCTGCTGTCCGGTGGTGAAAAGGCACTGACTGCGATTGCGCTGGTGTTCTCGATATTCCGCCTCAACCCGGCACCGTTTTGCATGCTGGATGAGGTGGACGCACCACTGGACGATGCCAATGTGGGCCGTTATGCGCGCATGGTGAAGGAAATGTCCGAGCATGTGCAGTTTATTTACATCACCCACAACAAGATTGCCATGGAGATGGCGCAACAGTTGCTGGGTGTCACCATGCACGAACCCGGTGTGTCGCGCATGGTCACCGTGGATGTCGAGGAAGCTGCCGAACTGGCCGCCTCATAAATGTTGAAGACAAGCAACGCCAATAGGTAAGAGCGCATGGAACTGAGCATACGTGACTGGATGATCGTCATCGGCTTTCTGCTGTTTGTGGCGGTTGTGCTGGATGGTTACCGGCGCGCCCAGCGTGACCGGCGTAACCGCGTGCGCCTGTCGCGCAAGGCGGAAAAAGCCCGCTTCCAGCGTGAACGCGACGAGGCCGACTACCCCAGCGAACTGCCGGCCGGTGGCCGCCGGCCACGCAGCAGTGCCAGCGATGCCGCACCACAGCAGGACAGTTATGCAGTTGATCCGCTGTTTGCCAACCCGTTTGAGCAGGACGTGGCCGACCCGCTGCCGGCACAAGACAGCCTGCGTGCCGAGCCTGAGCCGCCGCTTCCGCCGCAGCCAGCCGGGCTTGAAGCACAAAGCCCGCGCAGCGTGCCGTCAGAGCCGGAAGAAATCCTGGTGCTGCATGTGTTGTCCGGCAACGGCCAGGGTTTTGCCGGCGAAGACCTGGTGGAATCGCTGCTGCGATACGATTGCCGTTTTGGTGAAATGAACATCTTTCATCGCCGCGAGCCAGGCAGCGACAGCATCCGTTTCAGCGTTGCCAACAGCGTCGAGCCAGGCACCTTCAACCTGGACGACATCAAGAACTTCACCACCCCCGGCGTCAGCTTTTTCATGCGCCTGCCGGGGCCGGAAAATGCACTGAAGGCCTTCGACAACATGGTGGAAACCGCCTACTACCTGGCACGCCAGCACAACGGCGTGATGCGTGACGAAAACCACAGCACACTGACCGAGCAAACGCTGGAGCACGACCGCCAACGCATCCGCGACTACCTGCAACGGCAACTGGTACGCAGCTGATCCATGAGCCAGGCCGCCGAGCAAATCAACCGCCTGCGCGAGCAGATCAACGAGTACAACTACCGCTATTACGTGCTCGATGACCCGAGCGTGCCGGATGCCGAATAC
The DNA here is from genome assembly GCA_036568205.1 of Pseudomonadales bacterium. Taxonomy (GTDB): domain Bacteria; phylum Pseudomonadota; class Gammaproteobacteria; order Pseudomonadales; family DT-91; genus DATCSZ01. The sequence continues at coordinate 7,143 of DATCSZ010000290.1, forward strand.
GACCGGCTGATGCAGCAGCTGCTTGCGCTGGAGGCTGAACACCCGCAGCTGGCCAGCGACGATTCGCCCACCCGCCGGGTTGGCGCCAAACCGGCCCAGGGCTTTGCCGAGGTGCAGCATGAATTGCCGATGCTGTCGCTGGACAACGCCTTTGATGATGAGCAGCTGCAGGATTTTGACCGGCGCATCCGCGAGCGGCTCAACTACAAGGGTGAACACCTCGAATACGCCTGCGAACCCAAGCTGGACGGCATTGCCATCAGCCTGTTGTATGAGCACGGCCAGCTGGTGCGTGGTGCCACCCGTGGCGATGGCAGCACCGGCGAAGACATCACCCTGAACGTGCGTACCATCGCCTCGGTGCCGCTGAAACTGCGCGGCACCGGCTGGCCACAACGGCTGGAAGTGCGCGGCGAAATCTACCTGCCGAAAGCCGGTTTTGACGCGCTGAACGAAAAAGCCCGAC
>DATCSZ010000291.1:0-1481 GCA_036568205.1 Pseudomonadales bacterium
ATACCGGGGCGTTTTTTATCCTGTTGATGTGAGCTTACTTGCGACTGCGAGCGGCGAAGCCCAGACCGGCCAGCGCCAGCGCGAGCAGCGCCAGTGAGCCAGGCTCCGGAACCGTTACCGGCGTGCCGTTGATGGCGTAGACCGCCAGATGCGACAGGTCACGATCCCAGGCGACATTGTATGTGCCTTGATAGGAGGCGGCATCATCACCGTCAAACAGCCAGGCTGCCCAGCCCGGCATGGAAGCGGCCTTCAGGATGATGATGAAAGACTCGAAGTTCAGACCCTGATCAAAACCCCAAACGCCCGAGGTATTGTAGCCGTCAACGTACAGGCCGATATCCGCGCCTTCACCACCTTCGATTTCCAGCTTGCTGATGAAATCCCACTCGCGGCCGTCAAAAGACAGGCTGTCAGCGGTGAGGTTGCCATCGAAGGTGCCGAAGCAATCGGTGGCGCCGCCGGCATTGCCGGTCACGTCGGAGATCTGGATACCGTTAATGGCATCGCCGGCGCTGCATTGATTGGTCAGCTCAACAGGGGCTGACCAGAGCTGGCTGGCAGCAAGCGCCATTACCGCCACGGCTCCCTGTGCAATGGACTTGATCATGGGAGTTCTCCTTGTCTTGAATGCGCTGCCGGCTGCACTCTGCCTCCGGTAGGTTCACTTACTGGAAGCAGTTCTCATGCCAGCTTTGGCAGGGCTTTTGATATCAGTGTGTTAGTGGTTCCCCGGAATATCAGCGGCAGACGCAGTGTAAAAAAAACGGACGCCTTCGGTGTTCACTCATCAGTGTGCGTAAAAGATCCTGACAGCATTCATTGGTCCATCCTGGCGCTTTCCAGATGGGCGCGAATGTCGGCATTGTCCGGTGCTGCGCTGGCCGCCTGCTCCAATAGCCGGATGCCACGTTGCCGCTCTCCGGTCTGTACCAGAATCCAGCCATATGTATCGGCGATGGCAGCGTTGTCTGGTGCCAGCGCATACGCTTTTGCCGCCGTTGCCGCTGCTCGGGTATCGCCGGCCTGATGGTAAAGCCAGGCCAGATTGTTCAGCACGCCGGCATTATCCGGCACCAGCAGGCTGACCTTTTCATAGCTGGCGGCCACCGCCGCAGTCTTCCCGGCATTTTGCTGGGCGCCGGCCAGACTGAGCCAGGCTTCGGGGTTGTCCGCGTCGCTGCGGGTCCAGTCGACCAGTATCGGCAGCCCGTCCAGATTGCTGGCCTGCAAGGCCTGAAGATACTTGCCGGCGAGGACGCTGTTGCGGTTGCGCTCCCAGCCATGTCGGTATGCCGTCAGGGCGGCGGCCTGATTGCCAAGTTGGGTGTGAATATCACCCTCCAGCTCGTAACCATGGTGCAGATTGTCGCCCAGCGACTTGACGTGTTCAGCCACCGCCAGCGCCGCCTTGCTGTCGCCCCGGGCGCTGGCGGCAGAGGCTTTCAGCAGCATCAGGCCAAGGTGATCGGGCAGGGATC
>DATCSZ010000292.1:0-5412 GCA_036568205.1 Pseudomonadales bacterium
GGTGTTTGTTGCATCACTGGTTTTCAGTGCCTGGCATGTTTACCGGCAGCCGGCAGAAACATTTTTCCTGCTGCATACGCGCGCCTGGGAGCTGCTGCTGGGCGGCCTGCTGGTGTTTTTGCCGGTGGCCGCCGCTTGCCCGCCGCGGCTGGCATCATGGGCGTCGCTGGCCGGTTTTGCGGCCATTGTCACCAGTGTATTACTGTATGATGACAGCCTGTTTTTTCCGGGCATCACAGCCTTGTTGCCAGCCGGTGGCGCAGCACTGATGATCTGGGCCGGTGAACGCTGCTGGCCCAACCGCCTGCTAGCGGCAAGGCCGCTGGTATGGATCGGCATCCTGTCGTATTCGCTGTATTTGTGGCACTGGCCGCTGATTGTCTTCACCCGTTACTGGCTGGCGGATGAATACGGTTTGCCCCATCAATGCCTGCTGGTGGTGGCCAGTTTTGTCATGGCCTGGCTGTCGTTGAAGCTGGTTGAAACGCCATTCCGCAACCGCCGTCTGCTGGCAGGGCGGCGCCAGGTCCTGTGGCTGGCAAGCGGGGTGATTTTGTCGCTGCTTGCCGCTGGCGAGTTGATCAAAAAACAACAGGGATTTCCTGCGCGCCTGACTGCGCAGGAGCGTGTATTTCTCGATTACCCGCGAGAAAGTCCACAACAAAGGCAATGCAGCTACCTGTCTGCAGAGACGGTGAATGCGGATGGCTTGTGCCGCTTGCCGGGCACCACGGCCGGCGCGGACAGTCCGGCATGGCTGCTGTGGGGGGACAGCCATGCGGCAGCCCTGCTGCCATTGATGGATCACCTGGCCAGCCGGGCGGATATCAGTATCTGGCACGGTGAACATGCCGCCTGCCCGCCGCTGCTGGATGTTGAGTGGCCATATGTACAGGGCTGTCGTGCATTCAATGATGCCATGCTGGAAGCGGTTCGCCGCCACCGCATTGCGCATGTGGTGCTGGCTTCACGCTGGTCGGTTTACTTGCTGGGCAAGGAAAATGGCAGCATGAAAGATGTGTTGCCGGCAGCGTCAGCTGAACACCGCCAGCAGCTGTTCAGCCGCCATCTGGCGCGCACCGTACACCAGCTCAATGAGGCCGGGGCGACAGTCTGGCTGCTTGAGCAGGCACCGGCACAAGCCGTTAATGTGCCGCGCCAGCTGACCCTGTTGCGTATGCTGGACCGGGATCTGGACGCCGGCCGTGATTATGCGTCGCACCAGGCCAGGCAGGCGCCGTTGTCGGCGATATTTGCATCTGTTGCGCAGCAGGGCAGGCTGCAGCGTATTGATCCTGCGCAGCGCTTGTGTGAGACCGGCCGGCGCTGCCGGATTGTGCAGGATGAGGCGCCGTTGTATGTCGATGATAACCACTTGTCGATTGCCGGCGTGATGTTGCTGGAACCCCTGTTCCAGCCCTTGCTGGATGCCGCTGTGAAGGAGCGTTAGGCATGCTGGATGACTGGCTTGCCAGTGGTTTGCCGCTGATTGATTGCCGGCCGTTTGCCGATTACTGCCGTGGCCATGCAGCCGGCGCAACATCGCTGCCGGCAGGGCAGTTGTTTGAACGCCTGCATGAGCTGCCTGTGCCAGGCCAGCCCCTGTGGCTGTGTGGTGAGGCATCTGAATTGCCGTCAATGGCCGACAGGCTGGCAGCGCGTCGCCACGAGATTGCCGGCATTCTGAGCTGGGATGCCGGGCTGCAACAGCGTTTGCAGCGCCAGTGTTTGTTGCAACAGGGCAGTCGCTCGCGCCGCCTGTGGCGTCCCGCGCCGTTGCTGCAGCGTTTTGTCGGGCAGATGCCGGCGTGGGGGATTGCTCCCGGCCGCGGGCTTGACCTGGCCTGCGGGGCCGGGCGTGACCTGGTTTTTCTGGCGGAAAACGGCTGGCAGATGACCGGTGTCGATTACTTGCCGGATGCGCTGGGTCGTGCCGCACGGCTGGCACAAGATAACCGGCAGGCCGTTACCTTGTTGCACTGTGATCTTGAAAAAGACGATCGGCCGTTTCGCCACCAGCGTTTCGATCTGGTGTGTGTCATGCGTTACCTGCATCGGCCGCTGTTGCCATGGATACGGCAGCTGCTGAATCCTGGCGGGGTGCTGGTATACCAGACGTTTATGCAGGGCTGTGAAAAAATCAGCAGCCCGCGCAATCCCAATTACCTGCTGGCAAGCGGCGAACTGGCTGACATGTTTGCCGATGGCGAGATTCTGCTGGATGAGCGGGAGTTACTGGCCGACGGCCGGCCACTGTCTGCGTTCATTGCCCGCTTTCATCCGGTATAATGGGCGCCATTTGCCGGCATGCGCTTGCTTGCCGTGCGCCATGGCCGGTATTGCCAGGCCAGGGAACAAGAAGAAAAGGGAAGTGCCAAAAGCAGGTCGGCCTGGCTGCCATCAAGGCAGGCAACAGCTGATTTGCCTGATGATGATGACTGAACTGCAGCGAAAACCGCTTCCCTTGCCTGGTAACCACCGCATGACCCCGAAAAACCTGCTGATTCGTGCAGCGCTATACACGCTGGCTGCTTTGCCATACCGTCTGCAGGCTGTTATGGTGCCGCCGCTGTTTTTGATCATCTGGCACAGCCGTTCGTCCATCCGGCGCACGATAGAAGTCAATATCCGCCTGTGTTTCCCGCAGCTTGACCCGCAACAGCAACAACAGCTGGTGCGCCAGGCCATCCGCCATACGATTGCCACGGCACTGGCCATGCCACGCAACTGGCTGCACTTCAAGGCCGATGATCCGGCGATTTTCGCCGGTATCGATGGCCAGGAGGTGCTGGATGCGGCACTGGCACAAGGCCGTGGAGTTATTCTGGTGGCACCGCATATGGGGTTCTGGGAATTTTTCCTGTTGCAGATTGCCAGCCAGTACCCGGTATCCGTGTTGTGCAACAATGTGGATGAATTTGCGCCAGGGCAAATCAACGACTGCATCAACAATGCCCGGATAAAAACCGGCGCTGTCATCCTCGAAGCAAAGCCGGGCGTCAAAAAACGCTGTGAAAAAATCCTGCAACAGGGCGGCATGGTTATTATCCCGCCGGACCAGATTCCCGCTGACAAACGTGCCTACCTGTTTGCTGATTTTTTTGGCCAGCCTGCCGCCACCTTGACGCTTATTCCTATCCTGGCCCGAAGCACCGGTGCAACACTGGTCACCGGATTTGCCAAACGGCTTGACGATGGGCGTTACCGCCTCACGATCAGGGCAGTGGACAATGACAGCCTGGTCAATGGCAGCGATAGCCTGCTGGACGCCGTCAATGCCGTGAACCAGGCGGTGGAAAAACTGATTAATGAAGCGCCAGCGCAATATTTGTGGACCTACCGACGGTTCCGGCTGGGGCCAAAGGGCAGAAGGAAAATGTATCGACGCTGACGGGTTTGCTGCCGGCGCCAGGGTGTCGCCATCTGGCAGCTGGCCGTTAGCGCTTGCGGGCCTTTTGTTGTCGTAATGCCTTGCGGGCTTCTTTTTCTGCTGCTTTCTGTGCCAGTTGCTCGCTGACCTGCTGCAGCTCGCGGTGCATCAGTGACGGTGTTTCCAGGCTGATCGCGCCGAGCTGTCCGGAACGCATTTCCATCAGCAGCAAACGGCCGGTTTTTTCCAGGTCCACCCGGCCACCACTGGCCAGGCAGCCGCGCCGGCGGCCGATCATTTCCAGCAGTTCGAGTTCGCTGGCCGGCAGCTGTGCCAGCTGGTAACGCTGTTGCAGTGCATCAGGATAGGCATGCAGCAGATACTCGGCGGTAAAAAAAGCGATGTCATCGTAACTGATGGCGGTGTCCTTGATGGCGCCGGTGGCAGCAAGCCGGCAGGCGCTGTTCTGGTTGTCAAAGCGTGGCCACAGGATGCCGGGGCTGTCGAACAGTACCAGGTCATCGGCAATGCGGATGCGCTGCTGGGCACGGGTGACGGCCGGCTCGTTGCCGGTTTTGGCGATTGCCCGGCCGGCCAGCAGGTTGATCAGGGTTGATTTGCCGACATTCGGGATGCCGGCAATCAGCGCGGTGATCGGCTGCAGGCTGTCGCTGTTGCGCCGTGCCAGCTTGCGGCACAGGGCGGCGATGGCAGGGATTTTGTCAGCCTTCAGGCAGCTGATGGCCATGGCGCCGGTATTGTTGATGCCATTAAAATAGTCCAGCCATTGTTCGGTCACGGCCGGGTCAGCCAGGTCACTTTTGTTCAGCAGCTTGATGTTCAGCTTGTCGCGCCCGATCTGGCCGATCACCGGGTTCTGGCTGCTATAGGGAATGCGGGCGTCCAGCACCTCAATGACAATATCGATGTCGGGCAGCAGTTTGCGCATTTCCCGGGTAGCCTTGTGCATATGGCCGGGAAACCAGTTGATACTCATCCGTTTGTTTCGTCCTGTAACAGCAGGCCAAGGCGCATTGCTTCCGCGGCGGCCTCGGCGCGATTGTGGATATTCAGCTTGCGGTAAATTTCTTTCACATAACTTGCCGCTGTGTTGTAGGTGATGCCGCTCAGTTGTGCCGTTTTTGCCACGGTATAGCCTTTGGCGATGGATGCCAGTATTTCTGTCTCGCGGCTTGTCAGGGTGCAGTCCGGCAGTGTTTTGCTGGCCTGGCGGGAAAAATAATCCAGCATTTTCCGGGCAATGGCCGGCGAGATTGGCGGCTTGTTGTTGACAATGCCCTGCAGCATGGCCAGCAGCTCGTCATCCGGCTGGTCTTTCAGCAGATAACCATCAGCACCGGCTTTCAGGGCGCGGAATACCTGTTCATCGTCATCAAAAACCGTGCTGATCACACACAGGCAATGCGGCTGGCGTTGCTTCAGCAACGGCAGGATGTCACAGCCATTGCCGTCCGGCAGGTTCAGGTCAATCATGGCGATATCCGGTGTATGCCGGCCCAGTAGCTGGCGGGCTTGCTGGCAGCTGTCTGCCAGCAGCAGCTGGATATCCGGAAACGCCTGTTGCATCAGCCGGGCTAGCCAGTGCCGGCTTTCGGCAATGTCCTCAAGTATCAAGCCGCTGGTAATTGCCGGTGCGCGCATGGACAGCCCTGTGATTGTGTGCGTTGGTGCACAATTATAGGTTAACTTGCAATGTGATTGCGAATAGACTTGCAGGCTTGCGCCATCGCCCGGCATGTCCGGGCCGGCATACCTTCAGGGAGCTCTGCTTGACCATGCAACAACTATCCAGTACGTGGCTGGGGCCACGCCAGATCATGCTGGTTTTTCTGGCCGTGTCAGTGCTGCTGATGGCAGCGGTTTTTCACCTCAGCTTGCGTGACCGGGTGACCGGCCAGCTTTTTTATGCCGAGGGCGGGCAGTTGATGTTGCAGGTGGCTGATGGCAGGCCGCAAGTGATCAGCGCGATCGGCAGCGACCCGGACCGGCTGGTGCCGGTGAATGCGCAGGACAAGCTGGAG
>DATCSZ010000293.1:0-5791 GCA_036568205.1 Pseudomonadales bacterium
GGGATTTTCAATCCCCTGCTCTACCGACTGAGCTATCCGGGCTTGTTGGCGCAGGCCAAAAGAGGCGCGTATTTAACCGCCTGTGCTGGCAATAGTCAAGCCTCTTTTGCCAATTCTTTGTTACTGCTGTGGCGGCACATAGCCATCGGCAGCATCAACAGACTCACCGGCAAAAAAACGTTCCTGCTGTTCCTGCAGATAACGGCGCGCGGCCGGGTCCATCATGCTGAGTTTTTTTTCGTTGATCAGCATGGTCTGGTGCTGTTGCCAATCCTGCCAGGCCTGGCGCGAGATGTGTTCAAAAATGTCCTGGCCTTTGGGGCCCGGAAACGGTGGCTGATCCAGCCCTGGCAGCGTTTGCTGGTATTTGCGACAAAAAACCGTGCGTGACATAACTTACCCCAGTGATTTCAGGATGCGGCTGACCGGCGCCGCGAGGCCGACAGCAGCCGGCAGCTGCCTGTTATACCAGAGCCGGCCCGGTGCTTCCATGGCCAGCAGCGGCTTTTGTGCCAGGCGGATGTGTTCGATATAAATGTCCAGGTGGTAATGGCTGAAGCTGTGGCGAAAGCCGGGCAGTGTCTCGCGCCGGTAATCACTGCCCGGCAGCTGGCGGCTGCACCAGTCATCAATATCGTCATCAACTGCAGTTTCCGGCAGGCTCCACAAGCCCGGCCAGATACCGGTGGGCGGGCGCTGCTGCAACAGGATGTCGTCGCCATGGCTGACCAGCAGCAGGCAGGTACTACGCAGCGGCAGGTTTTTTTTCGGTTTTTTGCCGGGATAGTCGTTGCAGTTGCCCTGCTGCAATGCCAGGCAGCGGGACTGCAGCGGGCAGCTGTCACAGCGCGGCTTGCTGCGGGTGCAGACGGTGGCGCCCAGATCCATCATTGCCTGGGTGTAGTCATTGACCCGCCTGGCCGGGGTATTGGTCTCGGCAATCTGCCACAGTTGTTGCAGCACGTCGGCTTTGCCGGGCCAGCCGTCAATCGCATAACAGCGCGCCAGCACCCGTTTGACATTGCCATCGAGAATGGCCGCCTGCTGGCCAAACGCAATGGCGGCAATGGCGCCGGCTGTCGAGCGGCCGATGCCGGGCAGTGCAGCCAGTTGCGCCACCTGTTGCGGGAAGCGGCCGTGGTAATCGGTGGTGACAATCTGTGCGGTGCGGTGCAGGTTGCGTGCGCGTGAGTAGTAGCCCAGCCCGGACCACAGGTGCAGCACCTCATCAATCGATGCGGCTGCCAGCGCCTCGACAGTCGGGAAGTGCCGGGTAAATCGCTGGAAATACGGGATGACGGTAGTCACCTGGGTTTGCTGCAGCATGATCTCCGACAGCCAGACGCGGTAGGCATCGATCTGCTGTTGCCATGGCAGGTGTTTGCGGCCGTACTGGTCAAACCAGGCCAGCACATCATCGGCAAAGCTCATCGGCCCATCCTGTCGGCAACATACTCACCGATGGCGAGGCTGGCAGTAAGTCCCGGTGATTCCATGCCGAACAGTTGTACCAGGCCGGCCACACCATGATCGGCCGGCCACTGGATGCAGAAATCACGTGCCGGCTCGCCGGCGGCATGCAGGCGCGGGCGAATGCCGCAATAGTCGGCCTGCAGGCGGTTTTCGTCCAGCGCCGGGAAATAACGACGGATCGCATCGACAAAGGCCGCCTTGTTTTGTTCGCTGCTGGTGTAGTCGGGCGTGGCAACATAACGGGCATCCGGGCCGAAACGCAGTGTGCCGGCGATATCCGGTGTCGCATGAATGCCAAGGCCATTGCCATCAGCCGGCGGCAGCGGATACACCAGGTGGCGGAACGGCGCGGCACCGTGGTAACAAAAATACTGTCCCTTGCTGTAGAACAACGGCGGTGTATGCTGCGGTGCCAGCTGGCGGGCGAGCGTGTGGGCGCCAAGGCCGGCGGCATTGACCAGCTGGCGACAGGCAATTTCGTCATTATTGTTGATGGTGACGACAAATCCGTCCTGGTAGCGCTGTACGGCAGTCACCTGTTGCCGGCAGGTGACATGGCTGCCCTGGTGCTCAATGTCGGCAAGCAGCTGGCGCATCAGGCCATCGCTGTCGATGATGCCGCTGTCCGCTGACAACAACGCAGCCCTGGCTGCCAGCGCCGGTTCATATTCACCGAGTATGTCCTGATCCAGCCATTGCAGTTGTATACCGTTGGCCGCTGCCAGTTGTTGCCGCCGGCGCAGTGTGTCCAGCTCGTCGTCGCTACTGGCCACCAGCAGCTTGCCACAGCGGCGATGATCAATGGTGTGCTGCTCGCAATAGTTATACAGCAGGCGCCGGCCGGCAATACACAGCCGGGTTTTCAGGAAATCGGCGGGATGGTAGATGCCGGCATGGATAACGCCGCTGTTGCGGCTGCTGGTGTGGCTGCCGTGGCGGCTCTCCTGTTCCAGCACACACAGTTCACGCTGGCGGCTCAGCGCACGGCCGATGGCCAGGCCGATAACGCCGGCGCCGATCACCAGGGTGTCGATGCGTTCCACGGTATGCAGCGGTCAGCCGTTGCCGAGGGTGAAGCGGTCACCGCTGCGCACAAAGCCGGCGTTCTCCAGCAGGCGCACGGCACCCGGGCTGTCACAGCACAGCTGCATTTGCCATTGTGCTTGCCGGTGGTGTTGCAGTAGCAGCCGCAGCAGGTCGCGGGCAACATTGCGCCGGCGTGTCACGCTGCGCACACACAGATGGTTCAGTATTGCTGTGCCATTGTCGTCGGTGACGCTGGCTGCACCGAGCAGGCGGTTGTTGAAACGGGCGCCGTACAGCGTCATGGCCGGCGTGCTGGTCAGTGCTGCCTTGACTGCCGGCCAGTCGGCAAAATCATAGTCAGCATAGATTTTTTCCAGATCAAGCAGATCCTGGGCTGACGGGGTGGTGAGGGTTTCCAGAGTGACGGGCATAAACGGGTACCTGCTGCGTAATGGCGCCTATTGTACGTGGCCGCCTGCATTACGCCAATGGGCTTTGGTTGGCAGGGCTTTTCCCCTATAATGGCGGCTTTTCCCGAGTGAGTAAGCACCATGTCCCAGCGCAGCGCCACGGTCAGCCGTGATACCCTGGAAACGCAGATTACCGCCAGCATCAACCTTGATGGCAATGGCAAATCGCAGTTTGATACCGGCGTGCCGTTTCTGGAGCATATGCTGGACCAGATTGCCCGCCACGGCCTGATGGATATCGAGGTAAAAGCCAGCGGCGATACCGACATCGACGACCACCACACGGTTGAAGATATCGGCATTACCCTGGGCCAGGCGTTCAAGGCAGCAGTGGGCGACAAAAAAGGCATCAACCGTTATGGCCACAGCTATGTGCCGCTGGATGAAGCACTGTCACGGGTGGTGATCGATTTTTCCGGCCGCCCTGGCCTGCACATGCACTGTGATTTCACCCGCGCCTCGGTAGGCGGTTTTGACGTTGACCTGTTTGCCGAGTTTTTCCAGGGCTTTGTCAATCATGCCGGCGTGACGCTGCATATCGACAATATCCGCGGCAAGAATACCCATCACCAGATCGAGACCATTTTCAAGGCATTTGGCCGTGCGCTGCGCATGGCGGTAACGCTGGATGAACGTGCTGCCGGCAGCATGCCATCCACCAAGGGTTGCCTGTAAACGGTCGTATGCTGATGAAAAAAACGGTTGCGATTCTTGATTATGGCATGGGCAACCTGCACTCGGTGGCATCTGCAGTTGCCCATGTGGCGCCTGACAGCCTGGTGCAGGTGACAGCCGAGCGGGAGCAGATCCTGGCGGCGGATCATGTGATTTTTCCCGGTGTTGGTGCAATCGGTGATTGCATGGCCGAAATCCGCCGGCTGGGCCTGGACCAGGCCATTGCTGCGGTGGTGGCGCAAAAGCAGCCGTTGCTGGGTGTTTGCGTGGGTATGCAGGCCTTGATGGCGCACAGCGAGGAAAGTGGCGGGGTGGACTGCCTGGATTATTTTCCTGCCCGGGTAAAACGTTTTTCCGGTGAGGTGTTTGAGCAGCACCGGCTGAAAGTGCCGCATATGGGCTGGAATACCGTGAAGAAAACCGCTGACCACGCCTTGTGGCATCACATTGATGACGGCAGCCGTTTTTATTTTGTCCACAGTTACTATGTGGCGCTACAGGGCAATGACGTGATAGGGAGTACCGATTATGGCCTGCCATTCGCCGCCATGGTTGCCCGTGACAGCATCGCTGCGGTGCAGTTTCACCCGGAAAAAAGCGCCACGGCAGGCCTGCAACTAATCAAAAACTTTCTCGCCTGGAATGGCCAATAAGCTGACGGATTCTTTATGTTGATTATCCCTGCAATCGATCTGAAAGATGGTGCCTGCGTGCGTTTGCGCCAGGGCCGTATGGAGGATTCCACCATCTTTTCCGATGACCCGGTAGCAATGGCTGCACAGTGGGTTGAAGCCGGCTGCCGGCGTCTGCACCTGGTTGACCTGAATGGCGCCTTTGCCGGCAAGCCGGTCAATGGTGATGCGGTCAAGGCAATTGCCGCTGCCTATCCAGAGCTGCCTATCCAGATTGGCGGCGGTATTCGTGACCTGGCCATCATCGAGGCCTACCTCAGTGCCGGTGTCAGTTACCTGATTATTGGCACCCAGGCGGTAAAACAGCCGTCTTTTGTTGCCGAGGCCTGCCGTGAGTTTGCCGGGCATATCATTGTCGGCCTGGATGCAAAAGACGGCCTGGTTGCCACCGATGGCTGGGCCGAGGTGTCCGGTATCCAGGCCAGTGAACTGGCCAAACGTTTTGAACAGGACGGTGTCAGTGCCATCGTCTATACCGATATCAGCCGTGACGGCATGATGCAGGGCGTCAACGTCGAGGCGACCGTGGCGATGGCTCAGGCCTCATCAATTCCGGTCATTGCCTCCGGTGGGATTACCAATATGGATGATATCCGTGCGCTGCAGGCAGTGGCGGGCAAAGGCATTATTGGTGCCATTACCGGTCGTGCCATTTATGAAGGCACGCTGGATGTGAAGGAGGCGCAGGCATACTGCGACAGTCACTGATATGGCGCTGGCAAAACGTATTATTCCCTGTCTCGATGTCGACAATGGCCGGGTGGTCAAGGGTGTCAAATTTGTTGATATACGCGATGCCGGCAATCCGGTGGAAATTGCCAAGCGTTATAACGAGCAGGGTGCAGACGAGCTTACCTTCCTGGATATTTCTGCCAGCCACGAAGGCCGTGACACCACAGTACATATGGTAGAGCAGATTGCCAGCGAGATATTTATACCGCTGACTGTCGGTGGCGGCATCCGCAAGGTTGAAGACGTGCGTACCATGCTGAATGCCGGGGCTGACAAGGTGGGCATCAATACCGCCGCAATCAGCAATCCCGATTTTGTCAAACAGGCCGCTGACCGTTTTGGCTCTCAGTGTATTGTGGTGGCGATTGATGCCAAAAAAACCGGTGACAATCGCTGGGAAATTTTTACCCACGGCGGACGCAAACCAACCGGCATCAATGCGGTGGAGTGGGCAGTGAAAATGACCGAATTCGGCGCCGGTGAAATCCTGCTGACCAGCATGGACCAGGATGGCACCAAGGTTGGTTTTGACCTGGCGTTGACCCGCGCAATCAGCGAGGCAGTTGCCGTGCCGGTGATTGCCTCCGGCGGTGTCGGCAACCTGCAGCACCTGGTGGATGGCATTATCGAAGGCCATGCCGATGCGGTGTTGGCAGCCAGTATTTTCCACTTTGGTGAATACACGGTTCCCGAGGCCAAGCGTTACATGGCGGAGCGTGGTAT
>DATCSZ010000294.1:0-31711 GCA_036568205.1 Pseudomonadales bacterium
ATCGGGATAACAGGGTGCAATGCCAGCTGGATGGCTTCACGGATTTCGTCACGGTCGGTCAGCAAATCCTTGCGCCGGCGAAATTCCGCACTTTTGTTCTGCACGGCTACCGCCTGGGCTATCTGGATGCCGCCGATGCTGTGGAATATCACGCTGCCGGCTCGGTCGACCAGGTAAACCGACAGGGAAATGGCATCAACGGTTTCATTCCAGTTGAATTCCTCAAAAATGCCCCGGCCGACACCTTCCATTTTTACCTTGCGCCGTACACCGTGCCATTCAGCAAAACGTTTGGCCGCCAGCTGGTATTGCTGCGGGGTTTCAATCAGGTCGGTGAACAATACCGCGTTAAGCCGGGGATTGGCATCGAAGGCTGCCTGCAAGGCTTCATGCATTGCGCTGTCATGGGCGCTGGTTGGTTCGCCGGTGATGCTGTTGAACAGACTGCCCGAGCGGCTTTCTGCTGCCTGCCATGCCTGCCGGAAGGTGGTGTTGTCAATCACATCAAGTCCGGACTTTTCCAGGTACTGGGCAAGCAGCCGGTCGATTTTTTCCTCGTGCAGGCTCAGGTAGTGGCGGCTGGGTTTGCCGTGGTTGACCGGCGCAATCATGATGTGCTGCAATGGCGCGCTGTTTATTTCTCGCTGGTCAACATAAGCGTAAACCGTACTGTTATAGGAGGGTGCTGTGGTGCAAGCCAGCAGCACCAGTGAAAACAGGGACAGGATGATCAGGCGCATAATGATTCCGGAAACAAACGTGTGATGCCATTATATTGCAAACCATCCGGCCAGGGCCATGCGGTCATTTTGTTGCATGGCCTGCTGGGCCTGTCAGATAACCTGTCACTTCTGGCCCAGGCGCTGGCTGCCGGCTACCGGGTGTTGCAGGTTGATCTTGTCAATCACGGCCGCTCACCGCATGCCGGTGGCGTCAATTATCGCAGTATGGCTGCAGATGTACTGGCCTTGATGGATGAATACGCAATTGAGCGGGCCGCTGTTATCGGCCACAGCATGGGCGGCAAGGTCGCCATGCAGCTGGCGGCGGATTATCCGGAGCGTATTCGCTGCCTGGTCAGTGTCGATATTGCACCGATTGCCTACCCGCAGCGCCATAATGATATTTTTGTTGCGATGAAGGAGGTGCAGCGCCTGGGTGTCAACAGCCGGCGTGAGGCTGACGAGATTATGTCTGACTACCTGGATGAGGCGAGGGTGCGGCAGTTTTTGCTGAAAAGCCTGCAAAAAAACGCGCATGGTCAGTGGTTCTGGCAATGCGGGCTGGCCGAGATTATCGACAGTTACCCGGCTATTTGCCGGGCGCCGCAGATTGATGCACCCTGTCATGTGCCGGCCCTGTTTGTGCGTGGCGGGGCATCCGATTATATTCTGCCGCCAGCCGAGGCGGTGATTGGCCAGCTGTTTGCTGAGGCCGAGATACAAACCATCGACAATGCCAGCCACTGGTTGCATGTTGAATACCCGCAACTTTTTCATCAGCTGGTGCTGGATTTCCTGGAGCACAACCATGTACAAGATTGATGGCCCGTTTTATGCCCAGTTGCCGGATGCGGCAGCAGAAGCCCGGCGACTGGCAGCGATTGGCTTTGATGGCGTATATACCCTCGAAGGTAACAGTGATCCTTTCCTGCCGCTGGTGCTGGCCAGTGAACATGCACCGCAGCTGGACATTTCTACCGGTATTGCCGTGGCGTTTCCGCGTAATCCGGCACACCTGGCCTACCAGGCCTGGGATTTGCACAAGTTCTCGAAGGGGCGTTTTGCACTGGGTTTGGGTTCACAAATCAAGACTCATATCGAGCGGCGTTTTTCCTGTGAGTTTGATCCGCCATTGGGGCGCATGCGTGAGCATGTTGAGGCGATCAAGGCGTTTTTTGATTGCTGGCAGCATGGCAGCAAACTCGATTATCGCGGCAAATACCGGCAGCATACGCTGATGACACCGATGTTCAATGCCGGCCCGAATCCCTATGGCATACCACCAGTATGGCTGGGTGCGCTGGGGCCGAAAATGACCGAGCTGGCCGGTGAGGTGGCCGACGGCTGGATTGTCCATCCATTCAACAATGCAGCATTTTTGCAGGATGTTGCCCGCCCGGCACTGGCGCGTGGCTTGCAGAAGAATGCCGCTGCTGATGATTTTTGTGTGTCACTGACGGCGATTATCGTTACCGGCGACAGCCCGGCCAGCATCAATGCTGCCAGGGAAAGTGTCCGTGGCCTGCTGGGCTTTTATGGTTCCACGCCGGCCTATCGTGCACCGATGGACGCCATCGACAAGGGGCACCTGCAGCCTGTGTTGAACGATATCAGCAAGCAGGGGCAATGGGAGCGGATGGCCGATTATATTGATGATGAGTTTCTGGACGCATTTGCCATTGTTGGCCAGCCGGAGGAAATTGCCGGCAAGATTTACCGGCGTTATGGCGATATGGCACAGCGGATCAGTATCTATGCGCCTTACGCCGCACCCGACGCCGTGTGGCAACAGGTGATTGCCGGTATCAAGGCGCTGGGCTGATTCCGGGGCTGCTGAGGCGCACGACCAGATCAATCTGTTCGCGACTTAGCTCACCGCTGTGGATAAATTCGATAACCCCGGTTTCGTTGATTACCATCGTGGTTGCTGTGTTATCGGGCAATGACCAGCGCTGTTTGCCATTGCCATTTTGATCCTGGATGATGCTGCACAGCGGGGTGCGTTTTTTATGCCGGCGCAGTTCGTGCTCGGCAATGAATTCTGTACCCCACAGGGAATCACCAATATTGACGATATTCACGGTGCGGCAACTGTGCGGGTATTCCAGCTGGTAAAGCGTGTCGATCAGCGGCATGTTGGTTTTACTGCTGGACAGGGTGGCCGGCAAGTATTGCAGCACAACTTTGCGTCCCTGCAGTGAAGTGGAATGCCAGGGGGCGTAATCGATTTGCCGCTGTTTCAGCAGGACCTCGCCTTTATCCTCGATTTTGATAGCCGGCAGCGCCATGCCGACCTCCAGACTTGCACTGTGGACACTGCTTGCAAGGCAGGCCAGCAGGCAAAACGCGCTGAATATGAGTGTGCGCATATAGAGTCAGGGGCTAATGTGTATTCCCGGTTGCTAATGAATGTTTCCAGTATAGAGCAGTTTTGCGTAAACGTACCTGCCGGCTGGACTGAAGCGGCAGCTGTGCTACACTTCAGCGGTTGTTTTTCCAGCAAGGTTTTTGTTTATGCAAGGTCCCGGCGCCCGTAATGGCATTATATCCCTGTCCATCAAGGATACGGCCGTTCTTTATGCTGCCTACATGCCGTTTGTGCATAATGGCGGGCTGTTTGTTCCCACCAATAAAAATTACAAACTGGGTGATGAGGTGTTCCTGCTGCTGACCCTGATGGATGAACCGGAAAAAATCCCCTGCGCCGGCAAGGTGGTATGGATTACCCCGCCCGGCGCCCAGGGTAACCGCACTGCCGGTATCGGCGTGCAATTTGCCGGCCAGGATAACAACAATCTGCGCTCGCGTATCGAAACCTATCTGGCGGGTGCGCTGGAATCCGGCAGGCCTACTCACACCATGTGATGCTGCTCACCTTGTGTCCGTTTGTCGACACTAATCTGCGTTAATCCGGCGATATGCGGTATGCCACCGGCGTTTCTGTTACAAAACGGTATATTGGTGGCAGAAATCAGGATGTAACGGCGTGAATCATCACAACAGGCAATTATTACGACAGGCGGGCTTCACGCTGGTGGAGCTGCTGATCGTGCTGGCGCTGATTGGGGTGGTAGCCAGTCTTGCCTATCCCAGCTTTCAGGAGACCATTCGCCTGAATCGTGTCCAGTCACAGACTACTCGCCTGCTGTCCACCCTGATGATTGCCCGCAGTGAGGCAGCAAAAACCAATCGCCCGACCATTATCTGCAAAAGTCCCAATGGCAGTACCTGCTCCACCGATGCGTCGGTCAAATGGGATGGCGGCTGGCTGGTGTTTCGTGATGATGACGGTGACGGTGTGCAAGATGCCGGTGAGCCGGTTATCCGGGTGGAAAATGCCGTACCGGAGACAGTGACAGTGCGGGCGACCGAGGCTGCCTTTGCCAATAGTCTGACCTATGCGCCTGATGGCACTATCAATGGCCTGATAACCCAGATATTCAAGATTTGCTCAGGCGACAGCATTCGTGGTGCGCGGGCAATCGCCGTTGATGCCACAGGGCGCCCCAGGGTCAATGACAACCCTGGCGGCAGCTGTCCGGAGTAAGGAGCATGCATATGAGATCTGCCCAGGGCGGTTATTCATTGATTGAAGTGGCAATCGGCATTCTGGTGCTGACGGTGGGTATTCTCGGCATGGCAACCATGCAAATTACCGCCAAACGCCTGAATTACGATGCCCTGCAGCGCTCCATTGCCACCACGCTGGCGCATGATATTGTCGAACGCATGCGCATAAATGAAGACGGTATTGATATCTATGTCGTGACCAACCTCGGTGGTGGTTCACTGGGCGATTCACCGGCCAAGGATTGTGCAGCCAGCAGCTGCAATTTTGCCGAACTGGCAGCGTATGACCTGTGGCAATGGGAGCAGGCGCTGGACGGGGCGACCGAGATTAATTCGGATGGCCAGCCTGCCGGTGGCCTGTTTAACCCGCGTGCCTGCATCAGCAACGATGACAGGGTGGTAACGATAGCCATTGCCTGGCGTGGCTTCCAGAAAACCGGCAATCCCGATATTTCCGATTGTGGTGAAGGAGAGGGGCTGTATGAAACCGATGACGAATTGCGCCAGGTGATGGTGCTGACAACCTTTATCTAGGAACTGCTCATGTCGATTACCAAGCGTGCTAAACAGCAGGGTCTGACGATTGTCGAGCTGATTGTCGCGCTCGCACTCGGGGTGGTGCTGGTTGGTGGCATCACCCAGGTGTATCTGGAGAACAAACGCAATTATGTGCAGGACGAAGCCATGGCTCGTCTGCAGGAGAATGGCCGTTTTGCCATCAACATCCTGAAGCGTGAACTGAAAATGACGGGTTTTTTTGGTATCGGTACTGACATTGATTTGCTGACTGTGCCGTCCGTCAGTGGTGGCTGTGCCGGCTCGCCAACCTGGGCACTGGATTTTTCCACCGCCATGGATTTTGTCAATGACAGCGCAGCATCGCCTGGCGCGTCGGTGCGAGGTGTCAGCTTTGGTGGTGATTGTGTGCAGGGCGGCAATGTGCTGGCTGGCACCGATATCATCAGCATCAAGCGGGTGGCCGATCGCGAGACGATTGTCGCCGGGGTTTATGCCGATGGCCTGGTTGCGGGTGACGAGAAGAAGAAGCGCTGGTACCTGCAGGTGGAAATCGACCCGGCAATCGGTGGCACCATCATGGATAACGACTTTGTTTATATCGATGACAGCGGTTTTGATGCCACCATTTTGACCCCGGCCAACAACCTCAACCTGTGGCTGGTACAAAACCGCATCTTTTACGTTCGTGATTATTCCGTGACTGCCGGAGATGGCATTCCCACCCTGGTGATGGCAATGCTGGCGGACAACCAGTTTGAACAGCAGCCACTGGTCGAGGGTGTCGAGGCATTACATGTGGAATTCGGCATTCCTGAAGCCAACAGCCAGAACGGCACGCCGCGCCGGTTTGTCGCCAATCCGACCGCCGCCGAGCTGGATTCTGCTACCGTCGCTCGGGTTTACCTTTTGTTGCGCAGTCGCGACCCGGTAAATGGATATACTGACAACAAGACCTATCGTTTGGGCTCATTGCCGGAAATTGATCCGGCAGATAAACGCTACATGCGCCGGGTATTCACCACTACTGTGGGTATCAGAAACGTGGATTGGCTGGATATATGATGAACAAGACCCGATCAGGCAGGCGCCAGGATGGCTCGGTATTGTTGATGGCACTGGTATTCCTGGTGCTGACAGCGCTGATTGCTGTCACCATCATGGATACCAGTGTGCTGGAAATCAAGATGGCGGCTAACCAGCAGTTCAAGGTGGAGGCCAACCAGCATGCCGAAGGGGTGATTCGTGATGTCATGGACAAATATGACGATCCGGCCAACCCGTCTTTGCCGATCAGTATTCCGTATGGCTCCATCTATTGCGCCACCAGCGATACCGATGCCGATTGTGATGAGAAGAGCCTGTATATCTCGGCCAAGCTTGAGGATGCCGTGCCTGCCGGTGTTGACCTGCTGTATCGAGGCACCCGGCTGCACTCACAAAAAGCCACGGTGGGTACCACGGAAACAGCATCCAGTGGCCAGACTTTCCACTATATCGAAATGTTCGCGGATTATGACGGCGTCAGTGCCGGGCTCTCCAGCTCCCGTATTGCCGCCGGTTTGAAAATCAGCCAGTTTACCCCCGGTTCACAGCAGTTTGTGAATACCGAAGAGGGTGGCTGGGGTCTTTATTGACGATGGCAGGCAAGGTGCACGCATGAAAACAATACGTCAAACGGGGTTGCTGCTGATCGGTTTGCTGTTGCTGGCAGTCTTGCCGGCTGCCGCCGATGATACCGATATTTACCTGAAGCCGGGTGCAGCCAACGCCTCGCCGCCATACCTGATGCTGATGATCGATTATCGTCCCAGTGTTTTTTCCAGTTTCTGCGGCAGCCTGGCCAGTTGTGTGCCCAAGATGACCGAAAGCTCGTTTGCCAAATTGTGTTCACAGTATGCCTTTCCGACAGTCACCAGCCCGGTACTGTCGCGCGCCAACAAGGAAGCGATTTGTCGTAAATGGTTCCAGGATGTTGATGCCGACGGCGTTGCCGATGGCCAATTCTAAGAGTCGGGTAACAGATAATGAAAAGCACCATGAATAAAACGTTACGACAGATTCTGAATTCGCTGCTGATATTGGGCATGGGCGCGTATGCGCACATGGCGGCAGCGTATATGTGTGATGATGCCATCATCAAGACGCTTGCCGATGCCCAGGCTGTGGTATGTACCGGCAAAAACAAGGTGCCGGGTTGCCGCCTTGATATGGTGATACGTTACCCGGATGACGGTGTTGCACTTTACCAGTGCAGCTCAAGTAACCAGAATGATTGTGACTCGCCGCCTGGCGCGAGTGAGCAGTGGATTGGCATTGGTAACTGTACCCTGGATAGCGATGACGATACCGTTCGTGATGAAAACGACAACTGCCCGTTTGTAGCCAACCCGGACCAGGCAGATATGGATGGTGATGGCATTGGTGATGCTTGTGATGACGACGCCGATGCCGATGGCGTGGCTGACGATACTGACAATTGTCCGCTTCTGGCCAATGCGGACCAGGCCGATAGCGATGGTGATGGTGCCGGCGATGCCTGTGACAATGACCTGGACGGCGATGGCATGTTAAATGGCGCTGATAACTGCCCGGCGATTGGTAATGCTGACCAGGCTGACGCTGACGGTGACACCATTGGTGATGCCTGTGATGACGATATTGACGGTGACACGGTACTGAACGGCGATGACAATTGTCCGCTGGTGCCCAATACCGATCAGGCCGACAGTGACGGCGATACCATCGGTGATGCCTGTGATGATGACATGGATGGTGATGGCATTGCCAATGCGTCGGACAGCTGTCCGCTGGCAATCAATACCGGCAATGATACCGATGGCGATACCATTGATGATGCCTGTGATGACGATATTGATGGCGACACGGTACTGAACGGCGCTGACAATTGCCCGCTGGTAGCGAATACCGATCAGGCTGACAGTGACGGTGATACCATCGGTGATGCCTGTGATGATGACCTGGATGGTGATGGCATTGCCAATGCGTCGGACAGCTGTCCTGCAACCATTAATGCCAACAAGGATACCGATGGCGATAGCATTGATGATGCCTGTGATGACGATATTGATGGCGACACAGTACTGAACGGCGATGACAATTGCCCGTTGGTGGCGAATACCGATCAGGCCGACAGTGACGGCGATACCATTGGTGATGCCTGTGATGACGATATCGACGGTGATGGGCTGGCTAATGCCTTAGACAGCTGCCCACTGGCAGAAAATACCGGCAGCGATACCGATAACGATGGCATTGATGATGTCTGTGACCCGGATATTGATGGTGACGGCTTTAATAATGCCGCGGATAACTGCCCGCTGGTGGCGAATGCCAGCCAGGCAGACAGTGATTTTGACGACATCGGTGATGCCTGTGATGATGACCGGGATGGTGATGGTTTTGCCAATGCCAGTGACAACTGCCCATCCATTGCCAATGACCAGACCGATACGGATCTGGATGGCATTGGTGACGCCTGTGATGATGACCTTGATAATGATGGCGTTGCCAATGCTGACGATAACTGCCCGGTGCAGGATAACGCCGGCCAGACTGATAGCGACCTGGATGGCATTGGTGATGTCTGTGATGATGATCTGGATGGTGATACGTATGCCAATGCCAGTGACAATTGCCCATCCATTGCCAATGACCAGACCGATAGCGATGCTGATAGCATCGGTGATGCCTGTGATGACGATATTGATGGCGACACCATACTGAACGGCGACGACAACTGCCCGAATGTTGCCAATACCGACCAGCAGGACACCAATGGCAATGGCATTGGTGATGCCTGTGACGATGACATGGATGGTGATGGCATCGACAATGCTGCCGATAACTGCCCGCTGGTTGCCAATGGCAGCCAGGCGGACAGCGACGGTGACACGATAGGTGATGCCTGTGACGATGACCGTGATGGCGATACCTTTGCCAATGCCAGTGACAACTGCCCCTCCATTGCCAACGACCAGACCGATACGGACCTGGACGGTATTGGCGATGCCTGTGACAACGATCTGGATGATGATGGGGTGGTGAATGCCAGTGACAACTGCCCGGCGACGGCCAATCCGGACCAGAAGAACAGTGATGCCGACAGTGAAGGCGATGCCTGTGACAATGACAGTGACAATGACGGTTTTGATGATGATGTCGACAACTGCCCGCTGATTGCCAACGACCAGACCGACAGCGACAGTGACGGCATCGGTGATGCCTGTGACGATGACCGGGATGGTGATGGCATTAATAACAGTGCCGATAACTGCCCATCCGTCAGCAACCCTGACCAGCAGGACAGCAACGGCAATGGCACAGGTGATGCCTGTGACAATGACATGGATGGTGACGGTGTAGATAATGGCAGCGACAACTGCCCGCTGGTTGCCAATGCCGACCAGGCGGAATCGGATGGGGATGGCATCGGTGATGCCTGTGACGATGACCGTGATGGTGATGGCATTGACGATGCCAGTGACAACTGCCCGTCAATCCCGAATCCGGGCCAGCAAAACAGCGATACCGATGGTCTCGGTGATGCCTGTGATGATGACAGGGATAATGATGCTGTTCCCAATGCCGCTGATAACTGTCCGCTGGTGGCCAATGCCGACCAGCTGGACAGCGATGGGGATGGCGACGGCGATGCCTGTGACAAGGACATTGACGATGACGGTATCCTGAACGCCTCGGACAGCTGCCCAACCGTGCCGGACAAGGGCAACGACCAGGATGGTGACGGTATCGATGATGCCTGTGACGATAGCGACAGTGACGGTGTTGTGGATTTGTATGACAACTGTCCTAACACAGCCAACCCGGACCAGGCGGATGCCGATGGTGACGGCAGGGGCAATGTCTGTGACGGTGATTACAGCTCCGGCCTGCCGTCCTGCAGTGATCCGGGCATTTATACCTTTGCGACAGTGCCTTGTTTGTCTCCAACCGGCACCCAGTGTCGCCTTGGGCAAGTCATTCGTTTCCCGGATAACGGTATAGAACTGTTTGAGTGTGTCGTGCCCGGTAATGCCGGTTGTACCTCTCCACCACCAGCGCTGGACTGGGTGGATATCGGCAAGATCTGTGAAGATGACAGTGATGCTGATGCAACGCCGAACCATCTGGATAACTGCCCGTATATTCATAACCCGGACCAGAAAGATACCGATGGTGATGGTGTCGGTGATGCCTGTGATGACGATATTGATGGGGACGGCATCAAAAATGGTGTAGACAACTGCCCGTACGTGCCCAATGCGGCGCAGAAAGAACATGATGGTGACGGCATTGGCAGTGCCTGTGATGATGATATTGACGGTGACGGCGTTATCAATGCAGTGGATGCCTGCCCGCTGGCTGGTCCATTTAGCCGGGATTTTAGCCCGGTAGACGGCTGTGAAGATGCTGACGGTGATGGTGACGGTATCTATGACGATGAAGATAACTGCCCGCTGCTGGCCAACGCTGACCAGGCTGATCTGGATGGTGATGGCATCGGTGATGTCTGTGATGGTGATGATGACGGTGATGGCGTGCCGGATGCCGGTGACAATTGCCCGGTTCAGGCCAACGCCGACCAGCAGGATGATGATGTTGATGGGCAGGGTAATGTTTGTGACAACGACCTCGACAATGACGGTTTTGACAATGCAACAGACAATTGCCCGGTGATCGCCAATGACCAGACTGACAGTGACAGCGACGGTGCCGGTGATGCCTGTGATGATGACATTGATGGTGACGGTATCAACAATGGTGCTGATAACTGTCCGCTGCTGGCCAATACCGACCAGAAGGACAGCGATGGTGATGGCACCGGTGACGCCTGTGACAATGATCTCGACAATGATGGCGTGGATAATGGCCTGGATAACTGCCCGGCTATCGCCAATGCCGACCAGGCAGAGTCGGATGGTGACGGCATCGGTGATGCTTGTGATGATGACCGTGATGGCGACACCATCGACAACGATGCGGACAACTGCCCGGCTACGCCCAATACCGACCAGGCGGATGCCGATGGTGACGATCTGGGTGATGTCTGTGATGACGATATTGATGGTGATGGCAAACTGAACGCCAGTGACAACTGTCCGCTGGTGGCCAATGCCAGCCAGACAGATAGTGATGGTGACACCATTGGTGATGTCTGTGATGACGACATCGATGGTGATACGGTACCGAATGCCTCGGACAGTTGCCCGAACACCATCAACAGCGGCAATGATACCGATGGTGATGGTGTTGACGATGTCTGTGACCCGGACATTGATGGTGATGACAAACTGAACGGCAGCGACAACTGCCCGCTGGCGGCCAATGCCGACCAGAAAGATACCGACAAGGATGGCACTGGCGATGCCTGTGACAATGACGTGGATGGTGATGGTTTTGACAATGCTGCGGACAATTGCCCGCTGATTGCCAACGACCAGACTGACAGCGACAGTGACAGCATCGGTGATGCCTGTGATGATGACCGTGATGGCGACACCGTGGCCAATGCTGCGGATAACTGTCCGTCAACAGCCAATACCGACCAGCAGGATACCGACAAGGACGGTACCGGTGATGCCTGTGACGACGATATTGATGATGATGGCATTTTGAACGCTGTTGACAACTGTCCGCTGCTTGCCAATGACCAGACCGATACTGATATGGATGGTATCGGTGATGCCTGTGATGATGACCTGGACGGTGACACTGTCGACAATGCCAGCGACAACTGCCCGACTGTGAGCAATACCGACCAGCAAAACAGCGATGGTGATGCGCTGGGTGATGTCTGTGATGATGACCTGGACGGTGATGGCGTTGATAATGCCACTGACAACTGCCCGACCGTCAGCAATACCGACCAGCAAAACAGCGATGGTGATGCGCTGGGTGACGCCTGTGACGATGACCTGGACGGTGATGGTGTTGATAATGCCACTGACAACTGCCCGACTGTCAGCAATTCCGATCAGGCCAATGGCGATGGTGATGCACTGGGTGATGCCTGTGACGATGATCTGGACGGTGATGGCGTTGACAATGCTACTGACAACTGCCCGACTGTCAGCAATGCCGATCAGGCCAATGGCGATGGTGATGCACTGGGTGATGCCTGTGACGACGATCTGGACGGTGATGGCGTTGACAATGCCACTGACAACTGCCCGACTGTCAGCAATGCCGATCAGGCCAATGGCGATGGTGATGCATTGGGTGACGCCTGTGACGATGATCTGGACGGTGATGGCGTTGACAATGCTACTGACAACTGCCCGACCGTCAGCAATGCCGACCAGGCCAATGGTGATGGTGATGCATTGGGTGATGCCTGTGACGATGACCGCGACAATGACGGTACGCCGAATGCGTCTGACAGCTGCCCGGATACGAGCAACAGCAATATCGATACCGATGGGGATGGCATTGATGACGCCTGTGATGACGACTGGGACAATGATGGGCTGAACAATGCCGGTGACAACTGTCCGTATGTTGTCAACCCGGACCAGGCGGATGGTGATGGCAACGGCATCGGTGATGCCTGTGATGACAGTGATGCCGATGGTGTGCCGGGTATTCTGGATAATTGTCCGACCACCTATAACCCGGACCAGCAGAATACCGATGGTGACAGCCTGGGTGATGCCTGTGATCCTGACATTGATGGTGATGGTGTTGTCAATGGGGATGATAACTGTCCGTTGGTTGACAATCCGGACCAGAAAAACAGTGATAGTGACAAGGACGACCTGGGGGATGCCTGTGATACCGATCGTGATGGTGATGGTGTGCCGGATGTGCGTGACAGCTGCCCGGACGACCGGGCACTGAAAGACAGGGACAGTGATGGTTGTGATGATGACACACTGGATACGGATATTGATGGTGATGGTGTGTCTAATGATCTTGACCAGTGCAACTCGTCTTACAGCACCATTGGCTATAACGGCTCCCCACTGAATTCAGATGTTGATGGTGATGGCTGTGATGACCTGACGGAAGACTATGGGCAGATGGCTGATCCTGGCAGTTACAACCTGTACCAGGCATTTGTGGCGTATCTTGCCGCTGCGCTGGATGACTTTAATGGACTGTATGTCGGTGTGATGGCCCCCAATATCAATGAGGGTGGTACCATCCTCGAAGGGTACAAGCTGCTGCAGCCGGGCGATGCCAATGGTGCAAAAGAAGAACTGATCAGTGCCTTGCAATCGATACCTGAAGCCTCAACCGGCAGCCAGGCACACCAGTTGCAGCCCAGTGAAACGTTTTATGAGTTGTATCGTTACCTGAATGGCCAGGCAATGATCAACCATACCGATACCAACAAGAACTTTACTGCGGCTGCGTCGCCGCGTGCCGAAAGCATTGCCGACTACGACACGGGCATCATCAGCGGCAGCAACTTTATTTCGCCATTCACCGGCAAGGATCCGGAGGATATTGCCTGTACCAAGCTGTTTGGCCTGGCCATGGCCATGAACGTGGCGAATGACGATGATGATCTGGATGCGTTGATCAGCGCGGATTTCAGCAGCAAGGCAGCAGGCAAGTTTGAGGATTTCCTGTACTACATTTCCGACCGGGAGACCGATCTGGTTGATGATTCGCTGGTGGCCGGTGTGCAGAACATGCAGGTGTGGCTGGCAACTGACAAAAGCCGTGGGCATGTTAGTGACTGGGCAGCTGCCGGCGGCACCAATGATCCGCCATTCCTGCTGGAAGAAGGACGCAAGTTCGAGCAGAAGCTGCGTGACATGTTTACCAAGATCCTGACCACCAGTACCAGCTTTGTGGCAGCCTCGGTTCCGGTCAACGTGTTCAACGAAACCCGCTCGCTGGATGACTTCCTGCTGGCAGTGTTTGAAGCTTACGAAGGCCAGCGCTGGGCCGGCAATATCAAGAAACTGGCGCTGCATGATGTGGATGGTCGCGGCAATGTGCGGATTCTGGATGTGATCAATTACGACCTGGCGGTTGCTGATCCAAACAGCGCCTGGGCCGAGGCATTTGACTCTCTGGATGGTCGTATCAAGATTGACTCGCTGACTTTCTGGACTGACAAGGTCACCTTGCCACCACCGGGAGAAAACGAGGTGGATGAGCGTGATGGTCGTTCCGTTACCCGTGGTGGTGCCGGCCAGAAAATCCCTGAGTTTGTCGATAAGGATATCAGCTACAGTAATGCGGCTGGTGGACGGCAGATTTATGTGGAAGACCCGGTCTCACCAACCGGTGTATCGGCAATGAATGCCACCGATGCCGTGGGTACTGCACTGTATGATGATTTTGAAATTGGCAGCAACACCCGTACCTGGCTGGAAATGCTGGCTGGTGGCACACTGACTGATGCCGAAGCAGCGCGCATGATGATTCACCATGTGCGTGGTGTGGATTTGCTGCACCCGGATTATGACCTGAACAGTGGTACGGCTTCCGGGCCTGCCCGGCAATGGATTCTGGGGGATGTTATTCACTCCAAGCCATTGGCGCTGAACTACGGTTATATCAAGAACGGCACCAAAACCTGGCACAAGAGCACCAATCCGTATGTAAACATCATTTTTGGTGCCAACGACGGCATGCTGCATTTCCTGCAGAACACCGGCCCGGATCCGGCAACTGAAGGCGCACTGCCGGAAGAAACCGGTACCGAAACCTATGCCTTTATGCCGCGTGAGTTGCTGAAGATTGTGCCGGAGCTGGCCCGGAATGACGGCCTGTATGACAATCCGAACGGTACCAACTTCCATCCTTATGGCATGGATAACGAAGTATCGGCACTGGTGTTTGATGACCTGAATAACCCGAACAATAACCGCCGCACTATTGATACAACAGCCACCACCGGCTGTGCGGATTGCCAGGATTTTGCCTATGTCTATGCGGCCATGCGCCGTGGTGGCAAGAGCATTTATCACCTGGATGTCAGCAACCCGTTTGTGCCGCCGGTCTACAAGGGGCGTATCAGCAAAACCACTGGTGGTGATTTTGATGAGCTGGGGCTGACCTTCTCGCGGCCGATTCCGGTGTTGGTGAAGTTTGGCAGCTCGGTTACACCGGCACTGGTTTTTGGCGGTGGCTATGCCAACAATGCCTATGACGACTATGCCGATACCGATGACATCAATAACAGCTACAACCATTTCCAGGCGCTGGACAAGGCTTATCCAAGCTACACCTGGGTGGACAAGGACGGTGTTACCCATACAGAGAGTATGGAAGGCAATGCCATTTACCTGGTGGATGCGAGGGATCGCTCGCTGATCTGGAAGACCACCTACGGTGCGCTGAAAGGTGCTGTCGGTAACGACGAATACCGTCATCCGGAGATGCTGTATTCCATTCCATCGAGTGTGGCGCCGTTTGATGCCAACGGTGATGGCCTGATGGACAGGTTGTATGTCGGTGACATTGCCGGCAATATCTGGCGTGCCGACCTGCCAAGCTGTGCCACCGAGGCCGAGTGCAGCAATACCAATTACCGTAACGAGAAATGGTCAGCCTCGTTGCTGGCGAAACTGGGCAAAAAGGATCCTGTCGGTGTTACGCCGGAAAACAAGGGCAAGGGTGATGTGCGTTTCTTCCATCAGCCGGCGGTGGTGCCGATCAAGGATGGTGTTGATCGTTACGAAGGTATCGTGATCGGCAGCGGTGACCGTGCCAACCCGCTGGAAGAGCGTGATGAAAACCATATCTTCATGATCAAGGATCGTGCCTTTGTCTCCGGTATCCCGCCGGTGACCACGCTGACGATTGATGACCTGACTGATGTGACAGACTGTGTGGTCACACTGACCGGCGATTGTGTGGATCAGCAGGATGGCTGGCGCATCAAGATGCCGGTAGGTGAGAAAGTGCTGTCGGCACCGATCGTGGCAGGCGGTGAGATATTTATCACCACCTATACCCACCTGACAGCCGTTTCCAGCTGTGCGCCGGCAGAAGGTGTTTCCAGCCTGTATCTGGTGGACTTCAAGGATGGTACGGCAGCGAATGACAATACCGTGCGCTCGGAAGTGATCTCTGCCGGTATGTCCGGTGACGTAACCACGGCTGGTGGCACCATCATCCTGCCGGGTACCGTCAGTTACCAGTTCCTCTATGATGATGATGCGCCAGAGGCGCTGAATGCGGATGGTTCACAGAAAGACGGTACAACACCTACCACGCCTTCCGGCATGGATGGTATATTCATCGACTACTGGCGTGAGCAGAATCTTGACAATATCAAGTGAGGTGGGTGTGAAACATAACAACAAGGGTTTTACCCTGGTGGAGTTGATGGTGGTGGTGGCGATTGTCGGCATTCTGGCCGGCATCGCCTTTTCGGTAGCCGGTGGCAATAATGAAAAAGTGCGCCGGGCGATTGCCAAAAATACCTTGATGGAGGTGCAAAGTCGTGAGGAGCAATATTTTGTCAATAATCGCGCTTACACTAACGACCTGACTGACCTTAACTACGGCACATCACCGTTTTTTATCAACAAAAACGGCGATGAAGTTGCCCAGGCTGATGCGTTTTACCGTATCAGCCTTACTGTAGACGGGTTTACCTATACTGTGACGGCAACACCGATCAATGCGCAGACCAAGGACAGCTGTGGTACCTTGACGCTGAACTCATCCAGTGTAAAAACACCGGCAGATTGCTGGTAATCTGGACGCAGGCATAAAAAAACCGGCCGGGCTGCCAGGCCCGGCCGGTTTTTTTATGCCTGTTGATCAACGGGTCAGCGGATAGCCCTGGCCTGCTGTTCGGCATTGCCGGTATAGCCGGCCGGTGTCATGGCCAGCAATTGCTGTTTGGCCTCGTCGGGCAGCTCCAGTGATTCGATAAACGATTGCATCATATCGCGGGTCATCACCTTGCCACGGGTAAAGGCCTTCAGTTTTTCATAAGGTTCGGCGATGCCGTAGCGGCGCATCACGGTTTGCACCGCTTCGGCCAGTACTTCCCAGGCATTGTCGAGATCGGCTGCCAGCGCTGCCGGGTTGATTTCCAGCTTGTTCAGCCCCTTCAGCGTGGACTGGTAGGCAATCAGGCTGTGCGCCAGGCCAACGCCCAGGTTACGCAGCACAGTGGAGTCGGTCAGGTCACGCTGCCAGCGTGAGACAGGCAACTTGGCGGCCAGGTGCTGCATGATGGCATTGGCAATGCCGAGGTTGCCTTCGGCATTTTCAAAATCAATCGGGTTTACCTTGTGTGGCATGGTAGAGGAACCGACTTCGCCGGCAATGGTTTTCTGCTTGAAATAGCCCAGTGAAATATAGCCCCAGATATCGCGATCCAGGTCAATCAGGATGGTATTGAAACGACAGTAGGCATCGTACAGTTCGGCAATATAATCGTGCGGCTCGATCTGGGTGGTATAGGCGTTCCATTCAAGCCCCAGGCTTTCAACAAAGGTTTTGGCATTGGCCTGCCAGTCGACAGCCGGGTAGGCAGACAGGTGGGCATTGTAGTTGCCCACCGCGCCGTTGATTTTGCCGAGCAGGCTGACGGCATCAATCTGTTGCATCTGCCGTTCCAGCCGGGCAACCACATTGGCCAGCTCCTTGCCGACTGTGGTGGGACTGGCAGTCTGGCCGTGGGTGCGTGCCAGCATGGGCTGTGCAGCCAGTTCAACGGCCAGTTCACGCAGGCGTTCCAGCACGGCCAGCATGTCTTCACGCAGGGCAGATCGGCCGTTTTTCAGCATCAGCGCATGGGACAGGTTGTTAATGTCTTCCGATGTGCAGGCAAAGTGAATGAACTCGCTGACGGCATGCAGCTCTGCCATGTCCTTGATGCGGTTTTTCAGGAAATATTCCACTGCCTTGACGTCGTGATTGGTGGTGCGCTCGATCGTTTTGATCTCGGCAGCATCGGCCTCGCTGAAGTTGTCCAGCAGCTGTTGCAAAAAGGCGTTGGCCCGCTCACTGAAAGCGGGGACTTCGTGGATATCCGGATGGTTCGACAGCTGCTGCAGCCAGCGCACTTCGACCACTACCCGGTGCTTGATCAGGCCGAATTCGCTGAAAATGCCCCGCAGCTTTTCAGTTTTGCTGCCATAACGGCCGTCAACAGGGGAAATTGCGTTCAGTGAGGTTAAAGTCATGCCAGTGGTACCTTGCGGTTAGTGTGTGGGAATCTGTTGCAGCAGCTGGCGACTGGTTTTTTCCAGCATGCTGCGACCAATAATCAATTGCCATTTGCTGCCGCCCAGTTGTCGCCACAGCATGGCCGAACGGATGCCGGCAAACAGCAGGGTGCGGATGCGGTCGCTGACATCGGCCTGGTTCAGGTGCTGCATGTTGCCGGTCACCTGGATACGAAAACGCAGGGTGCTCAGTGTGTCCTGGTACAGGCCGGACAGGCTCTGGCTCAAGTCACGCAGGTTGCCGGCAAAGTGCTGGCGTTTGTACTGCAGGTGCTCAAGCCGGGAACGAATGACGGATAGCATGTCGTGCTGGCGTGCCAGTTGCCGCTCCAGTGCCAGCATGCCCAGGACATAACGGGCGGTTTCACCATCAGCACGGGTGTTCTGGCCGGCCAGGTCTGCCAGCAGTGTCAGGCCGGGGCGCAGGTTGGCCAGGTCATTGCCGTAGACCGCCAGTGTTGTCGGCGGATCAAGTACCAGCAGGCTGTCAATCAGCACCGACAGGCTGTGCGGGTCAATTTCCTTGCCGTTGGCCAGGTCAGTGACCATGCGGGCCGCCTGGAACAGGCCGGCCAGTGCAATGGTACGTTCCTGTTTGCTGTGCTGCGCCTTGCTCATGGCCTGTCATCCCTTGTCGATTCAGTCATAACGGTTTTCTATCACACCGCCGCCGAGGCAAATGTCGCCGAGGTAAAATACCACGGACTGGCCTGGCGTGATGGCGCGCTGGGGCTGGTCAAAGCGCACATGATAGCGGTTGTCATGCCATTCCAGCGAGCAGGGCTGATCCGGCTGGCGATAGCGGGTTTTGGCCATCAGCCGTGCCGGCAATGGCGGCGCATCATTGATCCAGTGAATGTCAGTGGTGCTCAGGCAACGGTTGAACAGCAGGGGGTGGTCATTGCCCTGGCCGACAATCAGTCGATTGCCGGCAATATCCTTGTCCACCACATACCAGGGTGCATCATCGTGGCCGGCAAGGCCGCCGATGCCAAGGCCCTGGCGCTGCCCCAGTGTGTGGAACATCAGGCCGTTGTGGTGGCCGACCGGTTCGCCCTGGTCGGTCACGATATCGCCGGGTTGTGCCGGAATATAGGTTTGCAGGAAATCACGAAAACGACGTTCACCGATAAAGCAGATGCCGGTGCTGTCTTTTTTGTCAGCAGTGACCAGGCCATGTGCCTCGGCCAGCCGGCGAACCTCGGGCTTTTCCAGTTCGCCGATCGGGAACAGGGTTTTGGCCAGCTGCTCACCACCGACAGCATGCAAAAAGTAGCTCTGGTCCTTGTTGTTGTCGACGCCTTTGCGCAGCTGTGCCTGGCCGTTACCGCAATCATGCTTGCGCACATAGTGGCCGGTGGCAATGTAATCGGCACCGAGATGCAGGGCATACTCAAGAAAGGCCTTGAACTTGATTTCGCGGTTGCACAGGATGTCCGGGTTTGGTGTGCGGCCGGCCTTGTATTCGGCAAGGAAATGTTCAAACACATTGTCCCAGTATTCGGCTGCAAAATTGGCGGTGTGCAGGTGGATGCCCAGCCGGTCGGCCACGGCCTGGGCATCGGCGAGATCCTGCCGGGCAGTGCAGTATTCACTGCCGTCGTCCTCGTCCCAGTTTTTCATGAACAGGCCTTCGACATGATAACCCTGCTGTTGCAGCAGCAGCGCCGATACCGAGGAATCAACGCCGCCGGACATGCCGACAATAACACGTGCTGGTTCAGTCATGGTCATCCAGCAATGTCAGGGGGAAACGCTGTCCGGCCAGGTATTGTTCGATGTTTTTCAGCACCAGCGGGCTGCGCAGGCGATCCTGGGCGGCCAGCAGGTCGGCATGGCTGAGCCACAGCGCCTGCTGGATGCCGTCATCCAGGGTGATGCTGCGGTCATGATGCAATGGCTGGGCAATAAAGCTGGTGCGGTAGTACAGTGTGTTGTTGTCCGGCGCCAGGTAGCGGCTGATGCCGAGTACATGCGTGGGCTCGACATGCCAGCCGGTTTCTTCCAGCGTCTCACGAACAGCGGCCTCAACCAGGCTTTCGCCGGGTTCGAGATGCCCGGCAGGCTGGTTGATGACCAGCCGGCCGCCGGCGATTTCCTCAACCATAAGGAAACGCTGCTTGTCCTCGACAATGCAGGCGACAGTAATGTGGGGAGGCCAGGCCATCATGACGTGTATCTGTGAATTAACCGCAAGAGGGCGCGATTATACTACGATTTGCGGCCTTTACGTCCAGCTTGTGGCAGATGCACTGTGTCCTTGCGGTATTGGCCGGGTTGCAGGCCGCCCAGCTGCCAGTGGCCGATTGCCGCACGAACCAGTCGCAATGTCGGGTAACCTGCAGCAGCGGTCATGCGCCGTACCTGGCGGTTGCGTCCCTCGCTGATGGTCAGGCTGATCCAGCTGGTGGGTATGTTGGCGCGCTGGCGTACCGGCGGGTCGCGTGGCCAGATGGCCGGCTCAGCGATGCGTTCCACCCTGGCCGGCAAAGTCAAGCCGTCTTTCAGCCGGATGCCGCTGCGCAATGCGGCCAGTGCTTTATCGTCGATATGGCCTTCCACCTGCACCCAGTAGGTTTTTGCCAGCTTGAATTGCGGGTCACTGATGCGCTGCTGCAGGCGCCCGTCATCGGTCAGCAGCAGCAGTCCTTCGGAGTCGTAATCCAGCCGACCGGCAGGGTAGAAACCCGGCTGGTCCGGCAGAATGTCTTTCAGTGTGCGCCGCTGATGGTCATCGGTAAACTGCGAAAGCACCTGGAAAGGCTTGTTTATCAGTATGATTTTACTCATGAAATCTCCGGCGGGGTGGCGGCAGGCGGCGGCCCGGGCACTATTTTAATCGCTGCCTTGCTGCTATACTAGCGCGCGCAAAAATCATCGGGACGCCTTGTCCTGCCGGTGAGCCGGAGCGGCGCCATGCCGGCGCCCTTTACCAGCCTTAGCTACAGGAATGATTATGACCAGCAAAACCCCTACGATTATTTACACCGAGACAGACGAAGCGCCAGCCCTGGCAACGTATTCCCTGTTTCCGATTATCCGCACGTTTACCGCCGCTGCCGGTGTGAATGTCGAAATCCGTGATATTTCCCTGGCCGGTCGTATTCTTGCCACTTTCCCTGATTACCTGAGTGAGGAGCAGCGTGTCGGTGATGCACTGGCCGAACTGGGTGAGCTGGCCAAGACGCCAGAAGCCAATATTATCAAGCTGCCGAATGTCAGCGCGTCCATGCCCCAGCTGAAGGCGGCGATCAAGGAGTTGCAGCAGCAGGGCTATGCGTTGCCGGATTATCCGGATGAAGCAAGCAATGACAAAGAGCGAGATATTCAGGCGCGTTATGACCGCATCAAGGGTAGCGCGGTAAATCCGGTATTGCGTGAAGGCAATTCAGATCGTCGTGCACCGGCATCGGTGAAGGCCTATGCCCGCAAAAATCCTCACAGCATGGGAGCGTGGTCGAAAGATTCGCGTTCCCACGTGGCGAGCATGCAAAGCGGTGATTTTTATGGCAGTGAGCAGTCGGTGATTGTCGACAAGGCCGGTGAAGTCAGTATTGAGCTGCATACTGCTGATGGCAAGGTGCAGCCACTGAAAACGGTAAAAGTGCTTGATGGCGAGATTATCGATGCATCGGTTATGAGCAGTTCGGCCCTGCGTGATTTTATTGCCGGTGAAATCGAGGATGCCAAACAGCAAGGGGTGCTGTTTTCCCTGCATATGAAAGCCACCATGATGAAAGTGTCAGACCCGGTGATTTTTGGCCATGCCGTTTCGGTTTTTTACC
Organism: Pseudomonadales bacterium; assembly: GCA_036568205.1. Taxonomy (GTDB): domain Bacteria; phylum Pseudomonadota; class Gammaproteobacteria; order Pseudomonadales; family DT-91; genus DATCSZ01. The sequence goes on from DATCSZ010000294.1 coordinate 21,766, forward strand.
AGCCGGTGCTGGAAAAACATGCTGCTGTGCTGGAGCAGATCGGTTTTGATGCCAATAACGGTATTGGGGATTTGTATGCCAAGCTGGATCGTTTGCCGGCGGACAAAAAAGCCGAGATCGAGGCGGATATGGCAGCTTGTTACCAGCAGCGCCCGGCGCTTGCCATGGTCGATTCTGATCGCGGCATCACCAACCTGCATGTGCCCAGCGATGTGATTATTGATGCATCCATGCCGGCAATGATCCGTACCTCAGGCCAGATGTGGAATGCAGAAGGCAAGCAGCAGGATACCAAGGCGGTGATTCCGGATCGCTGTTATGCCGGGGTTTATCAGGAAACCATCGATTTTTGCCGGGAAAATGGCGCCTTTGATCCGCGTACCATGGGTAGTGTGCCGAATGTCGGCCTGATGGCGCAAAAGGCTGAGGAGTATGGCTCGCACGACAAGACCTTTATTCTCCCGGCGGCTGGTGTGGTGCAGGTGAAGGCAGGCGATGGCCGGGTACTGATGGAGCATGCCGTGCAGAAAGGGGATATCTGGCGCATGTGCCAGGCCAAGGATGCGCCGATTCGTGACTGGGTGAAGCTGGCGATAAATCGTGCCCGTCTTAGCAATACGCCGGCTGTTTTCTGGCTGGATCCACAGCGTGCCCACGATCGCAACCTGATTGCCAAGGTCGAGACGTATCTGAAAGACCATGATACCAGCGGGCTGGAACTGCATATTATGTCGCCGGTTGAAGCGACCCGCTTTTCATTGCAGCGCATGAAAGAAGGCAAGGACACCATCTCGGTGACCGGCAACGTGTTGCGTGATTACCTGACCGACCTGTTCCCGATCCTGGAGCTGGGTACCAGTGCCAAGATGCTGTCGATTGTCCCGCTGATGAACGGTGGCGGCCTGTTTGAAACCGGTGCCGGCGGCTCTGCCCCCAAGCATGTGCAGCAGTTCCTGAAAGAAAATTACCTGCGCTGGGATTCGCTGGGTGAATTCCTGGCACTGGCGGCATCGCTGGAACATCTCGGCCAGGTGAACAACAATGCCAAGGCGATTGTGCTGGCGAAAACGCTGGACAGTGCAACAGCCCGTTTTCTGGAAAACAACAAGTCGCCAGCCCGCAAACTGGGTGGTTTGGATAACCGTGGCAGTCACTTTTATCTGGCACTGTACTGGGCAGAACAGCTGGCGGCGCAGACAGATGACAGGGAACTGGCCGAACATTTTGCGCCAATCGCCAAAGCGATGGCGGAAAATGAAGACAAGATTGTTGCCGAGCTGGCAGCGGTGCAGGGCAGCAGCGTGGACATCAAGGGTTATTATCACCCGGATGCACAGCTGACCGGCAAGGCCATGCGACCAAGCCAGACCCTGAATGCCATCATGGCGTTCTGAGCCGGCAGACTGCAATAGCTGATGGATCATGGCGGCGCAAGCCGCCATTTTTTTGCCGGTTTTATTTCAGCGAAAAGCCGTTGTCGTCGCCATCCAGCAGCTGGATACTGGTGGCATGAAGCCCCTTGTTGCCTTGTTCGGCTTCGAACATTACCGGCTGGCCGGTGCGCAGTGTGCGGTAACCATTCATGTCGATTGATGAATAGTGTACAAACACATCTTCGGCACTGTTGTCCGCAAGGATAAAACCGTAACCCTTGGCGTTGTTAAACCACTTGACGACACCCTTTTGCATAACATCCCTCGTTAATCGCCGTTTTTATGATTATTCAATGGCCGGACAACTGCTGCCGGATCGCCCGTTGCGCACAGCTGCGCAGTACGATGAGCCAGCAAGTCCACGCATGAGTTTTGGAAAGAAACCGCAGTTCGTCAAGTCATCTGGCTTGAAAATGCCGGCAAACTGCCAAATATAGTATGATGTGCCACGGAAAAGCATTAACTCGCGGGCGACAGAGAAATTATGGGTAAGTACGATCAGGTTCGACTAAGCTTGGAACAGGGGGATGACGGGCAGGGCAATCTAGCGCTGGAAACAGAAAAACCGGCCCTGAAACATCCTGCACTTTATCAGGTGATTCTGTTCAATGATGACTTTACCCCGATGGAATTTGTGGTGGAGGTGTTGCAGACATTTTTTTACATGAATACAGAAAAAGCCACACAGATCATGTTGACCGTACATACCAGTGGCAAGGCTGTATGCGGCGTTTATCCACGTGATATTGCCGAGACCAAAATGACCCAGGTGAATGAATTTTCCAGGGCAAACCAGCATCCGCTACTGTGCCAGATACAGGCTGCGGAGTAGTCAGCGAGGTAGATGATATGCTGAGCAAACATTTGGAATTCACCCTTAACCAGGCGTTCAAGAACGCTCGCAACAAACGCCACGAATACATGACGGTTGAGCACCTTTTACTGGCTTTGCTGGACAATGAGGCAGCACAGGAAGTGCTCAATCACTGCGGCGCTGATATGCAGCGCCTGAAGAATGACCTGGCCCGCTTTATTGAAGACACCACACCGGTGCTGCCGGATGATGGCATTGACCGGGACACCACGCCAACACTGGGTTTTCAGCGGGTGTTGCAGCGGGCGGTATTCCATGTGCAATCCTCCGGCAAAACCGAAGTGACGGGCGCCAATGTGCTGGTGGCAATTTTCAGCGAGCAGGAAAGTCATGCGGTTTACCTGCTCAAGCAGCAGAATATTTCTCGCCTGGATGTCGTGAATTTTATTTCCCACGGCATTTCGAAAATTACCAATGACGAGCCGGATATCAATCAGGGCAATGCCGAGAATATCGCCAGTGGTGAAACCGCGCAGGAAGATCCGTTGCAGGCGTATGCTGTCAATCTCAATCTCCAGGCCAAAGAGGGCAGGACAGACCCGTTGATTGGTCGTTTGCAGGAAGTGGAGCGGGTTGCCCAGGTGCTGGTGCGCCGGCGTAAAAACAATCCGCTGCTGGTGGGTGAGTCCGGCGTTGGCAAGACGGCGATTGCCGAAGGGCTGGCAAAAAAAATTGTCGATGGTGATGTGCCGGATGTTCTCGCTGATGGCGTGGTTTATTCACTGGATATGGGCGCACTGCTGGCGGGAACCAAATACCGGGGCGATTTTGAAAAGCGCTTCAAGGGTTTGCTCGCTGCACTGAAGAAAAAACCCGGCTCAATCCTGTTTATTGATGAAATTCATACCATTATTGGTGCAGGAGCCGCCTCTGGCGGTGTGATGGATGCGTCCAACCTGTTGAAGCCCTTGCTGACCAGTGGTGAACTGCGTTGTATCGGTTCAACCACGTATGAGGAATACCGGGGTATTTTTGACAAGGATAAGGCATTGTCGCGCCGTTTCCAGAAAATCGACGTGCTGGAACCCAGTGTTGAGGATACCTACAAGATTCTCAGGGGCCTGAAATCCCGCTTTGAAGAGCATCATCAGCTGAAATATGCTGACAAGGCCTTGCGGGCCGCTGCCGAGCTGGCTGCCAAACATATCAACGAGCGTTTCCTGCCGGACAAGGCGATTGACGTGATTGATGAGGCTGGTGCATACCAGCGCCTGCAGCCGGCCAGCAAGCGCAAGAAAACCATTGGTGTGGCCGAGGTAGAGGCCATTGTCGCGAAGATTGCCCGGATTCCGGAAAAAACCGTCAGCAGCGATGACAAAAAAGCCCTGCAAACCCTGGATGAAAACCTCAAGCGGGTAGTGTTTGGCCAGGACAAGGCTATCGATACGCTGGTGACGGCGATCAAGCTGTCACGGGCCGGCCTGGGTAATGAAAACAAGCCGATTGGCTCGTTTATGTTTGCCGGACCTACCGGTGTTGGTAAAACCGAGATCAGCAAGCAGCTGGCCGGTATCCTCGGGCTGGAGCTGATCCGTTTTGATATGTCCGAATACATGGAACGACATACGGTCTCGCGCCTGATTGGCGCACCGCCGGGTTACGTTGGTTTTGACCAGGGCGGCCTGCTGACGGAAGCGGTCACCAAGCATCCGCACAGTGTGGTGTTACTGGATGAAATTGAAAAAGCCCATCCGGAAGTGTTTAACCTGCTGTTGCAGGTGATGGATCACGGCACATTGACGGACAATAACGGCCGCAAGGCGGATTTTCGTCATGTGATCCTGATCATGACCACCAATGCGGGTGCCGAGCTGCTGGCCAGGCGTTCTATCGGCTTTACCGAGCAGGACAACAAGACCGACGGTATGGAAAGTATCAACCGTTTGTTCACACCGGAATTCCGCAATCGCCTGGATGCCATTATCCAGTTCGACCAGCTGAGTCCGGAAGTGATTCATACCGTGGTGGACAAGTTCCTGTTTGAGTTGCAGGCGCAGCTGGACGACAAGGGTATTACCTTGCATGTCAGTGATGCAGTACGCGATTACCTGGTGGACAAGGGGTATGACAAGGACATGGGAGCCCGGCCGATGGCCAGGGTGATCCAGGATTGCATCAAGAAACCGCTGGCCGAACTGGTATTGTTCGGCGAGGTGGCCGGCAAGGGCGGGGCGATTGATGTGGATATGGAAAACGGTCAGGTAGTGGTCAGGGAGCTGGTCGAAGAGCCGGCCTGACTGGCTGGCTCACGGGTCAGCGGGCGCGATAGGTAATGCGTCCCTTGGTCAGGTCGTAAGGCGTCAGCTCCACACGTACCTTGTCACCGGTCAGTATACGGATGTAATTTTTGCGCATCTTGCCGGAAATATGGGCGGTAATCACATGCCCGTTCTCAAGCTTTACACGGAAGGTGGTGTTGGGCAGTGTGTCGATCACTTCCCCTTCCATTTCAAACTGGTCTTCTTTCGCCATCTAGGATGAACCCTCAATGCAAGGTTGCCGGTTAAAAAACAAGCGCGAATTCTGCCCTAAATCGCCGTCAATAGCAAAGTTTTATCGAAGCCGTGGCGGCATTTGCCGCAGAGTTTGCCGATCGTCCTGGCTTTTGCCGGGGCGACGGCCTACAACAGTCGCAACCAGCGCCGGTTGATCAACACTTCAGCAGGCCGAAAGCGGGTTTTGTAGTTCATTTTTTGGCAGTTTTTTACCCAGTAGCCCAGATACACATAATCCAGCCCCAGCTCCTGCGCGCGTTGTATCTGCCACAGAATCACAAATGTGCCAAGGCTGCGTTTGTCATCAAACGGATCGTAGAAGGTGTAGACAGCCGACAGGGCATTGTCGAGCCGGTCGATGACGGCGACTGCCTTGATGGCGTGATCGTGGGTGAACACCATGAATTCGCTGGTGCCGAAACCGTTATTGAGGAAGTTGCGGTATTGCTCCGGACTGGGCGGATACATGTCGCCATCATGATGCCGCGCACAGATGTAGTCGGCATACAGGCGGTAGAACGGCTCGGCAAAAATATGCTGCACGGCAAAAGCCTGCAGATCATCATTGCGTTTGAGAATGCGTCGTTCGTTGCGGCTGAAGTGATAGTCTTTCACCGGTATGCGCAGTGAAATGCAGGCCTGGCAGTTCTGGCAGTCGGGTTTGTAAAGAAACTGGCCGCTGCGCCGGTAGCCACGCTCTGACAGATAGGTGTAAGTGTGGCGGTCGATGTCGGCATCCGGGTCAACAAACAAGGTGCTGGCTTCCATCCCCGGCAGATAGCTGCACGGGTGCGGTGCGGTGGAAAATTGTTTCAGCTGTTTGTGGGCAGGGTATTGTTCAGTCATAACAAGGCAGGTGTCCAGGGTGAAAACAGTGGCGGCTGGTCAATGGCCTGTTGTAAGCGTAGCTGAAATTCGGCCCGCGGCAGCGTGCAGGCGCCCAGCGATTGCAGGTGTGCCGAGGCGACCTGGCAGTCAATCAGTGCAAAACCGGCCTGCTGCAGCTGCCGGGCCAGCAGGATAAACGCATATTTGGAAGCATTGCCGACCCGGCTGAACATTGACTCACCAAAGAACACCCGGCCAATGGCCAGGCCGTACAGGCCTCCGACCAGGCGGTCCTGCTGCCAGACCTCGACCGAGTGGGCATAACCCAGTTGATGCAGGCGGGTATAGGCGGCGATCATCTCGTCGCTGATCCAGGTATCAGCGGTGTAACGTCTGGGGGCTGCGCAGTGCAGCATCACCTCGCGAAATACCTGGTCACAGCTGACCGTAAATGGCCGTCGCTTGATCAGCTTGTGCATGCTGCGCGATACATGCAAGCGGTCAGGAATCAGTACTGCACGCGGGTCGGGTGACCACCACAGAATCGGGTCGGGCGGTGCGTACCAGGGGAAAATGCCGCGCCGGTAGGCGGCCAGCAGGGTGTCAGCTGACAGGTTGCCGCCGGCCGCCAGCAGTCCGTCAGGATCGCGCAGCGCCGTGGCTGGATCGGGAAATCGCGGCCGTTGCGGGTCAAGCCACGGGATCATAACGGATGCCGGTGATGTAATAGCAGCGCTCGCCTTCCGGGGAGTTGACAGTGATTTCGTCATCCAGTCCCTTGCCCAGCATGGCCCGTGCCAGCGGTGCATCCATCGACAGTTTGCCCTGGCGCAGGTCAAATTCATCCGGCCCGACAATACGGTAGGTCACCGGTTTGCCGTCCTCATCTTCCAGTGTTACCCAAGCACCAAAAAAGACCCGGCTGCGGTCGCCGGGTTTGTCGTGCACCACGGTCAGTTTTTCCAGTCGTTTGCTGAGATAACGTACCCGCCGGTCAATTTCGCGCAGCCGCTTTTTGCCATAGATATAATCGCCATTTTCCGAACGATCGCCGTTTTTTGCTGCTTCGTGCACGGCATCGGTCACTTGCGGACGCTCGATTTTCCACAGCTGGTACAATTCGTCACGCAGGGCTTTTTCGCCTTCCGGAGTGATATAGGCTGACGACTTGGGCTGAGGTGGACGGTAACGGCTCATACGGGGATAATCAGCAACAGTTTGGCCGCATGATAATCAATGGGTGGGATATGCGAAAGTTGATGGCAGTGCTTTTTCTGCTGCTGGCAGGGCAATTGGCTGCCGAACCGGTGCGCCTGCAGGGTGAGCTGGTGCAGGGCGCAATGATTGTCGGTCACGCGCCGGCTGGCAGCCAGATCCGCTTGAATGATACTGTGTTGCGCCAGAGCGCAGCCGGCTACTTTGTGTTTGGCCTGGATCGTGATGCCGAACCTGGCCAATTGCTGCAGGTCGATTTACCGGATGGCCGGCAATGGCAGCAGCAGCTGCGTATCAAAGCGCGTGATTACCGTCTGCAGCACGTCACCGGTGTGGATGACCGGCTGGTATCCCCGGAAAAGCCGCCCGAGACCTGGCAGCGCATCCGCGAGGAATCTGCGCAAATACGTGAGGCGCGCGCCGGGCATGTGGAGCTGGAGGCATTTCGCCAGGCATTTCGCTGGCCAATTATCGGCCCTGTCACGGGTGTATTTGGCTCGCAGCGTGTTTATAATGGCCGCCCCGGACGGCCGCACTATGGTGTGGATGTGGCAGCACCGGTCGGGGCGCAGGTGAATGCGCCGGCTGATGGCCTGGTAACGCTGGTCCATGACAATATGTACTACTCCGGTGGCACGCTGATTATTGATCATGGTTACGGCATTTCATCCAGCTTTCTGCATCTCAGCGACATACTGGTCAAGCCGGGTGAGCGGGTAAGCCAGGGGCAGCCTGTTGCCCGGGTCGGCAGTAGTGGTATTTCCAGCGGCCCTCATCTTGACTGGCGCATGAACTGGTATACGCAACGTATTGATCCGCAGACGCTGGTGCCGGACATGGCCACATTGCTGAAAACTTCAACACGGGATACAACAGATGATTGATGAAAAACTGCTGGCAATACTGGTTTGCCCGGTCAGCAAGGCGCCGCTGACCTACGACCGCGAGCATAATGAGCTGGTCTGCAAGGCCAGTGGCCTGGCTTATCCGATCAGGGATGGTATCCCGGTGATGCTGGAAAGCGAGGCGCGCCAGTTGTCGGCCGACGAAAAACTGGGCTGAGCATGGCAGATTCGGTGTTCAGCAGGATTATCGCTGGCGAACTGGCAGCAGACAGGCTGCATGAGGACGAGCTGTGTGTGGTGATCCGCGACATCCACCCGCAGGCGCCGGTGCACTTGCTGATTATCCCGAAAAAACCGCTGGTATCGCTGGCCGATGCCGGCCCCGGGGATCAGGCGCTGCTGGGTCATTTGTTGCTGGTCGCTGCCGACATGGCCCGGCAGCACAACATAGAACAGGGCTATCGGCTGGTTGCCAATAACGGCAAGGCTGCGGGCCAAACCGTATTTCATTTACATTTTCATTTGCTGGGCGGTCGGCGTTATCAGGAAAGCCAACTGACCCGGCATTGACTGGAATCCAATTGATGAACCCGAACATCACAAGCAGCGCCCAGATTCGCGAAGCGTTTCTCCGTTATTTTGAGCAGCAGGGGCATACCCGCGTGCCCAGCAGCGCGCTGGTGCCCGGCAACGATCCCACGTTGCTGTTCACCAATGCCGGCATGGTGCAGTTCAAGGATGTGTTTCTCGGCCAGGACCATCGCCCCTATAGCCGGGCGGTATCATCCCAGCGCTGTGTGCGTGCCGGCGGCAAGCACAACGATCTGGAAAACGTTGGTTATACCGCACGCCACCATACCTTTTTTGAGATGCTCGGCAACTTTTCCTTCGGTGATTACTTCAAGCGTGAAGCGATCCATTTTGGCTGGGAGTTCCTGACCAGTGAACAATGGCTGGCGATTCCAGCGCACAAACTGACGGTGACGGTCTACGCCGATGATGATGAAGCCTACGCCATCTGGAAAGATGATATCGGTGTGCCGGCAGAACGCATTATCCGTATTGGCGACAACAAGGGCGAAAAGTACGCCTCGGACAACTTCTGGGCGATGGGTGATACCGGTCCTTGTGGCCCGTGCAGCGAAATTTTCTATGATCACGGTGAGCATATCTGGGGTGGCCCGCCGGGTTCTGCCGAGGAAGATGGCGACCGCTTTATCGAAATCTGGAATATTGTTTTTATGCAGTACGAGCGCACTGCGGATGGCCAGATGCATGCGCTGCCCAAACCCTCCGTGGATACCGGTATGGGACTTGAGCGTATTGCAGCTGTTATGCAGGGCGTTCACAACAACTACGATATCGATCTGTTCCGTCACCTGCTGAAGGCCGCTGCCGTGATTGCCGGTATGGATGATGCAAGCCACCAGTCACTGCGGGTGATTGCCGACCATATCCGTTCGGCCGCCTTTCTGATTGTTGATGGCGTGATACCGTCCAACGAAGGGCGTGGTTATGTCTTGCGCCGTATCATGCGCCGTGCCATTCGCCATGGCCACAAGCTTGGCATTCGCGACAACTTTTTTTACCGCCTGGTCAACCCGCTGGCCGAGGTGATGGGTGATGCCTACCCCGAGCTGGTCACTGCCGTGCCGATGATTGAGGGCGTGATCCGTGCCGAGGAAGAGCAGTTTGCCAAAACGCTGGATAACGGTATGGGCATTCTTGCTGATGCGCTGGCCCAGGCCGGAGGCGGGGTGTTGCCTGGTGATGTGGTGTTCCGCCTGTATGACACCTATGGTTTTCCGGTCGACCTGACCAATGACATTGCGCGGGAGCAGGGCATTCGCCTGGATATGCAGGGCTATGAGCAGGCCATGGCCGAGCAGCGCAAGCGTTCTCAGGCAGCCAGTCATTTCCAGCTGGATTACAGCAAAGCCGTCAGGCTGGACGGCCAGACCACGTTTACCGGCTACCAGACGCTGACTGGCCAGGCCAGGGTGGTGGCCCTGTATGCCGGTGACCAGCCAGTGGACAGCCTGGCGGCCGACCAGCAGGGCATGGTTGTGCTGGACAGCACGCCGTTTTACGCCGAGTCGGGCGGCCAAATCGGCGATTGCGGCTATCTGCAGGCCGATGGCCTGAAAGTGGAAGTGCGTGATGTCAGCAAGGCGGGCCAACATCACTTGCACCATGTACGGGTTTTGACAGGTGAGCTGACCAACGGCCAGCTGCTTGAGGCCACTGTGGATGCCG
>DATCSZ010000295.1:0-7246 GCA_036568205.1 Pseudomonadales bacterium
CGGGTTTCAATGCCGGGCATGTGTTTGGGAATCTGGTTCAGCTCCTGGCCAACAATCGGTCCGCCATAAAACGCCCGTACTGCCACCAGCCGCGCCTTGTCATCGGCAAAGTCGACCACCTGCAGCGCGCCCGGGTGTTCCAGCAGGCGCTCGATATAGGTGGTGACCAGGATTTCCGGGCTGATCGGGAAATCCACCGGTATGTTTTCCTTGCTGAACAGCTTGTGCTGGGACAGGTAGGCATTGGATCGCACCCGGCAGATTTTTACCGGCGTGCGAAACAGGGTATAGGCCAGCTGGCAGGCCAGCATATTGATTTCATCATTATCGGTGACGGCGATAATCATGTCGGCATCCTCGGCGCCGGCCTTGCGCAGGATGGTCGGGTGCGAGGCATGGCCACAGACGGTCGCCACATCCATGCGGTCCTGCAGGTCGCGCAGGCGCTTGGCGTTTTTGTCGACCACCACAATATCGTTTTTTTCGTGGGCCAGGCTTTCAGCCACCGAGACACCAACCGAGCCGGCGCCGAGCAGAATGATTTTCATCGTGGGTTAACCTGTTTTTTTCAGGCCGGCATAATAAAAGCCGTCATGTGAATGCGGATCCGGCAACAGCTGGCGGCCATGTGCTGCTACTATGCCACAGTCCGTTGCAATTGCAATTTCCGTGCAATCGGCTGTGCCGGCCAGAAAGCGGGCAATCACCTCGCTGTTTTCTGCCGGCAGAATCGAGCAGGTGGCGTACAGCAGTATGCCGCCCGGCGCCAGCAGTGGCCACAGGGTTTGCAGGATCTGCTGCTGCAGTGCAGCCAGGCGGGCAATATCATCAGCCTGGCGCAGCAACTTGATATCCGGATGACGGCGAATCACACCGGTGGCCGAGCACGGTGCATCACACAGGATGCGCTGGAACGGCCGGCCATCCCACCAGTTGTCGACATCGAGGATGTCTGCGGCCTTAATCGAGGCGGTCAGCTGCAGGCGAGCCAGGTTCTGCTCCACCCGCTGCAGCCGGGTGGCATCAATATCCAGTGCCAGCAGGTCGGCCTGGTTGTCCAGGCGCTCGAGGATATGGCAGGTTTTGCCGCCGGGTGCCGCACAGGCATCGAGAATATGCATGCCCGGTCCGGCATCCAGCAGGCCGGCAGCCAGCTGGGCGGCCTCATCCTGCACGCTGAACAGGCCGTCGGCAAAACCGGGCAGGCTGGTGATATCGGCCGGTTTGTCATCCAGGTACAAGGCCGCCTCACTGAAGCGGCCAGCGTGAGCACTGAAACCGGCTTGCAGCAATTGCGCCATATAGTCATCACGGGCAATGCGCCGCAGGTTGACCCGCAGGCACAGCGGCGGCTCGCTGTTATTGGCGGCAAATATGGCCCCGGCACTGGCCGGCCAGGCCGCAGTAATGGCCTGGTACAGCCAATCCGGGTGGTCGCTGGCCTGGCAGGTGGACAATAGTGCCGGCGGGGATTTCTGCCAGCGGCGCAGAATGGCGTTGACCAGGCTGCCTGCCCACGGCTTTTGCAGTTCCCTGGCCGCCCTGACGACACTGTCCACGGCGGCATAGGCCGGCATACGCATGGCCGACAACTGCAAGGCGCCGATCAGCAACAGGGCATGAATATCCTTGTCCTTGTTGCGCAGCGGCTTGTCGAGCAGCGGGGCAATGCCGGCATCAAGGGAATAATAGTGACGCAGCACGCCATAGCTGAGTGCCCTGGCCAGGCCGGCATCATTGCCAGGCAGATGGGCTGTGTGGCGGGCAATGGTGCTGTCCAGCGACTGGCCATGCACCAGTACATCACGAATTGCCAGTGCAGCTGCGCTGCGGGCGCCGGTTTTTTTACTCAAGACACTGGCCTGCAATAAAACAGTCCGGCCGACCGTTGCGCAAGTCGGCAACCGCCATACGGCGGGCATTGGGCAGCTGCAGTTCGGTAATGCGCAGGCTGCCGTCACCACAGGCCACGGTCAGGCCATCACGGTCAAATGCCAGTACGCTGCCGGGCGGGTGATTGCCAGATGCCGGTTGCGGCACGGCCTGCCAGATTTTGATGCGCTCACCCAGGTGCTGGGCATAACAGACATTACTGCTGTTGAAAGCGCGGATCTTGCGTGCCAACACGTCGGCCGGCTGTTGCCAGTCCAGCCGCGCTTCGGCCTTGCTCAGCTTGTGGGCGTAGCTGGCCAGCGCATCGTCCTGGCGTTCACCGCTGGCCGGCCCGCAGGCTAGCTGCTGTACCATTGATACCAGCGCCTTGCAGCCGGCCTCAGCCAGCTGCTCGCGCAGGCTGTCACCGGTAGCGTGTGCATCAATGGGCAGCGACTGTTTCAGCAGCATGGCACCGGTATCAAGACCCTTGTCCATCTGCATGATGGTGATACCGGTTTCACGGTCGCCGGCTTCAATGGCTCGCTCGATCGGCGCCGCACCACGCCAGCGCGGCAGCAGGCTGGCATGGACATTGATGCAACCGAGACGCGGAATAGCCAGCACCGCTTCAGGCAGCAGCAGGCCATAGGCGACAACAATCATCAGGTCGGGTTGTAGCGCGGCCAGCTCGGCAATATCGGCCGGGTCGCGGAAATTGGCGGGCTGGTAAACGGCAATGCCATGTTGCAGGGCCAGCTGTTTGACCGGCGAGGCCTGCAGCTGTTTGCCGCGGCCGGCTGCACGATCAGGCTGGCTATACACCGCCCGGATGGCAATGCCGGCATCCAGCAGCGCGGCCAGGTGGCGTGCGGCAAATGCCGGGGTACCGGCAAAAACGATATTCAGTTCAGCCATGGCTCAGACCGGCTGCAGGCGATGGGCTTTTTCCAGCTTGCCGCGGATGCGGTTACGCTTCAGCGCCGACAGGTAATCAACAAACAGCTTGCCGTTAAGATGGTCCATTTCATGCTGGATACAGATCGCCAGCAGGCCATCGTCTTCGATTGTGAACGGCTGGCCGTTGCGATCCAGCGCATCCACCCGCACCTTGCTCGGGCGGGTTACGGTTTCATAAAAGCCGGGTACCGACAGGCAGCCTTCGTCATAGGATTCCGGGGTTTCGTCCAGCACGGTAAGGGCAGGATTGATAAATACCAGCGGCCGGTTTTTCTCTTCACTGATATCCATGACAATCAGGCGCTGGTGAACATTGACCTGGGTGGCTGCCAGGCCAATGCCGGGTGCGGCATACATGGTTTCAAACATATCGTCGATCAGCCGTGACAAAGCGTCGTCAAACACCTCGACCGGGCTGGCGATGGTACGCAGGCGCGGATCGGGAAATTCGAGAATGGGCAGTAAGGCCATGACAGCGACACCAGTGTGTAAGAAAAACTTTAACGTTGCACGCTAAGGTTATGATGAAAAACAAAAAGCTGTGATAATCTGCGCACTTCCTGTACAGTCACATGCTATATTATACAAAATTGCATGGTGGCGAATACCCATTTACCATAGCGACAATAATAAAACCCTTGGCAAACATTGCCTGGCAAGGATAAAAACCATGAGAACACTGCTTTTGGCCATACTGCTGGCCTGTACCACCGGCCTGGCCATGGCGGATACCGTGCAGCTGAAAGATGGCCACCCGCAAAGCTATACCGTCAAGAAAGGCGACACCCTGTGGGATATTTCCAACCTGTTCCTCAGCGATCCCTGGCTGTGGCCCGACATCTGGTACCTCAATCCGCAGATTGACAATCCGCACCTGATTTATCCGGGTGATGAGCTGTCGCTGGTCCAGGTTGGTGACGAGCAGAAGGTGACCGTGGTTGAGCGTGCACCGGTCAAGGTCAAGGCCAGCGATGACATGAAACTGTTGCCACAGGTACGCACCAATCCGATTGAGACGGCCATTCCGGCCATCCCGCTGGAAAAAATCAATGCGTTCCTGAGCAAGACCCGTATTGTCAGCGTCGAGGAGCTGGATGCCGCACCGTATGTGCTGGCTGGCGAGAACCGTCGCATCATCACCGGTGCCGGTGACCAGATCTATGCCCGCGGCGATTTTGATCCTGAACACAAGATCATGGGCATCTACCGTGCCGGCGAAACCTATGTGGATCCGGAAACCAAGGAGTTGCTGGGCTTCCAGGCGCGCAGCATCGGCAGCACACGGGTGGCAACACTGACTGGCGATATCGCCACGCTGGTGGTCAATCGCTCATCGGAAGAAATCCGCATCAATGACCGCCTGTTGCCCAGCGAAGAGGCCAATGTGGTGTCGACCTTCTATCCGAAAGCGCCGGCCGGCAAGATCAACGGGCTGATTATCGGTGTTGAGGGTGCCGTGCGTAATGCCGGCAACATGAGCGTTGTGGTACTGAACGTCGGCGAACGTGATGGACTTGAGGTTGGTGATATCCTGAGCATCGCGCAGACAGGTGAGGTGGTCAGGGACCGGGTCAAGAACCAGCTGGTACAGCTGCCGGATGTCCGTGCCGGCTTGCTGATCGTATTCCGCAACTTTGAAAAAATGTCGCTGGCGCTGGTTCTGCGTTCCAGCACGGTTGTCACCATTGGCGACAAGGTACGCAACCCCTGACGTCATTATAAACAAGGATTCTGGTCATGGATGATCACCCCGCCCTGCCCTGGCTGTTGCTGCAACAGCTGCCTTCTTTGACAACCGCCCGTATCCACCAGCTGCTGCAGCACTTTATCCATCCGCGTAACCTGCTGGGCGCAGACAGCCAGGCACTGGCCTGCCTGCCGCAAGCCCTGCAACACGATATCCAGGCCCTGCAGCAACAGGGCGAACACCATGCCTGTTACCGGCAGGCACTGGCGCAGCTGGAGCAGGCCGGACAGCAGCAGGTTAGCCTGGTGGCGCTGGATGACCCCTGCTATCCACCGTTGCTGAAACAGATACACCTGCCGCCACCGCTGCTGTATGTCAAAGGTGATGTACTGGCCCTGTCTGATCGCCAGCTGGCCGTGATTGGTGCACGCAAGGCCACCGCCGCTGCATTGCGGCTGACCGCTGACTGGAGCAAGGCGCTGGCCGCGGCCGGTTTGACCATTACCAGCGGACTGGCGCTGGGCATTGATGGCCATGCCCACCAGGGGGCACTGGCCGGGGGTGGCCATACCGTGGCGGTGCTGGCCCATGGCATGGACCAGCTGTATCCGCGCCAGCATCGCCAGCTGGCCGCTGACATAGCCAGTCACGGTGCGCTGGTCAGTGAGTTCCCATTCGGCACGGCCCCGCGGCGTGAACATTTCCCGCAGCGCAACCGGATTATTTCCGGCCTGTCACTGGGCGTGCTGGTGGTGGAAGCGGCGCTGAAAAGCGGCTCGCTGATTACTGCCCGCTATGCACTGGACCAGGGGCGTGAGGTGTTTGCTGTGCCGGGTGCGGTCAACAATGTCATGGCCAGGGGCTGCCACCAGCTGATCAGGCAGGGGGCGCTGCTGGTGGAAAATGCCGATGATATCCTGCAGGCACTGGCCCTGCCGCTGGCCTTTGCCTGTGAACACGCGGCCAGGGACGAAGCGCAGGCGATCAGTGCACACCAGCAACGTTTGCTGGCAGCCATGGATTTTGCGCCAACCCATATCGAACAGCTGATTGAAATCACCGGCCTGGATGCCGCCACCCTGGCCAGTGAGCTGACGCTGCTGGAACTGGATGGCCTGGTGGTCAATGTGGCGGGTCGTTACCAGCGTCTTGCATGAGCGCCGCGTCATCATCGGCGGTCTGCTCATACACTTCCAGCATACGCTGGATGCGCTCCTGCAGCAGGGCCTGATGCAAGTCCTGCTGGCGACGTTCATCACGCAAGGACTTCAGCAGCGAAGCCGCCATAAACAGCATCAAAACCATAAACGGAAAGGCCGCCACAATCGACATGGTCTGCAATGCAGCCAGGCCACCACTGAGCAGCAACACGCCGGCCACCAGCACCTGTGCCACCCCCCACACCACCCGCAGCCAGGCTTTCGGGGTCAACACCCCCTTGCCGGTGAACATGCCGAGAACAAAAGTGGCCGAGTTGGCCGAGGTGATGACAAACAGCACAATCAGCAGCAGCATCAACAGCGTCAGCACATCGGCGCCGGGCAGTGCTGCCAGCGTGCTAAACAGGCCGGCGCTGATTTCCCGGTCTACTGCATCGGCAATACCGCCGCCGGCAAATAACTCAAAAAACAGTGCTGAACCGCCAAACGTGGCAAACCACAGGATACTGAGAAATACCGGCATGCCGATCACGCCCAGCACAAACTCCCGGATCGTGCGGCCGCGCGAAATCCGGGCAATAAAGCTGCCGACAAACGGCGCCCAGGACAGCCCCCAGGCCCAGTAAAAAATGGTCCACCGCTCTACCCAGCTGTCATTGGTATATGGCGTCATCACCAGGCTCATGCCAAGCACATTGCTGGCATAATCCCCGATGGCATTGGTCATTACCGCGGTAATAAAATCGGTTGGCCCGGCAAAAAATACAAACACCAGCAAGGCGGCTGCCAGCAGCATGTTGGCATCACTGATAAAACGCACGCCACGTTCGAGCGGCGTTAATGCTGCCAGTAAAAAGATCACCGCAATACTGGTCAGGATCATCAACTGCTGGCGACTGCCAAAGCCGATATCGGTGATAGAAGCCAGGCCGCTGTTGATCTGGATGATGCCCAGCCCGAGTGTGGTGGCGACACCAAATACGGTGGAAATCACCGCCAGGATATTAATGGCATGGCCGAGGCCGCCGTCGACCCGGTTGCCCAGCGTGGAACGAAACGTTTCGCTGATCAGGCCGGCGCGCTGCTGGCGAAACCGCACATAGGCAATGGCCAGGCCGACAATGGCAAAATTGGCCCACTGGTGAAAACCCCAGTGGAACAGTGAATACTGCATGCCGAGGCGGGCTGCCTCGGGTGTTCGTGCCTCTGCCAGGCCCAGCGGTGGTGTGTTGTAGTGGGTCAGCGGTTCCGCCACGCCCCAGAACACCAGCCCGACCCCCATGCCGGCCGAAAAAATCATGCCCAGCCAGGTGGTATAGGCAAACTCCGGCGCCTCACCATCGGCACCCAGACGGATACGACCATAATCACTGACCGCCACACCCAGGCAGAAAAACAGGAAGCCGGTGGTGGCAAACAGGTAAAGCCAGCCAAAGTGATCGGTGGTGAAATCCAGCGCCAGTGAGGCCAGCCCGCTCAGCTGCTGTGGCCGGCTGGCGCCCAGCCAGACAAATCCACCCAGCAGCAGCAGTGACAGGTAAAATACCCAGCCCGGCCAGCGCTCGGT
>DATCSZ010000296.1:0-3557 GCA_036568205.1 Pseudomonadales bacterium
AGCTACCGTGCCTTCCGTCGCGGCGAAGTGATCGCCCGCATGGCCGGCCCTGTGGTCAACGACATCCGCCAGCATACGCTGCAGATCGGCGCAGGTCATCATCTGCACGACACCTGGTTCTCCGGTTTTTTCCTCCACTCCTGCGAACCGAACGTGGCGCTGGACATGCAGGCACTGACGGTCACCGCACTGGCCGACATTGCGCCCAACAGCTACCTGTATATGGACTACGCCCAGACCGAGGATGTGCTGTTCCGCCAGTTCCCGTGCAGCTGTGGTGCGGCCAGCTGTCGCGGCTGGATTACCGGCCGGCGTGAAATGCCGTATACCGCTGCCGATAACAGCGCCGCCATGCTGCACGCGGAGGGCATGTAACTAATGAACAGCCAGGACCCGATGCACTGGTGGCAACGGCCGGATCTCGGCTATCACAACGGCCGGCTGCAGTTTGCCGGCCGCGATGTCGAACAGCTGGCAGCAATGTTCGGCACACCGTCGTTTGCCTACTCGGCACAACGCATACAGGACAAGCTGCGGGCCATACAGGGCGCGCTGGATCACGCCGGCTTTGCCGGCCGCCACCGCATCCTGTATGCCATGAAGGCCAACCGCTTTGCGCCGCTGCTGACCTACCTGAAACAGACCGGCCTGTGCGGTATCGATGCCTGCTCACCGCAGGAAGTGGAACACGCCGTCAGCTGCGGCTTTGCCCCGGCGGATATTTCCTTTACCGCCACCAGCCTGTCAGCGGCCGATTTTGCCATGCTGGCGCGCTATGACGGCCTGTTTATGGATTGCGACTCGCTGCATGCCATCAACACCTGGGGTGAACTGAAGCCGGGCAGCGACATCGGCATCCGTGTCAATCCCGGCATTGGCATCAGCCGCGCCGGCAATGACAAACTGCAATATGCCGGTGGCTTTACCAGCAAGTTCGGCATCTACCGCGAGCAGTTTGCCGAGGCCATGGCAGTGGCCCGCAAACACCGGCTGACCATCAGCAAAATCCACTTTCACACCGGTTGCGGTTACCTGACTGCACAGCTGCCGCAGCTGGAAAACGTGATCGGCGAATGCCTGTGGTTTGTCGAGCAGGCCGGCGATGTGCGCACCGTCAATATCGGTGGCGGCCTTGGCGTACCGCATGTGGCCGGCGAAAAGCCGCTGGACCTGGCCGCCTGGGCCAGCCTGCTGGCACGCCAGTTTGTCAGCGAGGACATCCGCCTGGAAGTGGAACCCGGCGACTATATCGTCAAGGATGCCGGCCTGCTGCTGCTCGGCCAGACCTACCTGGAACACAAACGCGACCTGCTGTTTCTCGGCACCGATGCCGGCTTCAACATCGCCCCGGAACCGGCCCACTACAAGCTGCCGTTCCAGCCGGTACCGCTGCGCTACCAGGGTGAAGCCTGCCACAGCGTGCAGGTGGTAGGCCATATCAACGAGGCACTGGATGTCTGGGCACAGGATGCACAGCTGCCGGACATGCAGGGCCAGCCTTTCCTGGCGCTGATCAACAGCGGCGCCTACTCGGCATCGATGGCCTCCAACCACTGCATGCGCGGCCAGTTGCGCGAATTCCTGCTGCTGTAACAGGCAGCGGGCGCAGTCAGCACCGGCTGATTGCGCCCGCCGGTCTGCATAACCAGACCCACCTCCACCTCACGCATCACACCCCCACACCGTGCCTTTTTCACCCACATTGTTTACACTCGCGCGATGAATATTTATCTGGTCGGCGGCGCTGTCCGCAATCAATTACTGGGCGAGCCGGTTCACGAGCGTGACTGGGTGGTGGTGGGCGCCACGCCGCAGCAGATGCTGGATCTGGGCTACCAGGCGGTTGGCCGTGATTTCCCGGTTTTCCTGCACCCGCAAAGCCATGAGGAATACGCGCTGGCGCGTACCGAACGCAAAACGGCGGCCGGCCATACCGGCTTTGCCTGCATCAGCGATCCGTCGGTGACGCTGGAAGAAGACCTTAAACGGCGCGACCTGACTATTAACGCCATCGCCATGCGCGATGACGGCACGCTGGTTGATCCTTACGGTGGCCGGCAGGATATTGAGCAACGCCTGCTGCGCCATGTGTCCGATGCCTTTGTGGAAGACCCGCTGCGGGTGCTGCGGGTAGCCCGTTTTGCCGCCACCTTTGCCCATCTCGGTTTTGTTATTGCCGCCGAAACCCGTGCATTGATGCAGGCCATCACTGCCAGCGGCGAGCTGGATGAACTGACACCGGAACGGGTGTGGAAGGAAACCGAAAAGGCCCTGAAAACCCGCTCGCCGCAGGTGTATTTCCAGGTGCTGCGTGATTGCGGCGCACTGGCAGTGTTAGTACCGGAAATCGACTGCCTTTTTGGTGTGCCGCAAAGTGAACAACACCACCCGGAAATCGACACAGGTATCCATACCCTGATGGTGCTGGAACAGGCGGCGCTGTTGTCGGACAACCTGGCCGTGCGTTTTGCCGCACTGACCCACGACCTGGGCAAGGGGCTGACCCCGCCGGCAGAGTGGCCGCGCCATATTGCCCATGAAGCACGCGGCGTAAAGCCGCTGAAACAGCTGTGCCAGCGCCTGCGCATCAGCAACGAACTGCGTGACCTGGCCGTGCTGGTGTGCCAGCATCACCTGAACTGCCACCGCGCGTTTGAACTGCGCGCCGAGACTGTGCAAAAGCTGTTTGGCCAGCTGGATTTATACCGCAAACCGCAACGGCTGCCGCTGTTTTTGCTGGCCTGCGAGGCCGATGCACGCGGACGATCGGGTTTTGAGAACAGCCCTTACCCGCAGGCGACCTATATCCGTGCGATGTTTGACGCCGCCCGCGCCGTAACCACCGCCAGCCTGCGGCTGGACACGGCCAGCATCGATGGCAAACAGATTGGTACAATTCTCAATAACGCCCGTATAAAGGCTATCGATACAGCCAGACAGCAATGGACACCGACATGAAAAACAGAGTACTGCTGATTACCGGTGGCGCGCGCCGCATCGGCGCCGACATGGCGCGCCATTTTCACCGCGCCGGATTTAATATTGCCCTGCACTACCGCAGCTCGGAGCAGGCCGCTGAACAGCTGGCCAGCGAGCTGAACAACGATCGCGAGGATTCGGTGATCTGCCTGAAGGCCAACCTGGCTGATCCGGCTGCACCACAGGCGCTGATCCGCAATACGCTGGATTATTTTGGCCGGCTGGATGTACTGGTCAACAATGCCTCCAGCTTTTACCCGACCCCGGTGGGCGACATTATCCCGTCGGAATGGGATGACCTGTTCAGCAGCAATGCGCGCGCACCACTGTTTTTGTGTCAGGCAGCCAGAACCGCATTGCAACGCAGTGGCGGCTGCATCATCAACATCATTGATATTCATGCCGACAAGCCGCTGGCACAGCACACCGTCTACTGCATGGCCAAGGCAGCGCTGCGCATGATGACCCTGTCGCTGGCACGCGAACTGGCACCGGATATCCGGGTCAACGGCATCGCGCCGGGTGCAATTCTATGGCCGGAACAGGAACAGGACGAGGCGCAGCAACAGGCGATACTG
>DATCSZ010000297.1:0-2049 GCA_036568205.1 Pseudomonadales bacterium
CCGGCTGGCGCTGATCCACTGGCGGGCTGTCGGAAAAGTGCACCCGGCCGTTATTGTCCACCCAGCGGTAAATCTCGGCACTTGCCTGCGGGCTGGCCAGGCACAGGACAAGCAATCCGCCAATGAGCACAGCCCGGTCCAGCATCGGGTAACGGGATACACCGCCAGGCATCGCCAGTGCCGGGCTTTGCCATGCACAGGTGCGGCCGGTCAAACGGCTGGATGGGTGGAATAATCGTTCAGGCAGCAGCATTGGCAACATCCTCTGTCAGGTGGGGGATAATCTAGCGTAAAGCCGGGCACAAAAAAAGGCGCCCGAAGGCGCCTTGCAAACAGGGCTTGGCTTATTTCTGGCTGACAAACTCCGGGTAGGCCTCCATACCACACTCGTGCACATCAACCCCTTCGAACTCTACTTCCTCGCTGACGCGCAGGCCCATGACTGCCTTCAGGATCAGCCATACCACCAGGCTGGCACCGAATACCCAGGCAAAGATCACTGCTGCACCCACCAGCTGGCCAACAAACGAGGCATCACCGTTGGTGACCGGCACCACCAGTACACCGAACAGGCCTACCACACCGTGTACCGAGATGGCGCCGACCGGATCGTCGATTTTCAGCTTGTCCATCATCAGGATGCTGAATACCACAATCGAACCACCAACAGCACCGATCAGTGTCGCTGCCACCGGGCCAGGACTGGCCGGATCAGCGGTAATCGCCACCAGGCCGGCCAGCGCACCGTTCAGTACCATGGTCAGGTCTGCCTTGCCGAACAGCAGGTAGGCACAGATCAGCGCACCGATCAGGCCACCGGAAGCTGCGGCATTGGTGTTCAGGAACACGTTGGCCACTTCGTTGGCTACACCGATACCGGACAGCTGCAGCGTGGAACCACCGTTGAAACCAAACCAGCCCATCCACAGGATAAAGGTACCCAGCGTGGCCAGCGGCAGGTTGGCGCCAGGGATTGCACGCACTTCACCGTTGGCACCGTATTTGCCTTTGCGGGCACCCAGCAGCAACACACCTGCCAGCGCAGCAGCGGCACCGGCCATGTGCACAATGCCGGAGCCGGCGTAATCGCTGTAGTTCAGCTCAAACAGGCCAAACACAGCGTTGCCGCCCCAGGTCCAGCTGCCTTCCAGCGGGTAGATGACACCGGTCATCACCACGGCAAAGGCCAGGAATGCCCACAGCTTCATGCGCTCGGCTACTGCACCGGAGACAATCGACATTGCCGTGGCAACAAATACCACCTGGAAGAAGAAGTCCGATGCACTGGCATACTGCAGGCCCGCGTCCTCCTCACCGGCAGCAAAGGCTGCTGCGCCTTTCAGGGTTTCCGCTATCGCCGCGTCATCCATGCCGGCCACCGTGGTAACCCCACTGAGGAACCAGCCGCCGTCGTACATGATGGCATAACCGCACACCATGTACATGGTGCAGGCGATGGCAAACAAGGCGATGTTTTTGGTCAGGATTTCCGTGGTGTTCTTGGCCCGTACCAGACCGGCCTCGAGCATTGCGAAGCCTGCTGCCATCCACATGACCAGGGCGCCACAGACCAGGAAATAAAACGTGTCAATTGCAAACTGCAATTCCAGAATTTGGTTTTCCATGCTTACACTCCCCGCAGACCGCTGTCCGCGTCAGAAAATTGATATTGGCTGGCCATTGTCAGATCGCATCCTCACCGGTCTCGCCGGTACGGATGCGGATCACCTGCTCCAGCGGCGAGACAAAAATCTTGCCATCGCCGATCTTGCCGGTATTGGCCGCACGCGTGATCGCCTCAATGGTCTGGTCCAGAAGGGCATCGCCGACGGCAACTTCCAGCTTGACCTTGGGCAGGAAATCCACCACATACTCGGCACCACGATACAGCTCGGTATGGCCTTTTTGCCGGCCGAAGCCTTTCACTTCGCTGACGGTAATGCCCTGCACGCCAATCTCGGACAAGGACTCACGCACATCATCGAGCTTGAAGGGTTTGATGATCGCTGTTACAAGCTTCATAAAAGTTCTCCTGTTGGTTGATGGCGG
>DATCSZ010000298.1:0-5765 GCA_036568205.1 Pseudomonadales bacterium
CAGCGTCCCAGCTGGAACGGCTGCGCAGTGCCAATATCCCCTTGACCGTATGCATCGACAAGGTCGCAGCCAGTGGTGGTTACCTGATGGCCTGTGTCGCCAATCGCATACTGGCGGCGCCATTTGCGATTGTCGGTTCCATCGGCGTGCTGGCGCAGATCCCCAATTTTAACCGGGCCCTGAAGCGGCTGGACGTTGATTATGAAATCATGACTGCCGGTGAATTCAAGGCGCCAGTGAGCATGTTTGGCGAGATTACCGACAAGGGGCGTAACAAGCTGCGTGAGGAGCTGGAAAGCACCCACGAGCTGTTCAAGAGTTTTATTAATCAGTACCGCCCGCAGGTGGCAATTGCTGAAGTCGCCACCGGTGAAGTCTGGTATGGCCGCCAGGCACTCGACAAACAGCTGATTGACAGTATCGCCACCAGCGATGATTACCTGCTGGGACAGCGGCAGGAAAAAAATATCTACGAAGTCCTCTATGTGGAAAAAAAGAGCTTTGGCGAAAAGCTCGGGCTGGCCATGCAGCAGGGTGTTTCCGGCATGTTACTGCGCCTGATGAATCACGAGCAGTCGGTCATTTCCCGTACCATGCAATAGCCTGTAGCCTGACGATCAGCGGTTGCAGCCCGCGTGTGCCAGGCCAGCAGAGGCTGCTGAATACAAGATGATCCGTGACAGTGAGCCGGTGTGAAAGCCGAAAAAACCGCTTCACAGGTGAACACGAAAAATACAATTTGCCGATAGTGACTGCGCAGCTGTCTTAAGCAACGATTGTTTTGCCACAGTAATAATAACGAAGTATCAGCGATTGAAAAAAACCGAGAAACGGGTCACCTGCTGGCTGATGGCGCTGTTGCGTTATCCGCTGGTTTGCGTGTTACTGCTGGCAGCAGTCACGGTTACGCTGTTGTGGCAAACCCGGCATCTGCATTTTGATAATTCTGCCGAGAGTTTTCTACGCCCCGATCATCCTGAAAGACTGGCCTATCTGGCCTTTGAAGACCGTTACGGCCTGTCTGCCTATTTTGTTGTGTTATTGCGAGACCCTGAGCTGTTTACGGTCAGCGGCCTGACCCGCCTGCAAGCAGTGCATGCCGCCATAGAGGCGCAGGTTCCCCATGTCAGCAGCATCGAATCGCTCAGTAATACCCGCTTCATTACCAGCGAAGGGGATGATATCTGGATAGAGCCGCTGTTCAGTGGTGAACTGGATCAGGCGGTGATTGACGAGCGCAAGGCCAGCGTGCTGACAACACCGTATTATCTCAACCGGCTGGTTAATCCGGCAGCGGATGCGGCGGCCATTATTGTGCGCCTGCAGCAGTTTGCAAGCGATGCCCGGCAGCAGCCGGTGCGCTTGCAGATGTATCATTTGCAGGAAACATTGACGGCACTGGAAGCTGTGGTGAACCGGTTTGCTGATGACCGGTGGCCGGCGCTGCTGGTGGGTGGGTCACCCACTATTTCGGTTGAGCTGACCAGCGCCACCCGTGAAGACATGCTGTTGTTTTCGCTGCTGGGTGTCTTGATGGTGGCGATCATGCTGTATCTGGTATTCCGCCGCTGGTCAGCGGTCTTTCTGCCATTACTGTGTCTGCTGGCGGTGGTTGCCATTGTGTTGTCATGCATGGCGATAGGCCGTTATCCGCTGCAGGTCAGCAGTGCCATTTTGCCGTCATTTCTGATGGCAGTTTGTGTGGCTGACGCGATTCATTTTTTGCGGGCATTTTATGCCGCCTATGATCAAGGGGCAGGGCGTTACGAGGCAATCCGGCAATCGCTGGCACATGTTGGCACGGCCATGTTTTTCACTACCCTGACGACATCGGTTGGTCTGCTGTCCTTTGCCTTTTCGGATGTGGCACCGGTGGCCAGCTTTGGCCTGTTTGCCTCGTTCGGGGTGTGGGTTGCATTGCTGCTGATGCTGGTGGCACTGCCGGCATTGCTGTTGTTGTTCCCGCTGGCACGGCGGCAGCAGAATGCATTGCGCAGTGCACGTTACCAGGTCCTGCTTGCCCGACTGATTGATGCCATTGCCCGTCATGCAAAGGCAGTACCTGCGGTCGCCCTGATCGTGCTGGCTGGCGGTCTGTGGTTTGCCAGCCAGCTGTCGTTCAGCCACAACCCGCTGTTGTGGTTTGACCGCCAGCATCCGGTGCGTGAAGCCAATCGGGTAATCGAATCAACGATGGCCGGCGCGATGCAGGTTGAGATGCTGATCAGCCGCCAGGATGGCCAGCCCTTGCAACACCAGCAGCTGCAGCAGATAGATCAGTGGCTGCAGCTGCTGCGCCAGGCGCCGGTAGCTGGTGTGCCGATTCATTCCGCTGTCAGTGTGCTGGATATGCTGAAAGAAGCCAATCGTATCCTGCAGCCGGAAGCCGGCTATCGGCTGGCGGATAACCAGCCATTACTGGCCCAGCAATTATTGTTGCTGCGCTTTGATCCGGCCAACAGTCTTGACCAGCTGATTGACCAGGAAATGCGCGAGATGCGTGTCACCTTGTCCATTCCGTGGATGGATTCGGTAGCCTATACCGGCTTGTTGCAGCAGCTGGAACAGGGCTTCAATGACCGGTACGGACACTCCCTGCAGCTGGAATTGACCGGCATGGCAACGGTTGCCAATCGTGCCTTCACCGAAATGATCCGTTCAATGATGGAAAGTTATCTGCTGGCCGGTGTCGTCATACTGCTGTTGATGCTGCTGCTGGTCAGGCGGTTTCTACTCGGCCTGGCGCTGGTGCTGCCGAACCTGTTGCCAATCGTGATGGTGCTGGCCCTGATGCAGTTGCTGTCCATTCCGCTGGATTTGTTTACCATGCTGATCGGCTCGATCGCCATTGGCCTGATTGTTGATGATTCCATTCATTTTGTTTACAGCTTCAGGCAGATCAGGCCGCACTGTGCCGATGTCCGTGATGCGCTGGTCAGGACGCTTGTCAGCACCGGTTCGGCACTGCTGGCTACAACGCTTGTGCTATGTTTTGGCTTTCTTATATACTGCTTTTCATCGTTGCAGAACCTGATGGTTTTTGGTCTGTTGACTGCCCTGTGCATCGCCCTGGCCTTGGTGGCAGATGTGCTGTTGATACCTGCTATTTTGCTTGGGCTGGAAAAACGTGATCACTGATCCGCGTAGCCGCCACATAATAATAATGCCTGTATACGAAGCTGCCCATGTTTGACATCCAGACCCTGTTTGCCAGCCAGCACCCGCATTTTTATGCCCGACACCCCGGGCTTAGCCGCATTGCCATTGCCGTTGGTCGCTGGCTATGGAAGGAGCGAGAATTCAAGGCATTTGCTGCTGCCAATCCTGATGCCAGGGGTGTCGAACTGATTGCGCGCGGTTTCCGTTATATTGATTTTGATTTTGACTTGCGTGACAGTGAGCTGGCTGCCATTCCCGCCAGCGGGCCAGTGCTGGTAATCGCCAATCACCCGCTGGGTTATCTTGATGGCGTAGGTTTGCTGAAAGTGCTGACTGCGATCAGGCCAGATGTCAAACTGATTCTGAACACCGCCCTGCATGACATGCTGGGCATGCAGAACCATACCATTCCGGTTGATAATTTTCGTGGCAGTATCAGCAAGACGGCATTACGTGCGATTCGTGAACAACTGGACGGTGGCGGGGTGATGGTGATGTTTCCTGCAGGCCAGGTATCGCCGGTGCGTGCCGGTCATATTGTTGATGCTGAGTGGAGTGCCAGTTTTTTCCGTTTTGCACTGCAGTATCAGGCACCCATCGTGCCGGTGTTTATCGGCGGCCGTAACAGCCTGGCGTTTTATCTGCTGGCTGCGGTGGCAGGCCCGTTCACGAACCGCATCCTGGTGCTGCGAGAGTTGTTGCAGGTCAAGCTGTTGCGCGAGATGTTTTCACGTCAGCGAGGCCGGCGTCTGCCGATGCGTTTTGGCAAGCCGCTCAATGCGGCTGTGATAGACCGCCAGTTTGCCGCTATGGATGACAAGCTGGCTTTTGTCCGTACCCGCTTGTATGCACTGGCAAAGGATTGAACCTCAGCGTTTGTTGGCCAGTATGATTGCACGCTGTGGTGCCGGATAACCTTCACGACTCAGTTGCGGGTTGTCAGGGTCCAGGAACTGCGCCAGTGAATGACCCGGCATCCATGCAGTGCTGCGCTGTTCGTCGGTGCTGGTGCGATTGACATCAACCGTACGGATCTGGTCAAAACCTAGCCGGTGCAACCAGTTTTCCAGTGCCCGGGTGCTGGGAATAAACCATACATTGGGCATGCAGGCATAACGATCTTCAGGCATTAAAACGGTTTTTTCGTCACCATCAACCACCAGTGTTTCCAGCACCAGCTCACCGCCCTGGCGCAGTGATTGTTTCAGTTCTTCCAGATGTGTCAGCGGCGATTTACGGTGATACAGCACGCCCATGGAAAAGACCGTGTCAAACAGGCCGGTTGCCGGCACATCTTCCGATGTCATTGGCAACAGAAAGACCGGCTCATGCTGCAGATAACGTTTGAATACCCTGAACTGGTACAGGAACTTGATCATTGGATCCACGCCCAGTACAAAACGCGCACCATCGCCGCGCATGCGCCAGCAGTGATAGCCGTTGCCACAGCCGACATCCAGCACCATACGATCGGCCAGTGGCTGGATATGCGGCTGCACACGTTGCCACTTCCAGTCAGAGCGCCATTCGGTGTCTATCTGCAGGCCAAACAGTGAGAAGGGGCCCTTGCGCCAGGGGGCAAGCTGCATCAGGTTTTGTTGCAGCTGTTCGCGCGCGCTGTCTGGCAGTGGCACGGCACTGTCAATTCTGACGGTATCGCCGCTCAGCTGTGTGTGATCCGGCAGGATAGCGGGCAGTGACTGCAAAACATCCTGCCATTTTACCAGGTCACCATAGGTGCGAACTGCAAGCCGCCGCTGCAGTGCATTGTCAAAGTCAGCGGCAAAATCCTGTAACGGTGTGTCAGGGAGCGCTGAAAAAAAATCCTTGAAGTCGAGCATGGCCGGTTACTTGAAGGCAATCAGGGAAACGAAATTGAAACATTGCAGGACTGGCAACACATGACAAAAGCCGGCACTCTGCAGGCGCTGGATATGGTTTTCCAGTGTTTCCGGCAGCAGCACATTCTCAATGGCACTGCGTTTCTGGGCAATTTCCAGATCACTGTAGCCTTGTTGCTTCTTGAACTGGTGATGCAGCTCGGTCAGTTCATGCTGGCTGAAGTCATCGTCAAAACGCAGTTTTTCTGACAGAAAAAGTATGCCGCCCTCGACAAGGGCATCGGCGATGCGGGTTAGCAGTGGCAGTCGTTGCGATAGTTCAATAAATTGCAGGGTCAGGTTCATGCTGACCAGTGCGCAGGGCTCGAAAGCGGTATGGATAATGTCCTGCTGGCGAATGTCCACGGCAGTTGGGCTGTTGTCGTTGGCAATGACGCGGCGGCAGCGCTCCAGCATGTCAGCTGAGTTGTCGATGGCAATAATACGACAATCTGCCGGGCGGATATTGTGGCGGATTGCCAGTGTGGATGCGCCCAGCGAGCAGCCAAGATCATAACAAAGACTATTGTTGGCGGTGACCGTGCGACAGCTTGTCACGCCCAGCAAGTCGAGCATCAGGGGGTAGCCCGGCACGGAGCGGCGGATCATGTCATCGAATACCTGGGCCACCTCGGCGTCAAAACGGAACGCTTCCAGCAGCGGCCGGTTTTGCGCATAAAGTGTGTCGGGTCGGGAAGGGGTTTTCACGGTAACAGCTGCAGATAG